>CAISHQ010000060.1 GCA_903885195.1 uncultured Pseudomonadota bacterium | reverse complement strand
GGCGAGGCCGTCAGCGTCGTTGACGAGGGCGGTCAGCGAGTCTGGCGAGCGGCGTCCAGACTGTCGCGTAGGCGCGTAGCCCAGCCGCGCAGCACCCGTTCTGCCTCGGCACGATTGGTCACGCTGTTGGCCACCGTGAATCGACCTCGATCGATGCCGCGCTGTCGATCTCGAGCTTCGGCCAGTAGGGTACCTGTCACGGCATCGCGCAGTTCGAGCGCGAGCGTCATCTCGCCGGCTTCCAGCACATAGCTCTGGTGACGGTTCTCGTCGGGTAGATCGGGCGCGTTGACGTACAGATCAATGATATTGGGCTCCACCTGCAACACGCCGGCGTCGGCACGATCGACGATGCGGTATCCGCCCTCGGCCAGAACTTTGACGAAGGTGGCTTGGGCAAGGGTTGCCACCTTGCTGCGAATACGCTCCACGTCGCGCGGCCGCAGACCAAAGCGTCCGTAGTCCCGTGGGTCCCACAGCTTGCTGAATGACACTGTCACCGGCGCAACGAGCACGGCGTCGTACGTGGCCCAGTTCACGTCGGCGCGACGTCGCATGCTGTCGATGCCCTTGACGTTCACCGGTACGAGTTCGTCGGGGCCGGCAGCTCGGGCATCGCTCGCGGTGCCGGGCAAGCCGAGAATTACGGCTGCCAGCAGCGCGAGCCGATGCTGTGTGCCGAAGCTCGTCACGATCAGATGACGCGGCGCACTGGCTCGCCCCGTCGCCACGCCTCAATGTTGGCCGCCATCTGATCGATTGCGCGTTGTCGAGACTCGCGGGCCGCCCACGCTGTGTGCGGCGTGACGATGAGATTCGGCAGGTCCGGTGCGAACAGCGGTGAGCCGTCGACGGGAGGTTCGCGCGGCAGCACGTCGATGGCGGCGCCGCCAAGTTGTCCCGTACGCAGCGAGTGCGCGAGTGCCTCGACATCGACGAGCCCGCCTCGCGCCGTATTGATGAGGAGAGCGTCCGATTTCATCAATCGCAGTCGGCGTGCATCGATCAGCCCCGTAGTGGTGGGGGTCAGCGGGCAGTGCAGCGAAACGACGTCGGCGCGTGCGAGCAACTCATCGAGCGGTACGCGCTCCTCGAGGGGCGTCTGTGCTCCATCTGCTGCGCGCGTCGTGCCCGATCCGATCTGTGCTGGCGTCCCCGCGCGCTCGGCCACAATGACCTGCATGCCGAGTGCGCTTCGACAGGCTTCGGCGACGGCTTTACCGAGCACGCCGTAGCCGACGATGCCGAGGGTGCGGCCGCGCAGTTCGCGGATCGGGTGAACGAGGCACGTGAAGTGCGGGCTTTTCGCCCAGGTGCCATCGACGGCATCGCGCGAGTATTGCGGCAGTTTCTGCGTCAGGCTGAGCATTACGCCGAGCACGTGCTGCACCACCGAGGCGGTGCAGTAGTCGGTGATATTGCAGACGGCGACCCCGTGATCGCGGGCAGCACCGAGATCCACGTTGTTCGTGCCGGTTGCGGACAGCACTATAAGCTTGAGCTCATGCGCACCGGCGATCACCTCGCGCGGTATCTGCAGTTTGTTGAGCATGACGATCTGGCAGCCGGCGATCATCGCAGCGACCTCATCCTGCGTCGTCATCTCGAGCAGGCGTAGGCCGGGCGCCGCCGCTTGCAGGCCGCTGACGTCCAGATCACCGACGCTTAGCGTCGAGAAGTCGAGAAACACTGCGCTCATGTGCGAGGGTCCGGGCTAGTGCGCCGCTCAGAACACGAGCCGCATCAAGCTCTCGGCGATGCACGCGGGCTTTGTCTCGCCGTCGATCTCCGCCGTGTATTGCTCCGTGATTTGCAGCACTGAGGGCGCAACCTGTTCCACGGCCACCAGCACGAATCGGCCACGGATGCGCGCGCCGACCCGCACCGGGTTGGCGAAGCGCAACTTATTGAGGCCGTAGTTGACTACGTTGCGCACGCCCGGTGCGATCGGTTTGTCAGCTTCGACGAGACCGCGCAGCGGCACCATCAGCGAGAGCGTCAGAAAGCCATGTGCAATCGGTGCGCCGAACGGGGATTCGCGGTGGGCACGTTCGACATCGACGTGTATCCACTGCCGATCGAGCGTGGCATCGGCGAACGCGTTGACGCGCTCCTGGGTGATGGTCATCCACTCGCTGAGGTGGACTTGCTGACCAACCTTGGCCTGGAGGGCGGCGAGTGCGGTAGCGATGGCGGTATCGGTCATGGCGTGTGGCGCGGCTCCGTTACTTCATGCCCATGCGCTTGCGTACGAGTTCGCCAGCTTCCTGGTAGGTCGCAGGCAGCTTCTCGAGGAAGGCATTCGGGCGGAAGACCGGATCATACTGCTGAAGGATGGGCAGTAGTATGGCCATGGGCAGTTCCTGTACGCGGCGACTGCGGCGATATTCGGCAATCGGGATGCGCGCGGTGATGATCTCTTCGTGGTGGTTGTCGGTCTTAGCCAGCACCGTGCCGCGCGGGTCGACGATCACCGTGCCCTCGTCGCGTGTGCCCGACCCTTCCGGGAAGCCGATGTTGTTCGGCGAGACGGCGTTACCGACACCCATCGTGTACAACCGTCCCGCACGCGCGGTAGCGATCGCCGATTCGGCGTTGCTGCCGCCGGTCACCGACAGCACCAGCACTTCGGCACCCTTGAGCCCCAAGCAGGTGTAGAGCAAGGGCTCCGCGCCGACTGCAGTGATGGCGATGTTGCCGATATCGGTGCGCGCCACGGGCATGACCGCATCCCAACCATACATCTCGACATAGCGATCGAGCACGTCGTAGACAGTCGTGCCGATCAGCGCACCATCGCCAAACAGGCCGAGGATGTTGCGAGCCTTCCATTGCTTGCTGACGATCTTGCCGTCGGGTCCGGTCAGCACCGACATGTTGATCACGTGATCCGGCCAGTCTTTTTCTTTGGCATAGCAGCCCCAGGAGATGTAGCAACCGTAGCGCTTGGCACGCTCGCCGATTGCCTCGGACTCCGGGCCCGGCAGTTCGAATGCGATCTGGTTCAGTTCTTTGCGATTCCACGGCTGGAAGCCCTGGATCGGGAATTCGTGCATGGCGATTAGATCGACCTTCGAGCCCCAGCGCCGCTCGCCGCCCCATTCCTCGGGCGAGTTCTGCGCCAGATCGATGAGCCGCAGAATTCGGTTGAGGTTGCGCTTGAGCGTGTTCGTGCGATCACGCAGATCGATCGAGTACAGCTGCGATTGGATTGCCGCGACGTTGATGACGTCCTGCTTGAGCGGAACTTTTTCGTAGACGCCGCGCTGTGACACCGATACCTTGCCGCCGGGCGCGCTACCTGCCGCGCTAGCGTTTTGCGCAGTGGCGCTCTCGCTCTGCAGGCTGCCTGCTGCAGCGGCAAGGCTTGCGGCTGCGGCGCCGGTGAGCAGGGATCGACGGTCGAGTTTCGTGGTCTTCTTGGCCATGGGTGCAAGGGTCTCCGTGTCGTTACCGGCGCGTGCCGGCGGTGGCGAGGGGTCCGAGGTTGAGGCTGGTGACGTCCATCACGTGCAGTTGCAGGCCAGACATGAAGCCTGCGCCCGGGCCTGCGCTGCGCGAGTTCGTCCACACCATCTTCCGGCCATCGGGTGAGACCGCCGGAAAGCCGTCGAAGCCATCATCAAAAGTGATGCGCTTCGGCGGCGTCTTGCCATCGAGATAACCGAGGTACACCTCCCAGTTGCGCGGCGTCTCCGCGCGCACGAATAGGAAGTGCTTGCCGTCCGGCGTGGGATAGGGCGCCCAGTTCATGTCGTGCGTAAAGGTGCGCGGCACGAGACCGCTGCCATCGCGCTTGATCGTATAGATGGTCATCGGTGTCGGCTTCTGGTCGTACTCCGATGCCTTCCACGCGCGGAACAGAATCGTCTCGTTGTCCGGCAGGAAGTAGGGCGCGCCTTCCTGATCGTCCTCAGTAAAGGTGATCTGCTTCTCGCCTGTCCCGTCGGAGTTCATGATCCAAAGATCCATATTGCCGTCGGTCATGCGCCCAAAGACGATCCAGCGACCGTCGGGCGAGACGGTGACTTCCGCTTCATATTGGGTGTTGTTGGTGAGCCGCTGCAGGATCTTGCCTTTGCGGTCGGACACGTAG
>CAISHQ010000059.1 GCA_903885195.1 uncultured Pseudomonadota bacterium | reverse complement strand
GCTGACCCTGCCGCAGCGTCAACGGATTGCCGCTGAATCGCGGCGTGCTGCGGAGTTGCAGTTGGCCGCGGCGGTGGTCGATGAGGTGACGCAGATTCGCCAAGCGTGGGTCAATGCGGTAGCCAGCGCGCAAAGTGCGGCGTATGCCGAGCGTATCTTGCAGAGCGCGCAGGCGAGCGCCGAGCTTGCGAGGCGCATGGAGGCCGCAGGCAACTTCAATCGCATCGCTCGTGCGCGTCAGCAAGCTTACGAGGCTGAGGCGGTGACCTCGCAGGCGCTCGCACGGCAAGCGGCGAGCGTTGCGCGCGAGCAGCTCATACGCAAACTCGGGCTCGATACGGTGCAGGCCGAGGCCTTGCAGTTGCCACAACGACTACCTGATCTGCCGACCGCCGCCATCGAGGCGGCGCGGGTTAGCCAAGCCGCCTCCGGTTCGCGGCTCGATGTCCAGTTGGCCGAAGCACAACTGCGCAGCTCCATGCGCGCCGAGGGACTCGGCGAATTGACGAGTCGCACCGATATCGAACTTGGCTTGCGCCGCGAAGCGGGTGACGGAGCGCGCGGTTTCGAGGTCGACCTTCGGTTACCGGTGTTTGACTGGGGCGGGTTGCAGCGCCAGGGATACCGTGCCCGCTCGCTCGCCGCAGCGCAGCAACTGGAGGCCACGGTGCGCGAAGCAGGCTCGCAGATGCGCGAGAGTTACGTGCGATACCTGACGGCGTACGAGCTGGCCCGACACCATCGCGAGGAGTTGCTGCCTTTGCGCACGGTGATCTCCGAGGAGACGCTGCTGCGCTACAACGGCATGTTCATCGGCGTGTTTGAACTGCTAGCCGATGCGCGCGATCAGATCGACACGGTGCGCGCCGTGATCAGCGCCGAGCAGCAGTTCTGGCTCGCCGAGGCGGCGCTGCAGTCGGCCATTGTCGGTCGGCCGACAACCGGTTCCCCAGACTCTCTCATGCGCGCACCGGCTGCTGCCGATGCCGCGGCCCACTAGTACCCATTCAGGTCGCAGACATGAAATCACGTAGACAGTTTTTTTCCATGGCAGGCATGGTCGGTGGAGCAGCCGTCGCGGGTAGCGTCAGTCGCGTCGCCATGGCGGCTTTGCCTGAGCCCGTGATCGAGCAGACCGCCCAGACGCGGCCGCCGCTGCAGCCGTCGAGCGGTCGTCCATATCGACCGGTCACCACGCTCAATGGCTGGACGCTGCCGTTTCGCATGCGCGATGGCGTGAAGGAGTTTCACTTGGTGGCTGAGCCCGTGGTGCGCGAGTTCGCGCCGGGCTTCAAGGCCAATCTTTGGGGCTACAACGGTCAGAGTCCGGGCCCGACGATCGAGGTCGTCGAGGGTGACAAGCTGCGCATCTTCGTCACCAATCGTTTGCCTGAATCCACCACCATTCATTGGCACGGACAGCGCCTGCCCAACGGCATGGATGGCGTCACGGGTCTGACCCAGCCGACCATCCCGCCCGGCAAGACTTTCGTCTACGAATTCGTCGCGCGCCGACCGGGCACCTTCATGTACCACCCGCACACCGACGAAATGGTGCAGATGGCGATGGGCATGATGGGCTTCTGGGTGACGCACCCGCGGACGCCGAATCCACTCATCGACGAAGCGGATCGCGACTTCTGCTTTTTGCTCAACGCATTCGATATCGATCCTGGCAGTGCCACGCCGCGCATCATGACGATGCTCGATTTCAATATCTGGGGTTGGAACAGCCGGGTGTTTCCGGGCATCGATCCGCTCGTCGTGCGCCTCGGCGATCGCGTGCGGATGCGGGTCGGCAACCTGACGATGACGAACCATCCCATCCACCTCCATGGCCACGAGTTCCAGGTCACCGGCACCGATGGCGGACCAACGCCGCGCTCGACTCGTCGTTACGAGGTGACCGAGGACATCGCGGTCGGCCAGATGCGGCAGCTCGATTTCATTGCCGATGAGGAGGGTGACTGGGCGGTGCACTGCCACAAGAGTCACCACACCATGAACGCGATGGGTCATGACGTGCCGACCATGATTGGCGTCGAGCAGGCGGATCTCGCCCGCAAGATCAGCGATCTCGTACCCGGCTACATGGAGATGGGCAGTCATGGCATGGATGAAATGTCCACGATGCGCATGCCGCTGCCGGCGAATACTCTGCCGATGATGATGGGCGAGGGGCCCTTTGGCGCGCTCGGCATGGGCGGCATGTTCAGCGTCGTGAAGGTGCGTCGCAATCAGAAGCGAGGCGATTACACGGATCCAGGCTGGTTCAAGCATCCGCCAGGCACTGTGGCCTACGAATACAAAGGCGAGGTGCCGCCACCCGTGCGAGGCGGATCGCGCTAGGCGCCGGCATCGCGCCTGCGGCAAGAGCAGATCGCGTCAGCGGCGACGGCGCGGCGCGCGTGGGCGCGATGAGGTGGCTCGGGCTGCCCCGTCGATCGGCAGCGCGGTCTCATACTTGACCTGCTTGAGCGCAAAGCTCGATCGGATGCTGGCAATGCCGGGAATGCGCGTCAGTTCATCGACGATGAAGCGTTGCAGCGCCTCGACGTTGGCCACCACGACGCGCAGCAGATAGTCGGCATCCCCGGTCATCAGGTAGCACTCCATCACCTGCGGAAACGCGCAGACGGTGCTCTCGAAAGCATCGAGGGCGCGATCCACCTGTCTCTCGAGCGATACATGGATGAATACGTTGACCCCAAGGTCGAGCTGCCGCGGATCGAGCAGGGTGACGTGACGCTGGATTACGCCTGAGTCCTCCAGAGCCCGAACCCGCGCGAGGCAGGGCGAGGGCGAGAGGTGCACGCGCCGGGCGAGCTCGACATTGGTGAGTTTCGCGTCACGTTGAAGTTCCGCGAGAATGCGTCGGTCTGTGGCGTCCAAAGGCATGAACGACTTCCGTTAAAGAGTAGTGCAGCATAGTATGCCGCAAGCAGCGTCGAATATGGCATGCAATCAGCATGATCTGCCGTCTGCGGCGCCCTAAAGTGTCGGCATGAACGTGACCCACGATAGTGATCCGGAAGAGACCCGCGAGTGGCTTGAGGCCCTGAAGGCCGCCGTCGCGAGCGGTGGTCGGGACCGCGGATTGTTCCTGCTCACCCAGCTCGAGCAGCAGGCGCAGCAGCTCGGCGTGGTAGCCCACGTGATGCCGTATTCCGCGTATCAAAACACGGTGCCGCTCGCCGAGCAGGCGGTGCACTCGGGTGACGTCGCGCTGGAGGAGCGCTTGACCGCGATCATGCGTTGGAACGCGCTCGCGATGGTGGTGCGTGCGAACAAGGCCTACGGCGAACTTGGCGGGCACGTGGCGACCTATGCGTCCGCCGCGGAAATCTTCGAGACGGGGCTCAACCATTTTTTCCGCGGGCCCGACTCGCCGGGCGGTGCTGATCTGGTGTTTTTCCAGCCGCACTCGGCGCCCGGAGTCTATGCCCGAGCGTGGCTGGAGGGGCGCATCAGTGAAGATCAACTCATGCGCTATCGGCAGGAAACGAGCGGCGGGGGACTGTGCAGCTATCCCCATCCGTGGTTGATGCCTGAGTTTTGGCAGTTCCCGACCGGGTCGATGGGCATCGGTCCGATCAACTCGATCTATCAGGCGCGCTTCCTGCGCTATCTCGAGCACCGCGGTCTCGCTGAGACCTCCTCGCGTCGGGTGTGGGGCATCTTCGGCGACGGTGAGATGGATGAGCCCGAGTCGATCGGTGCCTTGACGCTGGCTGCACGCGAGAAGCTCGACAACCTGACCTTCATCATCAACTGCAATTTGCAGCGGCTGGATGGCCCTGTGCGCGGCAACGGCCAGATCATCCAAGAGCTCGAGGCTCTTTTTACCGGCGCGGGTTGGAATGTCATTAAGGTGTTGTGGGGCTCGGATTGGGACGCGCTGTTTGCGCGCGATCACAACCATGCACTGCTCAAGGCCTTTGCCGGCACGGTCGATGGGCAGTACCAGACCTTGGGAGCCAACGACGGCGCCTACAACCAGCAGCACTTTTTCGCACTCGATCCGCAGCTGCGGGCGCTCGTTGCACACATGTCGCTATCGGAAATCGATGCTCTGAAGCGCGGTGGCCATGACTTCCGCAAGCTCTACGCCGCATTCGCCGCAGCCGTCGCGCACAAGGGTCAGCCGACAGTGATCCTCGCCAAGACCAAGAAGGGCTACGGCATGGGTCGAGCGGGCGAATCACGCATGACGGCACACCAGGAGAAAAAACTCGATCTCGATGCGCTGCGTGAGTTTCGTGATCGCTTCAACCTGCCGCTGTCAGACCGTGATGTCGAGGAGTTGCGTTTCCTCAAGCCCGCCGAGGACAGTGCCGAGTCACGCTATCTGCGTGAGCGGCGCGCCGCTCTCGGAGGCCCACTGCCGGCGCGAAGTGCGCAGGGCGAGGCGATAGCGATTCCCGCGCTTGACTCGTACGCGGGATTCGCACTCAGTGCGGGCGGCAAAGAAATGTCGACGACGATGGCCGTCGTACGCCTGATCAGCGCCTTGTTGCGCGATCGGGTGCTGGGCCCGCGTCTCGTGCCGATCGTGGCTGACGAGGCACGTACCTTCGGCATGGCGGCGCTGTTCCGGCAGATCGGTATTTATTCGCCGCTGGGCCAATTGTACGAACCGGAAGATGCGGGCTCGCTGCTCTCCTATAGGGAGAGCCGCGATGGCCAATTGCTCGAGGAAGGCATCACCGAGGCGGGTGCACTTTCATCGTGGGTCGCTGCGGCCACAAGCTACAGCGTGCACGGTGTGACGCTGCTGCCGATCTACATCTACTACTCAATCTTCGGCTTTCAGCGCGTCGGCGATCTGATCTGGGCCGCGGCAGACCAGCGTGCACGCGGCTTCCTGCTGGGTGCGACGGCAGGACGTACGACGCTGGGTGGGGAGGGGTTGCAGCACCAGGACGGTTCAAGTCATCTGGTCGCGGCGACGATTCCGAACTGCCGCGCCTACGACCCCGCTTTTGCGGGCGAGCTGGCCGTGATCTTCGATCACGGCGCGCGGCGAATGCTTCAGGAGAACTGCGACGAGTTCTATTACCTCACGGTGATGAACGAGAACTACGCGCAGCCTGACCTGCCTGCCGGTGCGGCCGAGGGCGTCATTCGCGGCATGTATCGCTTCGTGGTCTGTGGCGATGCGCAGGCGACGCAGGTGCGACTGCTTGGCGCCGGTGCGATCCTGCGCGAGGTATTGGCTGCGGGTGAGTTGCTGCGTGACGAATTTGCGGTCACGAGCGAAGTGTGGAGCGTGACGAGCTTCAGCGAGTTGGCGCGTGAGGCGCGCGAATGCGAGCGTTGGAATCGCCTCAATCCACTGGCTGAGCCACACGAGAGTCATCTCGAACGATCTCTCGTCGGTGCTGCGCCCATCGTCGCGGCCAGCGACTACGTGCGCGCGGTCCCGCAGATGTTGGCAAGCTTTCTGCCGCGGCGGCGCTACGTGGTGCTGGGAACAGATGGTTTCGGTCGCAGCGACACGCGTGCGGCGCTGCGCGAATTTTTCGAGGTGGATCGTTACAGCATCGTGCTCGCGGCGCTGCAGGCGCTGGCCGATTCGGGTGCGATCGCGCGCGAGCGATGGGCCGCCGCGGTCGAGCGCTACGGCAAGCAGGCCGGGAGTCGCCCGTCCTGGGAGCGCTGAGGCTGCGTCAGTCGAGACTCAGCAGCGCCGTATTGCCGCCCGTCGCCGTGGTGTTGACGGTCAGCACGCGCTCGGTCGTCAGGCGAGAGAGGTAATGCGGGCCACCGGCCTTGGGGCCGGTGCCCGACAAGCCCGTGCCGCCGAAGGGTTGCACTCCCACTACGGCGCCGATCATGTTGCGGTTCACGTACACGTTGCCCGCAAGGGAGTCCGCGAACGCGCGCTGCCGCGTGTATTCGAGGCGTGTCTGCACGCCGAGCGTCAGGCCGTAACCGTTGGCGCGGATCGCCGCGAGCAACTGCGGCAGTTCCTGGGCGCGGTAGCGGACCACATGCAGGATCGGCCCGAACGCCTCCTCGCGCAAATCCGCGACATCCGCGAGCTCGATCAGCGTTGGCGCCACGTAGCGCTCGGCCTCGCTAAGCCCATCGGGTAGCGCGCAGCGCTTGCGCAGGTGCCCGCGAGCCGCCATGCGCTCGATGTGGGCGTGCAACTTCCTCGCTGCCTCGGCCGTGATCACTGGCCCGACGTCAGTGTCGAGTGCGGCGGGATCGCCGATGACGAGCGTGTCCATCGCACCTTCGAGCATCTCGAGGATCCGCTCGGCCGAGTCGTCCTGCAGACACAGCAAGCGCAGCGCCGAGCAGCGTTGGCCGGCGCTGCCGAAGGCGGAGGCGATCGCATCGTCGACGACTTGTTCGGGCAGCGCCGTCGAATCGACCACCATTGCATTGAGTCCGCCCGTTTCGGCGATCAGCGGCAGGATCGCGCCCTCGCGCGCAGCAAGGCGGCGATTGAGCCATTGCGCCGTCGCCGTTGAACCGGTGAACACGACACCGGCGAGTGCCGGATGGGCGAGGGCGATCTCGCCGAACGCTCGACCCTCCATCGGCAACACGTGCACTGCTTCGGTGGGAACGCCGGCTTCGCGCAGTAATGCGCCGAAGGCGAGCGCGACGCGAGGCGTGGTCTCGGCGGGTTTGGCGATCACGGTGTTGCCGGTCACGAGCGCGGCGACGAGTTGACCCGCGAAGATCGCGAGCGGGAAGTTCCACGGGCTGATGCAGACAATGAGGCCGCGTGGCGCCAGAGTGAGTTCGTTCGTTTCACCGGTCGGTCCGCGCAGCACTGTAGGCGAACCCTGCAGTCGGCGCGCCTGCAGCGCGTAGTAACGGCAGAAGTCAGCGGCTTCACGCACCTCGGCAATCGCATCGGCTGCCGTCTTACCTGCTTCATGGATGAGCAGTGCCATGAACGTGGCGCGGCGCTCTTCGAGCAGCTCCGCCGCGCGCTCGAGCATCGCCGCCCGATCGTCGACGCCGCGGGCCGCCCACTCGCCCGACTGGGCGGCGGCGCTCTGCAATGCTGCAGTCAGCTCTTGCGCCGTGGTGAAGCTGCAGTGCCGACGCGCCGCGCTCGTTTCTGCGACCACGTGCTGCTGCAGCCATTCGAGGGTGTTCGCCCGCCCGAAGTCGAGACCTTGCGAGTTGCGCCGCTCCGAACCATACAGTCCTGCAGGAAGCGCTATTCCTGTATGACTCAGGCTGTCGAACGAGCGCAACTGGACGAAAGGATCGGTGACTACCTCGTCGAGCGGGACGCGCTCGTCCATGAAGCGATTCACGAATGAGGTGTTGGCGCCGTTCTCGAGCAGCCGCCTGACGAGGTACGCCAGCAGGTCCGCGTGCGGACCGACCGGCGCATAGACACGCACGCGCGGGAACTCGGGCAGTTGCCGTCGGGCCTCGTCGTATAGCAGACCGCCCATGCCATGCAGGCGCTGGAACTCGAAGCCTTGGGCCTCCGGTCGCAGCGCGAGGATCGCGCCCAGCGTGTGCGCGTTATGCGTTGCGAATTGCGGATAGACGAGCGGCATCGCACCGAGCAACTTGCGCGCGCAGGCGAGATAGGCGACGTCGGTGGAGGCCTTGCGGGTGTAGACCGGATATTGCTCAAGACCGCGCTCCTGGGCGCGCTTGATTTCACTGTCCCAGTAGGCGCCCTTGACGAGACGAATTGCGAGCGCTCGCCCGAGGGTGCGGGCGCGTTCGAGCAGATGATCGATCACCGCAGGCGCGCGCCGGCCATAGGCCTGCACGGCAAGACCGAGACCCTCTCGACCCCGTGTGAGCGGATCGCTCATCAGGGCCTCGACGATCTGCAGCGAGAGCTCCAGGCGGTCCTGCTCCTCGGCATCGATGGTCAGGGCAATACCGCGTTCTGCCGCGAGGCGCCACAGTTCGAGTGCGCGCGGCAGCAACTGACCGAGCGTGCGCTCGCGATGCAGCAGCGCGTAGCGCGGATCGAGCGCTGAGAGCTTGATGGAAATCGACGAGTGGGTGTGCACGGATGCGCCGGCCATCGCCTGACCTGCGGGGCGGGCGGCAGCAATCGCCTCGATCGCCTGCACATAGGCTTCGTGGTAACGGCGGGCGTCGGCGTCAGTCCGCGCGCCTTCGCCCAACATATCGAAGGAGGCGAGTGCCAGAGCGGGTTCGCGCGCCGAGCGCCGCAAGGCCTCCTCGATATTGCGGCCCACCACGAACTCGCCGCCGATGATGGTCATGGCCCGGCGCAGGGCCTGACGCACGATCGGTTCGCTCGCCCGTTGTGTGAGGCTGCGCAGAAAGCCACCGGCGTCTCCCGTCATCGATACCGGCAACTCGACCAATCGCCCGGTCAGCATCAACCCCCAGGTCGAGGCATTGACGAAGAGCGAATCGGAACGTCCCGCATGGGCGCTCCAATCCCCGGCGGCGAGCTTTTCGGCGATCAACCGATCGGCGGTGTCGTCGTCCGGAATTCGTAGCAGCGCCTCGGCGAGGCACATCAGGGCGATGCCCTCCTGGTTGGAGAGACCGAATTCCTGCAGGAAGGCATCGAGGTAGGGGCGTTCTTCGGCGCGTGCCCGAGCCCCTTCCACGAGGCGGCGTGCCGTCTCGAGTGCGGACTGCCGGTGCTCGGGAGCGAGGGCTTCGAGCAGTGCGGTGACGTCCTGCGCCTCATCGCGCAGCGGGGGCGAGCGGAACTCCATGGGAGGGCATTATGCCCCGTGCTGTTCAGCGTCGGGGCGCTGGGATGGCGCGTCCGTTGCGCAAAGGCGGCTCTGTTATGAATCAAGTGGGCATCTTCGGGTACACTCGGGTTACCCCTTCTTCCCGGTGACTCATGGACACACTTGGCCCCCCGCAGGCAGACCCCTCGACGACGACGAGCCGCAAGGCCTTGTTGCTGTCCTTCGAGAACGCGGGTTACCTCAAGCCGTTTTTCGCGCTGTTCGTCGATATCGGCATCTTTGCCGGTGGTCTGACGCTCGTGCTCATGGACGGCTCCGTATGGTTGAAGATCCTGGGGTCTGCCCTCATCACTGCCGGGATCGTGCGCCTGTTCCTCATCGGCCACGATGCCTGCCACGGCTCTTTCTTCAAGAGCCAATTGCTCAACGACATCTTTGGCCGCGTGGCGTTCCTGCCGTCCATGACGGCATTCAGTCTCTGGGACGTCGGTCACAACGTCGCACACCACGGCTTCAATAACCTCAAGGGCCGCGATCAGGTCTGGGCGCCGTTCTCGAAAGAAGAGTTCGACGCGCTGCCGCGTTACCGTCGGGTCCTCGAGCGGATCTATCGCAGCGGTGCGGGCTGGGGGCTCTACTACTTCCTCGAGTTGTGGTGGAAGAAACTCTACTTTGCCACCCGGCGTCAGATCGGCGCGAGCCGAGCGAAGTATCAGTGGGACAGCGTGCTCGTGACCGTTGGCATGGTGCTGTGGGTCACGTTGGTGGCACTCGTGGCGAACCAGACCGAGCAGAGCTTCTGGCTGTTGTTCGTGCTCGGTGTCGTGGTGCCATTTGCGCTGTGGAACGTCATCATGGGGTTCGTGGTGTTCGTGCATCACACGCACCCGGCCATCGCTTGGTTCCAGAAGCGGCAGGAATGGCAGCGTTATCGCGCTTACCTTACGGCCACCGTGCACGTGAAGTTTCCCTTCGGCATCGATCGGCTGATGCACAACATCATGGAGCACAACGCGCACCATCTGAATCCGCGTATCCCGATGTACTCGCTGCGCAAGGCGCAGCGCGTGCTGAATGAGCGGTTCAACGACCAGTATCAGGCGTATCGAATGACCTGGCAGGTGTACCGGGACTGCGTCCGTCGCTGCAAGCTCTATGATTTCGCCGACCATGCGTGGCTCGACTTCCGCGGCCAGGTCACGGCGCGAGTCAATCTGGTTGCAGCCCCCGCGGGCTGAGGCACGTTTCCCTGGCTGATTTGCTGCACGGGGTCTACCTCGATCGGTTCGTCGCCGAGCTCCCGGGCGACCACAGCGGCAACGGCCAACCGCGGGCGGTGCCCGGGGTCTGCTACTCGCTGGTGCAACCGACACCTGTCCGTGCGGCACGGCTGCTCGCGTGGAATGCATCGCTTGCGCAGCAATTGGGTTTCGATGCTCCAGCGCCCGATGATCCCTCGCTACAAGTACTAGTCGGCAATGCGCTGGCGCCCGGAATGCGCCCCTACGCGGCACGCTACGGCGGCCATCAGTTCGGCAACTGGGCGGGGCAACTCGGCGATGGACGCGCGATTACGCTCGGCGAACTCTGTCTCGCCGATGGCCGCGTGCGGGAATTGCAGCTCAAGGGCGCAGGTCAGACGCCGTACTCGCGTTTCGCAGACGGTCGTGCCGTGCTGCGTTCGAGTCTGCGCGAATACCTCTGCAGCGAGGCGATGCATGCGCTCGGCGTGCCGACCACTCGAGCCTTGAGCCTGCTGGCGACCGGTGAGGGCGTGGTCCGCGACATGTTTTACGACGGGCGGCCCGAGAGCGAACCCGGCGCGATCGTCTGTCGTGTGGCGCCGTCGTTCGTGCGCTTTGGCAACTTCGAGATCCATGCGGCAGAGCAGGAGATCGACGTGTTGCGTCGATTGCTCGAGTGGGTGATCCGTCATCACTTTCCGCAGTTCGCGCCCGGCACCGAGCGCATCGCCGACAGCCGCCGGTATGCGGACTGGTTCCGCGAGGTGTGCGAGCGGACCGCGATCATGGTCGCGCATTGGATGCGCGTCGGGTTCGTGCATGGCGTGATGAACACCGACAACATGTCGATCCTGGGTCTGACGATCGATTACGGACCCTACGGTTGGCTCGAGGGCTACGAGCCCGGTTGGACGCCGAATACCACCGATGCGTCGGGACGGCGCTACTGCTACGGCAACCAACCGCAGATTGCGTTGTGGAATCTGGCTCGCCTCGCGAGTGCGCTGCTACCCCTCGTCGAGGATAAGGCCGCCTTGCAGGACGGCCTCGAGCACTATCGAGCGACCTTCGCGGCGCAGCATCAGCTGATGTTCGCCGCGAAGTTGGGCTTGCGCAGCCTGGATCGGCCAGAGGATGAAGTCCTGCTCGCCGATCTGCTCGGGTTGCTGCAGGCATCGGAGACCGACATGACGCTGTTCTTTCGCGGGCTCGGCAACCTCGAGGGTCGCGAGGCGCTCACGCTCGCCCTGTATTCGCCCGATGCGCTCGATGCCGAGCAGGCCGCGCGATGGGACGCGTGGTTGGCCCGCTACGCGCAGCGCTGTGAGGCGCAAGGCGAGTCGAACGAAGTGCGTCGTGAACGCATGAATGCGCACAATCCGCTCTACGTGCCGCGCAACTACCTTGCACAACAGGCCATCGACGCTGCGACCCAAGGCGATGTCGGGCCGTTGCAGACCTTGCTGCAGGTGCTCGAACGCCCGTACTCCGAGCAGACAGGCTGCGATGCGTACGCGGCGAAACGACCCGAGTGGGCGAGACACAAAGCGGGCTGTTCGGCGCTCTCGTGCAGCTCCTGAAGCATTGACGCTGCAGCGGTGCCCGCGTAGTCTTCGACCGTTAAATGCACTCCTTGAGGCAGCCGACGATGACGACCATGTCCCAACGCTCCTACTGGCTTACCGCGGGCTCCCTTGCGGCCATCATGGCCGTAACCCGGATCGGTCACTTCGGTGAGGCGGGCGGTTTACCGGATGCATCATGGGCCGTGTTTTTCCTCGGTGGGTTGTGGCTGCGTGATTCGCGGCTGTTCCCCGGTTTCTTTGCGCTCGGCTGGGTGGCGGACATGATCGCCTTCTCGCTCGGCACGCCGACCAACTGCTATTCGATCGCTTACCTGTTCCTGATCCCGGCCTATGGCAGCCTGTGGATGGCCGGTCGTCTGGCCAGCGAGCGTCTGCCTCAGCAGGTCGCCGCGGTGGTACTCGGTGCGGCTTCGGCCTTCTTCTTTGCCAACCTCGGCATGCTCTGGCTCGCGCCGAGCGCGCAGGGACTTTCCACCATGCAGTTCGCCTCTGCGGTTGCGGGTTACTTCCCGGGTTACCTGCTGACCATGAGCGTGTACGTGGCCGTTGGGCTGCTTGCGGCTCAGTTGCTCGGCAAGTTGCGTCCGAGCTTGCGCGCCAGCGAGTAAAGATGCACCTCTGACGGCCCGTCGTAGACACGGAAGCCGCGTATCTCCCGCCAGATCCTCGACACCGGCGTTTCGTCGACGATGCCGCTGCCGCCCATTACCTGGACGCAGCGGTCAACCACCTGAAACAGCGTTTCGGCGCAGGCGTACTTGGTCATGCTCGATTCGCTCGAGCCGCGCTGGCCCTGATCCAGCGTCCAGGCCGCCCAGTCGATCATCAACTCGGTCTGCTTGAGGTCGATCTCATTGCGCGCAAGCGCAAAGCCCACGCCCTCGTGCTCAAGCAGCGGTTTGCCGAAAGCGGTACGGCCCTGCGCGTAACGCGCGGCGATGTGGTGGGCGCGCTGCGCCGCACCCCACCAGCGCATGCAGTGCGTCAACCGCGCTGGAGCCAACCGCACCTGCGCGTAGCGGAACCCTTCGTGCAACTCACCGAGCACCATCGATCGCGACACTCGAACGCGGTCAAGGCGAACGACGCTGTGTCCCCCCGGCATGGTGTGATCGACCGAGCCCATGACGCGCTCGATCGTGAGACCAGGGGCGGGCAGCGGCAGCAGAAACATCGTCGCTTGATTGCCCGTTCGGGCCATCACGATGCCGAAAGCTGCGCCGACTGCGCCGGTGATGAACCATTTGCGGCCGCTGATCAGCCAGTCGTCTCCGTCGGGTGTGGCGGTCGTTGTCAGCATCGACGGGTCGGATCCGGCACCCCCGTCAGGTTCGGTCATCAGAAATGCGGATCGACAGAGCCCTGCTGCAAGAGGCTTAAGGAACTGCTCCTTTTGCGCGGCGGACGCCACGCGCTCGAGCAAGAACATGTTGCCCTCGTCGGGTGCCATGCAATTCATGGCGAGCGGCCCGAGTAGCGAGTAACCGGCGGCGCGAAAGACGGTCGCGGTCTCGCGGTGGTCGAGTCCGTGACCACCCCATTCGGGTGCGACCTGTGGCGCGAGAAGACCGGCGTCGCGAGCCTTGCGACGCAGGTCCTGAATCAACTCGTCAGGGATTTCGCCGTGAAACCGCGGATCGGTCTCGCAGGGAATAACAACATCACGAATGAATTCGCGGGTGCGCTGCTCAAGGTCGAGTTCGCGGGGGCTGCGTTGGAAGTCCGTCATGCCCCCGCATGGTACCCGCGGTCGGGATCAATTACCCCAAGGCAAGGTGGTCGCAACCGAGAACACCACCTTGCTCTCAGTGGAGCCGATGTCATCCGGCGCGTTCTTGAACGCAGCCAGATCGCTGCCGTCCACCCACTTGAGGTTCAGCGCAAAGTTGCCGACCGTCTTGCTGATGCCCACCGAGTAGTCGGTGTAGCTGTCGCTGCCCCAAAAATCGCCGTCGCTGTAGCCCGCGTGCATGTTGAACGAGAAATCGTTCGGCATCGGGATTGCGGCGTTGGCTTCGATGTAGGAGGCCGACTTGCCGCTGTTGCTGAAGTCCCAGGCGTACCAGACCTTGGCCGAGACGGCCTTGTAGCCGAAACCTGCGTAGGCCTCGGTGAACTTCAGGTCCTTGTAGGTATCGAGGTAGAGATACTGCACGACGCCGATATCGAAGCTCGCGTCCTCGCCGATGCTGCCACGGTAGCCCGCGAGCAGATCGAGTTCTATGTCCGAGTCGCCGAAGTCAACGTTGCTGGCCCAAGCGCCGACATACAGACCGGACTCTGCGGCCCAATCGAGGCTGGCTTGCAGGGCCGGATCGCGGGCGGTTTGAGTAATGCCGCGGAAGTCGTAGTCGGAGGCAACGGTAATCGTCGAGCTGACTTCCGCGTTCGCGGTGGCAGCCATGCCACCAAGTGCGATGACGGCGATGAGCGGGGCGGTCTTCATGGGCGGGGGTCCTCGGGGGTGAGATAACTGAAAAGATCAGAGCAAGTGCCATGCCACGGCTAGAAAGGGTTTTTTCTGGGTCTGGCGCGGCATTCTAACGCCAAACGCGCACTGCTTTGGTGCAGCACGGGTCCGTTCGTGCCGGGGATAGTGCAGCACTGCTGCTAAACTCGCCCGATGCCGAAAGCGTTGTTCGATGGCCCGGTGGCCTTTGTCGATGTGGAAACCACCGGGGGTCATCCGGCGTGGCACCGCGTCACCGACATCGCCATCGTCGCCATGCAGGCGGGTGAAGTCGAGTGGGAGTGGCACACACTCGTCAATCCTGGGGTGAATATTCCGCCCTCGATCCAGCAGCTCACCGGCATCAGCAATGAGATGGTCGCCGAGGCGTCGCCATTCGAAGAGCTCGCCGGAGAGATCGCCGAGCGGCTCGCTGGGCGGCGGTTCGTCGCTCACAACGCGCGGTTCGATTATGGCTTCGTCAGGGCTGAGATGCGGCGTGTGGGGCGCCCGTTCACGGCACCGCTTGCCTGCACGGTGCGCCTGTCGCGCGAGCTGTATCCCGAGGAGCGACGTCACAATCTCGACTCGATCATGGCGCGGCATGGGCTCGAGTGTTCCACGCGGCACCGGGCACTGCCCGATGCCCAGGTGCTCTCGCAGTTTTGGCAGCGCCTGCGCACCGAGTGGCCGCTCGAGCGGCTCGACGAAGCGCTCGAGCGCATCGGCCAACGACCCTCGTTGCCCGCGCAGTTGCCGGCCGATCTGCTCGACGATCTGCCCGAAAGCGCGGGTGTGTATCGCTTCCATGGCGAGCAGGACGCGCTGCTGTACGTAGGCAAAGCCAACAATCTGCGTGAGCGCGTCTTGTCGCATTTCATGTCGGCGGGTCGCGATGCCAAGTCGCAGCGGCTCTGTGCCCAGGTCCGCCGCATCGAGTGGACGGAAACGGCGGGCGAGCTCGGTGCGCTATTGCTCGAATCGAAACTCGTGCGCACGCGGCAGCCCGTGTACAACCGTCGGCTGCGCGGCAATTCGGAGGTATGGAGTTGGCAGTTTGCCGACGCGCTTGAGCCGCCGCGCCTGCAACAACTCTCGGGGCCTTTGCCGAGCGAAGGCGATTTATTTGGTCTGTACCCGAGTGCACGCCAGGCGCGTACGGCACTCACCAACCTCGCGCGTGAGCAGCGCTTGTGTTTGCGTTTGCTCGGGCTCGAGGCGGGCGGTGGGGGTTCGTGTTTCGGCTATCAGGTCGGGCGTTGCGCGGGTGCCTGCGTCGGTGCCGAATCGCCTGCCAAGCATCACCTCAGGGCGAAGCTCGCCCTCGCGCCGCTGAAGTTGCGTGCGTGGCCCTATGCCGGGCCCGTGGCCGTCGAGGAAAAAGACGCGCTCGGGGTTCGGCATTGGCATGTGGTCGATGGTTGGCAGTACCTGGGCACTCACATCCTCGAGGCAGGCCTCGCACAGGCGTCGGCGCTCGATCAGAAGCGCGAGGGTTTCGATGCGGACACCTACCGCATCCTGGTGCGTCATCTGAAGCCGGGTGCGCGTGGCCTGCGGCCCTGGCCGCCCCCAGCGGCTGATCACGTCGGGTCTGCGACGTGGGAAGGGTCTTCCGCGTGGGACGGGTCTGCATCGTGGGGTGATCCATGAGCGCTGCGATACCTTTGCTGCCGCTGGTTGTCAGCGTGCCGCGCGGTTTCGGCGACTTGCTCGCAGATGAGTTGCGCAGTTTCGGTGCGCTCGATGTGCGTGAGCGCGGCAATACGGTCGCCTGCACCGCTTCGCTCGAGGTCGCCTACCGGGTTTGTCTCGAATCCTGGGTGGCGAGCCGTGTGTATCTCGAGTTGCTGCGTTTCGAGGCCATCGACGACGCAGGAATCT
>CAISHQ010000058.1 GCA_903885195.1 uncultured Pseudomonadota bacterium | reverse complement strand
TCATCGAGCAGCAGCAAACTTGGCCGTGTGGCGAGTGCCCGCGCGAGCAACACAAGGCGGCGCTGCCCGTAAGAGAGTTCGAGCAGCTTCCGACCCGCCAGCCGCGCAACGCCGAGTGAGCGCAGATGAGCAAGCGCCACCTGCTGCTGCCGCGGGCGCAGTGGACCCTGAGGGATGTCGCTGCGCGTCAGGCCGGTGCCGACGACCTCGAGTGCGGTGAAGTTCCAGCCATGCCGTTCGTGCCGGTCCTGACGCTCAGGACCGAGATAAGCGATGTGATCGAGCACCTGCTGCGGCGTATCCTGCCACTGTCGCCGCCAAAGATATCGACGCGCCGTTCCGGGCGCGGGGTCGGGCCACACGGCGCCGGCAATGAGTTTGAGCAGCTGCGTCTTTCCCGCACCGTTTTCGCCGAGCAGCAACCATCGCTGTGTCGGCTCGAGCCGCCAGTCGATCTGATCGAGAATCAGCCGCTCATCTCGGTGCAGTGACACTCTCTCGAGTGCCACGACGAGCGGCGAGACGGGTCTCAAAGCTGCAGCCCGAGCTGGTAGCCCTCGCTGGTCGCCATGAGCAGTGAGCGCGGCGCCTTCGAATCGCCGATGCGGTGTACCGCGACCCCCGCGGCTCGCAGGGTCGGAAGCAAGTCGAGATCAGGCACGCGGGCTGTGGCATGGGACACCAGCACCACACCCTCGATCACGCGCTCAGCGCGCCCGAGCACATCGCGCAGCCGCAGGCGGCCCTCGGCAATGCCCTCATCGATGATCGGCTGGCTCCACGGCTGCAACTGCACACCGAGTGCTGCAAGTCGGCGTTGGATGCCTTGTCGATTGACGAGTGGTTCTTCGGCAGCGACCCCTTCGCGAGGCGACACCAACACGACCGAGGAGAAACAGCGTGCCAGCAATTCGGCGGTGGCGTAGGTGAAGGCGGTGTGGTCCTCATCGACGAGCACCGCGACCCCCTCCTCTCGGGTGCGCCGCCCGAGCAAGCGCGCCGCTACGGTACGCACGTCCGGAAACCACTCGGCATCGCGATACTCATCGGGTAGCCACGCCGGCCAAGCCGGCGTCGAGCCACTCGCGAGCACCACGGCATCGGGCGACACCTCGAGCACATCGGCCGCTCGCGCGCGAGCGCCGAGCACGAAACGCACGCCGACCTTGTCGGCGCGCAGGCGCTGATAGTCGTAGACACTCGACAAACTTTCACCGCCCGGCAGGGCCGCATGCAGACGCGTCTTGCCGCCGACGTCGGTCGAAGCACCGAATACCGTCACTTCGTGACCCCGCGCCGCCGCAATCCATGCCGCTTCCATGCCGGCGGGCCCCGCGCCGACGATGGCGATTTTCTTGGGTGTCGTCGTACGCTCGGGTTGCCAGTCGACCTCATTGTCGCTGCCGACGCGCGGATTGTTGTCGCAGGCAAGCGTGCTGCCACCGACGATCGCACCCCAACAGGTATTGCAGGACACGCAGTAGCGGATGTCGGCCTCTCTGCCGCTTACGGCTTTCACGCCCCACGCAGCATCGGTAACCAGCGGCCGACCGAGCATGATCAGATCCGCGGCACCCTCGCGCAGCAGCCGCTCTCCTTGGTTGGGGTCGGTGATGAGTCCGAGTGCGCCGATGACCGTCCCCGGTGCGTGCTGGGCGAGTGCCGCAATCTTCGCGACATACGGCTCGCGCGGCCCGTGCAGATCGGGCAGGTGCCAGTCGAGCGTCGATGAATGCGCGCCCCAGCACCACGTCAGGTAATCGGCAGTGCCCGATGCATGCACCCGTGCGGTGATCTGCGCCGCGGTCTCGAGATCGATGCCCTCCGGCATACCGTCCTCGCCCGGCAACTTCACACCGATGATGAATTCTTTGCCGCAGACACGTCGCAGTTCCGCCAGCAACTCGAGCAACAGCCGCGCTCGGGCAGCCAGATCACCCCCGTAGCAATCCTCACGCACGTTGGAACGAGCGGCCAGAAATTGGTGAAACAGGTGACCGTGACCTGCGGAAATCTCCACGCCGGAGAACCCCGCATCCTGCAGGATGCGCGCCGCCCGCGCGAAATCGACCGACAGCGCCGCGACCTCTTCGGTGGAGAGTGCATAGGGCACGGTCCAACTGAGATCGTCGGGCAGGGGTGAGGCACCGATGGCCTCGTGACTGCGACCCGGTTGGTGCCGTCCGCGACCCGGATCCTGGATCTGCGCGATCAGATGCGAGTCATGCGCACGAACAGCCGCGGCCCAGCGCTGCAAGCGCGGTGCGTTGGCGGGATCCAGCACGCTGACTTTCTGCGGGTTGCGCTGTCGCGGCAAGAGGTTCAGCGGCTCGGTGACGAGCATCGCAGCACCGCCCCGCGCACGATTGGCGAAGTAGCTGATCAGCCGATCGGTGACCGCACCGCCCGCCACGTAACGCGTGGACATCGACGCGTGGACGATGCGATTGCGTAATCGCACGCCGGCAAGTTCGAGCGGCGAAAACAGCCGCGGATACGCCTCGGACATCAGGCGACAGCACCAAACACGTAGCTGGCACCGCCCGGCCGATTCAGGTGTTCGGCGAAGCTGCGATCAGGCGCGAATCCTGCGGCGACGATTTCCTCGAACATGTCACGCTCGGCGAAGCCACTCCAGAAGGGTTCTCCGTTCCAGCGCACCTGCCAATCGTTCATCAATTGATCGTCAAGCCCGTGTCGACTCGTCTGCGTGGCGACATCGATGTGCAACATCACGCCTCCCGGGCGCAGCACACGCCGGCACTCACGCAAGATCTGCGGCAAGCGGGCGGAGTTGGTTTCATGAAAAAAGATGTTGGAGAGGACGAGATCGAAACTGCCGTCCTCAAAACCCGTTCGCGCCGCATCGCGCTGATGCAAGTGCAGCGCGATGCCCCGCTCCTCGGCGATCAGATGTGCAAAACGCAGCAGACCCGCCGCGACATCGACGCCATGGTATTCAGCCTCGGGAAACGCCAGCGCAATCGCTTGCGAGTGCACACCGATGCCGCAACCCAGATCGAGAATGCGACGGGGCGCAAAGTCCGGGTAGCGACGACGCAACTCGTACAGCAGCAGGTTGGCACGCGCATCACCCGTCGCATGCTCCTGTCCCTTACCGGCACCGTAAATGAGCGAGGCGCCGATGTAACGCAAGCCCGGCGAGACGTCCTCGATCTCGGCGCGGCCGGTGTACCCCCCGGGTTGCCGGTGTATTTCGGTGTTGCCAATCGGCGGTGGTACAGCCAGCGTCGAATCGAGCTGCAGGCTGCCACGACGCTGCTCGGGCTGCGCTCGAAGCGCCGCGTAACGACGCTCAGCGGAGGACAGCACGCGCTGCGTGGTTCGCTCGACGGCATCCCACATCATCGACTGCGAGTGATGGGTGAGCACCGCCCAGGTGCGATACGCCTCCGTGCGCAGCAGCGCCGGAGCGACCTGCCGCCGCTCGGTCGGCGCCGCCCCCTGCTCCTGCGTGAGCTGCGGCAGCACGCGTTCGCGATACTCCGCGCGAACTCGCCGCTGCACGGCACCGTTCGCCAGCAACTTCAGGCCCAGCACGAAGTCCTGTCGGACGCGCTCCTCGCGCGTCGGTACGTAGACGTCTTGTGTCATTGCACGCTCAGCAACCAACTTGGATACAAGCCGCGCGGATTGTCGCTGAAACCGCGCACCCGCGGCGCGACGAGCCGCCGACCGACAATGTAGTACACCGGCGCCACAGGCTGCTCGGCGAGTGCAATCGCCTCCGCCTCGCGCAGGATCGCTGCGCGCCGCGCGACATCCGTCTCCCGTGCCGCCTGCTCGAGCTTCGAGTCGAACCGAGCATTGACGTAGCCGGAGGTATTCATGCCGAGCGCCGTACCCGTCGACAACAGCCGCTCCAGGTACGAGTACGGATCGCTGGCCGAGGCGACCCAGATCGCCCGCACCGCATCGAAGTTGCCCGAACCCACCTCCGTGACGAGCGCCTTGGATTCCTTCTGTTGCAACTCCGCACGCACACCCGCTCGGCCCCACATGGCGGCCACGGCCACCGCCACCTTGCGATTGAGTTCGGTGCTCGGGAACCCGAGCCGCAAGCGCAGTGGTTTCGCCGCACCGTACCCAGCAGCCGCCAGCAAACGGCGCGCCTCGGTCAGACGGCGCTCCGCGCTCCAGGCTGCGAAGTCGGGTTTAGCCGCCTCGCCGTAATTGAGTACGCCGGGCGCCACCAGCGAGTAGGCCTCGACGCCGGGGAATCCGATGACATTACGCGCAAGGACCTCGCGCTCGATGAGCATGGACAAGGCGCGGCGCACGCGCACATCGGCCGTCGGCCCGCTGCGCGTGTTGAACACGATGACCTCATTGGCGATGCCGCGCGCGATACGCACCGACTTGTTGCCGGCCTTACGCATTTCCTCGAGTCGTTCCGGTGGAACGACCATGAGCAGATCAAGCTCGCCCGCCTCGAAGCGGCGCAGCACGGTAGCTGGGTTGCCGAGCGGATAGTGATACACCGCATCGAGCTTGACGCGATCTGCTCCCCAGAAGTGCGGATTACGTCGCAGTCGCACATGGCCGTTCGGTCGCCACTCATCGAGCACAAACGGCCCGTTGCTGACGAAGTTCTCCGGCCGCAACCAGGCGGCGCCGTGTTTCTCGATCACGTGTCGCGGCACCGGCATCGCCGCCGTCATCATCACATCCGTGAGATACGGCGTCGGATTCTCGAGTTCCATGCGCAGGGTGCGGGCATCGACCGCGCGGACGCCCAAGGCGCTCGCCGGTTGACGGCCCATCGCCACTTCGCGGGCATTGCGGATCGGGAATAACCGAGAGGCCAACGGGTAAGCCGTCTTCGGATCCAGCATGCGACGGAAGGACCACACCCAATCTTCGGCGGTCATCGGTTTGCCGTCCGACCAGCGGGAATTGGCCCGCAGCGTGAAGGTGTAGACGCGCCCATCCGGGCTCACCGTCCAGGACTCGGCGGCCCCCGGCATTGGTCGCCCGTTCATGCCGACGGTCGTCAGGCTCATGAACAGATCGACGATGATCAACTGCTCCCCGGGAAAGGAAGCCTTGTGCGGATCAATGGTGGAGGGGTCATCCGTGCCGACGCGGTGCAATACCCGTTCGGCAGCGTGCGAGGTCGGCAACGCCGCCAGCACCCATGCCACCAGCCAAACAGCCCTGTGCCATCGATTCATGTGGCGACGATACCCGATCGGACGGCCATCGAGGTGGCGCGCCCGGAGAGATTCGAACTCCCGACCCTCAGGTTCGAAGCCTGATGCTCTATCCAACTGAGCTACGGGCGCGTGGGCGGCAGTCTAGCACCGGAAGCGGCGGCCACTTAAGATACGACGAGCCGGCGAATGGTCGCCGCATCATTTCACGAGGGGCTCTCGACATGAAGACCGTGTTTTCCCTGGCTCTTGTTGCCGCATTCGTTGCCGTGCCGAGTTACGCGGCCTGCTCGTATCCGAAGGCACCGGACAACGTCCCGGATGGCAACAGCGCCACGCTGGAGCAGATGCTGGCCAGCCAAAAGGCCGTCAAGGCGTTCGATGCGGCGATCACCGCCTATCAGGGCTGCCTCGAGACCGAAAACAACGAGGCTTTGGCCGCCAATCCGACGCTGACCGAAGAGCAGAAGAGTGAGCGGATGAAGATTCTCGCCCAGAAGCAAAACGCGGCAGTCGATGATTCGCAAGGCTGGGCTGACAAGCTCAACGCGCAGATCCGCGTCTGGCGCGAAAAGAACGCGAAGAAATAACGGCAACCCGCCGCAGGGCGGGTTACCTCTCCGGTCGGCCGGGATACACTTTCCGGCATGATCTCGCCCAGTGAAGCCGATCGACTGATCGGCGAACAGCTCACGTGCCTGCCCATTGAGTCCCTGCCGCTGGTGCAGTGCACGGGTGCGGTGCTGCGCGAGAACGTCTACGCCGAGCGCGACCAGCCACCGTACGACCGGGTGGCCATGGATGGTATCGCCCTCGACAGCGACGCCACGTCTCGCGGGCGCCGCTCGTTCGCCGTTCAGGCCATGCAGGCAGCGGGCGATCCGCCGCTGACCTTGCGGAGCGCCGAGCACGCCATCGAAATAATGACCGGCGCCGTACTCCCGCAGGGCTGTGACGCCATCGTTCCAGTCGAGCAGCTTCAGCGCGACGAAGGTCAGGTGACGCTGATTGAAGGCCTGAAGGTCGTCCGCGGACAAAACATTCACCGTCGTGGCAGCGATACCACGCAGGGGACGCTGCTGCTGCAGGCCGGAATGCGCCTCGGGGCACCCGAGATCGCCGTGGCTGCGGGGGCCGGCATGCCGCGCATCCGCGTGAGCGCGCAGCCCACCATCATCGTGGTCTCCACCGGCAACGAACTCATCGAGCCGGGCGAACCGATCGCGGACCATCAGGTCCGACGCTCGAACGCCTACGGCATCGTGACGGCACTGCGCAAACGCGGCTTCCAGCGTATTGCGGACGATCACCTCCCCGACGAGATGGAGGTGTTGCAGCGTCGGCTACGCATTTATCTCGACACCCACGACGTGCTGATTCTGTCGGGCGGCGTGTCCATGGGCCAATTGGATCTGGTGCCGGCCGCACTCGCCAAGCTGGGCGTTCGCGAAGTGTTCCACAAGATCGCCCAACGCCCCGGCAAACCGATGTGGTTCGGCATCGGCCCGACCGGTACCGCCGTGTTCGCCTTGCCCGGCAATCCGGTCTCGACCCTCGTTTGCCTCGCGCGCTACGTGATTCCTGCCGTATACGCCGCGATGGGCGAGACGCAGCGCGCGGTGGAGAAAATCGCCATCGCTGCGCCCATCGAGGTGAAGGTCAACCTGACCACCTTCGTGCCGGTGCGACTTGAGATCGACGAGTGGGGCCGTAGTTGGGCGCACCCCTGCCCGACCAATGGCTCCGGCGACTTCGCGGCGCTCGTCGGCACCGATGGCGTTGTCGAACTGCCGCCAGGACCCAACACCCACCCGAAAGGGTTCGTCACGCGACTGCACCGCTGGTAAGGCGCGCTCCCACCATGACCCTACGCGAACACACGCTGCTGCCGCTGCGCACGAATGCGACCACGACCGACACGCTGGGTCGGCCGATGCGGGATTTGCGCATTTCGGTGATGGATCGCTGCAACTTTCGCTGCCCGTACTGCATGCCGCAGCACACGTTCCACGACGGCTACCGCTTTCTCAAATCCGCCGAGCGTCTCTCGTTCGAGGAAATCGTTCGAGTGGCACGGCTCGCTGCGGGACTCGGCGTGCGCAAGTTGCGCATCACCGGGGGCGAGCCCTTGCTGCGACCGAATCTCGTCGATTTGATCGGCGATCTGAGTACGCTGCGCGGCATCGATGATGTGGCACTGACCACCAATGGCGTGTTGCTCGGCAAGTACGCGACGGAACTCAAGGCGGCCGGGCTCGCGCGCATCACCGTAAGTCTCGACAGCCTCGATGCTGAGGTCTTCTCCCGCATGAGCGGTGGCTTCGGCGGTGTCGACGACGTGCTCGCCGGCATCGAGGCGGCACAACGAGCCGGACTTGCCCCCATCAAGATCAACGTCGTCGTGCAGCGCGGCGTGAATGATCACACCCTGCTCTCACTGCTCGAGCACTTTCGCGGCAGCGGCGTAATCGTGCGCTTCATCGAGTACATGGATGTCGGTAATCGCAACGACTGGCGCCCGGAGCTCGTGATGTCCTCGGCGGAGCTCGCCCGCCGCATCCACGAGCGGTGGCCCATCGAACCTGTGGATCGCAACTACGTAGGCGAAGTGGCAGAGCGTTACCGCTATCTCGACGGTCAGGGCGAGATCGGCTTCATCTCCTCGGTCACGCAGCCATTTTGCGGCGATTGCTCACGTGCACGGTTGTCATCGGACGGCACGCTGTACACCTGCCTGTTCGCTACGCGAGGCACTGACCTGCGCGCCGCGCTGCGCAGCGGCGCAAGCGATGCCGAGTTGCAGGAGCTACTCGGTGGAGTGTGGCGAGCGAGGACCGACCGCTACAGCGAGCTGCGCGCCGAGCAGCGCCCGCACGCCACGCAAAAAGTCGAGATGTTCCACGTCGGGGGTTGAGATGCCTACACGCCGCCGCACACCGAAACTCACGCACCTCAATGCACAGCATCGACCCACCATGGTCGATGTCGGCGACAAACCGACCTCGCGTCGCGAGGCGACAGCCGAAGCTCGGGTGCGTCTGCCGCGCGCTGTCGCAGACGCGCTTCGCGCGAGCGGTCACAGGACGAAAAAGGGCCCCGTGTTCGACACTGCGGTAATCGCAGCCGTGCAGGCCGTCAAGCGCACCCATGAACTCATCCCGTTCTGTCATCCGCTGCCGATCGATCACTGCGAAGTCGACATCGTGCAACAGGCTTCGGGAACGATCGTCATCCGCTGCTCCGTGCGCACGACCCATCGCACCGGAGTGGAGATGGAAGCGCTGACCGGGGCCTCGGTCGCGGCCCTGACGATTTACGACATGTGCAAGGCGCTATCCCACAACATCGTCATCGAACGCGTGCGTCTGCTCGCCAAACGCGGCGGCAAGCGTGATTTCGGACACAGCGCATGAACGAGCCCGAGCTCTGCGGACTTGTGCTCGCGGGCGGGCGCAGTTCGCGTATGCATCGCGACAAGGCGGCACTCGCCTATCACGGACGCTCGCAACTGGCGACGACGTTCGGATTGCTCGAGAGTGTGGTGGATCGATGTTACGTGTCGGTACGCGCCGACCAGATTGAAGAGCCGCTGCGCAAGGGCTACCCGCAAATCGTCGATGCGCAGGGACCCGGCGGACCCATCAATGGCATCCTCGCCGCGCAGCAGCAGCATCCGCAGGCCGCCTGGCTGGTACTGGCCTGTGATCTGCCGTTTCTCGATCGCGCCAGTCTCGTGCATCTGCTGGACCACCGCGACCGCTCGCGCGTGGCGAGCGCCTTCCGCTCGAGCCACGACGGGCTCCCCGAGCCGCTCTGCGCGGTGTACGAACCGGCTGCGGCCGAGGTCCTGCCGCATTTTGTGGCGCAGGGCGGACGTTGCCCGCGAAAGTTCCTCATCACCCACGAGGCGATGCTGATCGAGCCGCTCTCACCGACGGCGCTCGACAACATCAACTCGGCACAGGAATATTGGCAAGCCATGGAAACGCTGTCGCCGGATACCCTGAACGCCCCACGTACCGTGACGGTGCAGTATTTCGCCCTGCTGCGCGAGCAGGCAGGCTGCAGCATCGAATCCGTACGCAGCACGGCACGCACGCCCGCGCAGTTGTACGCGGAGCTCGCGTCGCGCCATCCGTTCACCTTGCCGAAGGAAATGCTCAAGGTCGCGATCAACGCCGAGTTCGGCGACTGGACGCAACCACTTTCCGAAGGCGACACCGTCGTCTTCATTCCGCCCGTTGCAGGAGGCTGAGTGTGGGTCTGTCCCGCTTCAGTTTCAGCACTGAGCCATTGAGTGTGCCTGCCCTGCAGGCGAGCCTCGCGGATTCCCGTTGCGGCGGCTACGCCGCCTTCGAGGGTTGGGTCAGAAACCACAACGAAGGCCGTGAAGTCACGGGCCTCGAATACGAAGCCTTCGCCGAACTCGCCGTGCGCGAGGGTGAACGGATCATCGCCGAGGCCTGCGCCAAGTTCGGCGTCGACAATGCCCGCTGCGTGCATCGCGTGGGTGCACTCGCGCTCGGTGACATCGCCGTGTGGGTGGGCGTCAGCGCCCGTCACCGAGACGAGGCGTTCCGCGCGTGTCGCTACATCATCGACGAGGTCAAGCACCGCGTACCAATCTGGAAGAAGGAGCATTACGTCACGGGGGAGACGGGCTGGGTCAATTGCGAGCGTTGCGCCGCCGCGCCTGCGCATCAGCATGACCATGAGCATGCACACGAGCATCACCACCATCATGGCCACGATCATGATCATGGCCATGACCACGCGCCGCATGCGCATCTCGCGGCGCCGCAACCTGACTATTCGCGACAGATGCGGCTGCGCGAGGTTGGTGAGGCCGGGCAGGCACGACTGCGCGCCAGCACCGTAGGCGTCATCGGTGCGGGTGGTCTCGGCGTGCCGGTGCTGCAATACCTAGCGGGCGCAGGCGTCGGTGAGATCGTCGTCATCGACGGTGATCGACTCGAAGCGTCCAACCTGCACCGTCAGACTTGGTATTCACTCGCCGACTGCGGCAACCCCAAAGCGACGCTGGCAGCATCCCGCGTTGTCGCCCTGAACCCCGAGGTGAAGGTGCGCGCGGAAACCCTGCGACTCGATGCGATGAACGCCACTCAACTGCTCGCCGGCTGCGACGTGATCGTCGACTGCACCGACAATTTCGCGAGCAAGTTCCTGCTCAACGACATCGCTCACAGTCTCGGCATACCGCTGGTGCTCGCGAGCGTGCATCAATTCGAAGGTCAGTTACAGCTCATCGATCCCAGGCGTGGCTCGGCCTGTCTACGCTGCCTCTGGCCTCAGGCGACGCAGGAGGGTGTAGTCGCCAATTGCGCCGAGGCAGGCGTACTCGGACCGGTGCCCGGTGTGCTCGGCAGCCTGCAGGCGCTCGAGGTGCTCAAGGTCCTGCTCGACCTGCCCGCCCGACTCGGCGATGAACTGCTGATCGTCAATCTTCTCGATCTGACCACGACCCGCGTCAAAGCGCGAAGGGCTGCAGAGTGCATCGGTACCTGCACCCGTTCGGTGGCGGGTCTCGCAGCGGCACGCTCGAGCTCGGCTCTCGAGGTCGACTTTGAAACGCTCGACAGTGCGCTCGCCGCGGGTTTCCACGTGATCGACATTCGCGAGCCACACGAGCTCGAAAGCGCGCCACTGCCGAACGGGCGCGTCAGTCACATCCCGATGCAGGAGTTGCTCGAAGGTCGCAACCTGCCCGCAGAGGGACAGTATCTGCTGGTGTGCGCCCGTGGTGGACGCAGCCTGAACACCACACGGGCGTTGCGCGAGAGAGGCCTGCAGCAGGCCTATTCGCTGCGTGGTGGCGCCGAGCGCCTGCGCCGCGAACCGGTGTCCCGCTGACCGGGCTCAGCAATCCCTCGGCTTCGGCCTAGGGCCTGATCTGCCCCGAACCCTCGAGTACGTATTTGTAACTCGTCAGTTGCTCGACGCCGACGGGGCCGCGCGCGTGGAAGCGATCCGTGGAAATGCCGATCTCTGCACCCATGCCGAACTCGCCGCCATCGGCGAACTGTGTCGAGGCGTTGTGCAACACGATGGCACTGTCGACACGCTCGAGAAATAGCCGCGCCGTCGCCGCATCCTGCGTGACGATGGACTCGGTGTGACCTGAACCATAACGGGCGATATGCGCGATGGCCTGCTCCACCCCGTCCACGACGCGCACCGCGATGATAGCGTCGAGGAATTCGGTGCCCCAGTCGGCCTCGCACGCGGCCCGTACGCGCGCATCGACGGCCTGTACGCTGTCATCACCGCGTACTTCGCAGCCGGCATCGAGCAGCGCGTGGACCAGGGCCGCAAGATGACCCGCCGGCGCCTCGCGATCGACGAGCAGCGTCTCGGCAGCGCCGCAGACGCCGGTGCGCCGCAGCTTGGAGTTCAGCACGATGGCCATCGCCATCGACAAGTCCGCTGCACGATCGACGTAGACGTGGCAATTGCCATCGAGGTGACCGATCACCGGCACCCGAGCCTCCTGCTGCACGCGGGCGACGAGGCCCTTGCCACCGCGCGGGACGAGTACATCGATGAACTCGGTCATGCCGGAGAGCATCAAACCGACGGCCCCGCGATCCGCCACAGGCACGAGCTGGATCGCCCCCTCGGGCAAGTTCGCCGCACGCAAGCCTTCAGCGAGTGCGGCATGGATCGCAGCACTCGAGCGCAGGCTCTCCGAACCGCCGCGCAGGATGACGGCGTTGCCCGATTTCAGACAGAGCGCCCCCGCATCGGCCGTCACATTCGGTCGACTCTCGTAGATGATGCCGATCACACCGAGCGGCACGGCCACGCGCCGGATCAGCAAGCCGTTCGGGCGACGCCACTCGGCTAGCACCCGGCCGAGCGGATCGGGTAAATCGGCGATCTGCTCGAGGCCCCGCGCGATGGCTTCGAGCCGCGAGCCATCGAGACGCAGCCGATCGAGCATCGCGGCCGACAAGCCCTTCTGTTCCCCGTCGGCCATATCCTCGGCATTGGCTGCGAGAATGTCGGCTGTCTGCCGACGCACCGCGCGAGCCGCCTCACGCAGTGCCGCATCCCGCGAGGCGCTCGTGCTGCGCGCCAGTGTCGCCTGCGCAGCCACTGCCTGCTCACCGAAGCGGCGCATGAGCCCTTGGAGTTCGTTGTCGGCGATTGCGCTCGCGGCTGGGCTCATGACAGCACCAAATCATCGCGATGGATGAGTTCGTCACGCCCCGCGAAACCCAGCAAGGCGGGAATCTCCTCGCTGCGTCGACCGATGATGCGCAGCGCATCGCTGTCGGAGTAGGCGACGATGCCGCGTGCCAGTTCACGCCCGTCGGCGCTCTGCACGCTCACGGTATCGCCGCGTTCGAAGCGGCCCTGCACCGCCGTGACGCCGGCCGGCAGCAGACTCTTGCCGGCACTCAAGGCACGCGCCGCCCCATCGTCGACCCGCAGCACGCCGGCGGGCTTCAGCGTGCCCGCAATCCATTGCTTGCGCGCCGCCACGGGCGAAGCCGACGGTCGAAACCAAGTGCTGCGTCCACCTTGTTCGATGCGTCGTACCGGATGACGCGGAGCACCTGCCGCGATGCAGAAATGGCACCCCGCAGCCACCGCGATGCGCGCCGCGATGATCTTCGTCGTCATGCCGCCGCGACCCATGTCCGAGGCGGACTCGCCGCCCATCGCCTCGATCTCTGGCGTGATCTCGCGCACCAGAGGGATGAACTCCGCGTTCGGGTCGCGGTGCGGGTCAGCCGTATAGAGGCCGTCGATGTCGGAGAGCAGGATCACGCAATCGGCGCTGATCATCTGCGCGACGCGCGCGGCGAGTCGATCGTTGTCGCCGTAGCGGATCTCGGCCGTCGCCACGGTATCGTTCTCGTTGATCACGGGCACAGCACCCCGCGCGAGCAAGGCACTCAGGGTCGCGCGCGCGTTGAGGTAGCGCTGGCGCTGCTCGCTGTCCTCGAGCGTCAGCAGCACCTGCGCAACCTGCAGGTCCCACTGCTCGAGTAACTCCTTATAAGCGTGTGCGAGTCGAATCTGTCCCACCGCAGCGGCGGCTTGGCTCTCCTCGAGCCGCAACGGGCCCTTCGGTAGGCCTAGATGGCGTCGGCCAAGGGCGATTGCACCCGAGGACACCAGCACCACTTCCTTGCCCTGTCGGTGCAGGCGCACGACGTCGGCCACGAGCGTCTCGAGCCAGGCACGGTTCAGCCGCCCGCTCGCCGCGTCGACGAGCAGTGCCGAACCCACCTTGATGACGACGCGACGCGCACGCTGCAGGGGGTTGGGGGTCGGAGTATTGGGAGTCTTGCCGGGCATCAGCCGCTGTCCACTTCGTTGGCACTATAGATCAGAGTCGCAGTAAAATCCGCTGCGGATTCGACCAACGCCGCATCGAGGTGAGCGCCGTGAGCAGAGACAATGAACCCGTCAAGGGCCAATGGTACGAAAACGTCGACGACGAGGAGACTTTTCGCGTCCTGTCTGTCGACGAAGATGCCGAACTCATCGAGATCGAATATCTCGATGGCGAAATCGACGAACTCGACATCGAGGAGTGGCACGAGCTCGACCTCGAACTCATCGCCGAGCCCGAGGGCTGGTCAGAAGACGAAGATGAGGACGAAGACGAGGAGGACGAGGAGCTCGACGACGAAGACGACGACGACTGGGACGACGAAGACGAAGAAGAGGATGACTGGGAAGACGAAGACGGCGATGACGGCCGTGAACGCTAATCCGCGTCCGTGAGCGACTCGCTCGACAGTTGGTACCACGAGAAGGAATCGGCCTGGCTGTACTCCAAGGTCGCCGCGTGCGAACCTGATCCGGTCAAGCGCCGCATGTTCAGCCAACTGGGCGCCGCCGCCGAGGAGCAGGCCCTGAAGTGGCAGGCGCTGCAGCCCGACCGCGATTACCGCTTCTCGCCAGCCTTGCGTGCCCGCATCGTCGCCTCCCTCGTGGCACGGTTTGGACCACGCAACTCGCGCGCGCTCCTCGCCGCCATGAAATTGCGGGGTGTCTCGGCCTACACGGCGCCCGCGGCCCCGGGCCACCTCATGCCCACCTCGGTCAGCGAGGTCGGCCAGCGCCATCGCGGCGTCTCCGGCGGCAACCTGCGAGCGGGCGTCTTCGGCGTCAATGACGGGCTGGTGTCCAACGCAGCCCTGGTCATGGGCGTAGCCGGCGCCGGCGCAGAACCGCGCATGGTGTTGATGACCGGGGTCGCAGGTTTGCTGGCTGGTGCGCTATCGATGGCGGCCGGAGAGTACGTGTCGGTGCGCTCGCAGCGTGACATGTACGAGTATCAGATCGCGCTCGAAAAAGAAGAGCTCGACGAATACCCCGAGGAAGAGGCTGAGGAATTGGCCTTGATTTACGCTGCCCGCGGCATGGATCTCGACAGGGCGCGCGAGATGACCCGCGCGCTCGTCACCCGTCCCGAACAGGCCCTGGACGTGCTGGCGCGCGAGGAACTTGGGCTCAACCCGGACGACCTCGGCTCCCCTCTGGGCGCCGCCAGCGCCTCGTTTCTTGCCTTCTCGGGCGGGGCCATCCTGCCGCTGTTGCCGTTTCTCGCTGGCCCATCGCTGCAGTGGTCGGCCACGGTCACGATCAGTTGGACGGTGGGGATCACGCTGCTCGCCCTCGCGGTCGTGGGCCTTGCCATCAGCCTGTTCACCGGCCGGGGTGCCTGGAGCGGCGCCGCCCGGATGGTACTGATCGGCGGCGGGGCGGGCCTGCTCTCATGGTTCGTCGGGCGCTTGCTGGGAGTCGCCATAGGCTGACCCCCTGGGGGAGCTCTAAGGCATTGAATTTGAAAGATCCGACCCCACCTCTGGCGGTATGGATGAGACCCGGATAAATTTGTATCCACCGCCGAACTGACCCAGCTGGAATGAGTCCAATCATCAGCCGGGCTCGGCTGGCCCGTCACCCAACAGGAGTCTACGACCCGCCATGAAACGTATTCTGCTCTTCCTCGTCACCAACCTCGCCGTGGTGTTCGTGCTGTCGATCGTCATGCGCATCCTCGGCATCGACCAGTACATCGCTGCGCAGGGCGGCAGTGCCTACGGGCTGCTGGTGTTCGCCGCAGTATTCGGTTTCGGCGGCGCGATCATTTCGCTGCTGATCTCGAAGTGGAGCGCGAAACGCATGATGGGCGTGCGCATCATCGACCAGCCGCGCGACAACGTGGAGCGCTGGATCGTCGATACCGTGCGTGTGCAGGCGCAGGAAGCTGGCATCGGCATGCCCGAGGTCGGCATCTTCGATTCGCCTGAACCGAACGCCTTTGCCACGGGCGCCAACAAGAACAAGGCGCTGGTTGCAGTAAGCACGGGCCTGCTGCAGCGCATGCGCAAGGAAGAAGTCGAAGCCGTGCTCGGTCACGAGATCGGCCACGTCGCCAATGGCGACATGGTGACGCTCACGCTGATCCAGGGCGTGGTCAATACGTTCGTGATTTTCCTTGCGCGCATCATCGGCAACTTCGTCGACAAGGTGATCTTCAAGAACGAGAACGGCGGCGGCATCGCCTACTTCGGCGTCGTGCTGGTCGCCGAGCTGCTGCTTGGCATCCTGGCGAGCATCATCGTCTCCTGGTTCTCGCGCAAGCGTGAGTTCCGTGCCGATGCGGCCGGCGCGCTGCTGGCGAGCCCTGCGGCGATGGTGGGCGCGCTCGAAGCGCTCAAGCGTGCGCATCAGCCCGAGGGTCTGCCTGAGCAGATGGCGGCGTTCGGCATCAGCGCCGGCACGCCGACCGGCCTTAAGCGGTTGTTCATGAGCCATCCGCCGCTCGATGCGCGCATCGATGCCCTCAAGCGCCAGCATGGCCTCAGCTAAGCCGACGACACTCGTCGCTTCCTAGAAGACGCGCGGCGCGGTGGCGTAAGCCACCGCGCCGCGACACTCTACCTCCAGCAGCCACACCGACGATGCAGCAATCTCTCCAGAGCTCCGACGAATCATTGCTGCGACGCTGGTGGCGAGGCTTCGTGAACTGGTTCGACACCGGACCGCTGGTCGCCCCGGCTGACGGCTCGGCGTTACCCGAGATCCCAGATAAAGTTGAGTGGGCGCGGATTCTGCCCTTCATCGGCATGCACTTGGCCTGTCTCGCGGTCATCTGGGTCGGCTGGAGTCCCGTGGCCGTGCTCGTCGCGGTGCTTGCCTACTTCGTGCGCATGTTCGCCATCACCGGGTTTTACCACCGGTATTTCTCGCATCGCTCCTTCAAGACCTCGCGCGTCGGCCAGTTTATCTTTGGCGTGATCGGCGCAACCGCCGTGCAACGCGGTCCGGTCTGGTGGGCCGCGCATCATCGGCACCACCACGCCTACTCCGACAAACCCGAAGACGTGCATTCACCCGCGCAGCACGGCTTCGTACGCTCACACATGGGGTGGTTTCTGACGGCACGCGGCTTCCGTCCGGACCTGCGCCGCGTACGCGACCTACTGCAATTCCCGGAACTGCAGTGGCTCGATCGATTCGATATCGTCGTGCCGGTGCTGTTCGCCGTCGGCATGTTCGGGCTCGGCGCAATCCTCGATCGTTTCGCACCGGATCTCGGCACGAGCGCGGGGCAGATGCTGATCTGGGGTTTTTTCATTTCGACCGTGGCGTGCTATCACGGCACCTACACCATCAACTCGCTCTCGCACGTGTTCGGTCGCCAGCGCTACAAGACCGGTGATACCAGTCGCAACAACTGGCTGCTCGCGCTCGTGACGCTCGGCGAGGGTTGGCACAACAACCACCACCATTTCCCGAGCTCGACTCGACAAGGGTTCTACTGGTGGGAAATCGACATCACCTATTACATCCTCAAGGTCATGTCGTGGCTCGGCATCATCTGGGACCTGAAGCCGGTCCCGACCTCGGTGCGCGACCACTCCGCCCGGCGAATCGTCCGCAGTCACTGACATGAGCCGCATTGCCATCGTCGGCAGCGGCGTTGCGGGCCTCACGGTGGCCTGGCATACGCAGCGCGAGCACGATGTGGTGCTCTACGAGGCCAACGACTATGCAGGCGGACATACCGCCACCGTTGATGTCGAATGGGCGGGCCAACGTTACGCCGTCGATACCGGCTTCATCGTATTCAACGACTGGACTTACCCGAATTTCATCGCCCTGCTCGGCGAGCTTGGCGCCACCTGGCAATGGTCGAACATGAGTTTCTCGCTGCGCTGCGAGCGCAGTGGCCTCGAGTACAACGGCACTTCGATCAATTCGCTTTTCGCGCAGCGGCGCAACGTCTTCAACCCGCGTTTCCTCGGCATGATCGCCGATATCCTTCGGTTCAATACGCGAGCCCGCCAACTGCTGCGCACTCCCAGCGATCCAGGCGAGGCCGCTGCGCTGCAGGCGCTCACGCTCGGCGAGTATCTGCAGCGCGAGCGCTACTCGAACGTTTTCATCGAGCGCTACATCATTCCGATGGGCCGGGCGATCTGGTCGGCGACGGGACGCGGCATGCTGGAGTTTCCGGCTCGATTCTTCGTCGATTTCTTCGATCGTCACGGCTTCCTCAACGTCGACGACCGGCCGACGTGGCGCACCGTCTCGGGCGGCTCGCGTGAATACGTGCGCCGATGGCAGTCGCAGTTCAAAGGCAGCCTGCGCCTGCGCCAACCGGTGCGGGAAGTTCGGCGGGAGACTGATGGCGTAAGCGTCGTGAGCGGTGATGGCCATGTGGATCGATTCGATCACGTGGTGTTCGCCTGTCACAGCGACCAGGCACTCGGCATGCTCGCCGATGCGAGTGAAGCGGAGCGACAGATCCTGGGGGCGTTCCCGTACCAGGCCAACGATGCCGTACTGCACACCGACGCACGCGTGCTGCCGCGAACCCGCCTCGCGCGGGCCGCCTGGAACTACCATCTGCTCGACCCGGATACGGAGCGGGTCGCGCTGACCTACGACATGAACGTGCTGCAGAGTCTCGAGGCGCCCGTGCGCTTTCTCGTCACCCTGAACCGCAGCGCCGACATTGATCCTGCCAAAGTTTTAGGGCGCTACACCTATCATCATCCGGTCTACACGCCGCAAGCCGTAGCCGCGCAGGCCCAACGCGGCCTGATCAGCGGCCATCGGCGCAGCGTGTACTGCGGCGCCTACTGGCGCTATGGCTTCCACGAAGATGGTGTGGTCAGCGGCCTGTGGGCCTTACAGGATCTGGCGCGTCTGACCGGGGGCGTCCCACCGGCAGCGCCGGTGCTGGAGCCCGCGCAGCGGAGTCTGCGAGAATCCGGCGGTTCATGACCGCCAGCTGCCTCTACACCGGGCTCATCCGTCATCGCCGCTTCGGACCGCGTCGTAATGCGTTCCGTTACCGGCTGTTTTTTGTCTACGTCGACCTCGCCGAGCTGCCTCAGCTATTCGATCGGTTCTGGCTGTGGTCGGCCCGTCGCCCCGCCCTCGCCTGGTTCCGGCGCGCAGATTTTCTCGGCGATCCGTCAGTGCCACTCGATACCGCGGTCCGCGATCGGGTGGCAGAGATCACGGGTACCCGACCCACGGGCCCTATCCGCCTGCTGACCCACATCCGCTACTTCGGTTACAACTTCAACCCGGTCAGCTTTTACTATGTCTTCGATGCCGCGGGCGAGCGGCTGGAGAGCATCGTTGCGGAGATCACCAACACCCCTTGGGACGAACGGCATGCCTACGTGCTGCGCGTGGCCGATGCCGAGCGCGTGGGGCAGCAGGTGATGCGCTGGCAGTTCGACAAGGCCTTCCACGTTTCGCCGTTCCTGCCCATGGACATGCGCTACGACTGGCGATTTTCCTCGCCCGCCGAAACGCTCCAGGTCCACATGGAAAACTGGCGGGACGGCGCCTCACAGTTTGATGCCACCCTGACCCTGCGTCGCGAACCGATCACCCACGGTTCTCTCACGCGGGCGCTGCTGGGGTTTCCGCTGGTCACCGTCAAGGTCAGCGCCATGATCTACTGGCAGGCGCTGCGCCTGCTTCTCAAACGTACACCCTTCTTTGCCCATCCCCCATGAACAGCCGTCGCGATTCCATCATTCCAATCGACCCGCCGCGCGCCGAAGGGCGCCTCGCGCCGGCCGATAACCCCGGCCTGCTTCCCGAGCTCGGCCGCCGCCTGCTGCTCGCGCGCCTTGCGACGATGCGCGACGGGGAGCTCGTGATCGAGGAGTGGAACGGCCAGCGGCATCGTTTCGGTCGTCGCACGCCACGACTCGATGTGACGGTGACGCTGCAGGTCGATCATCCGCAGCTCTACGCCGATACGGCCTTCGGTGGCACGGTCGGTGCGGGCGAAGCCTACATGCGTGGACTGTGGCGCTGCGACGACCTCACAGGCCTCGTGCGATTGTTCGTCGCCAATCGACACATGATGAACGACGTCGACAGTCAGTGGTCACTGCTGTCGCGCCCGCTGCTCAAGGCGTTCCACTTTTTCAATCGCAACAGTCGCCAAGGCAGCGCGCGCAACATTTCGGCGCACTACGATCTCGGCAACGAGCTGTATTCGCTGATGCTCGATCCGACCATGGCGTACTCCTGCGGGATCTTTGGCGAAGGCGCCAATACCCTCGAAGCCGCCTCGCTCGCCAAGTTCGATGCCGTGTGCCGCAAGCTTGACCTCAAGCCGGGCGATCGGGTGGTAGAGATCGGCACCGGTTGGGGAGGCCTCGCCATCCATGCAGCGAAGCACTACGGCTGCCACGTGACGACCACGACGATCTCGAGCGAGCAACATGCCTACACGCGCGAGAAGATCGCAGAGCTTGGGCTCGGCGATCGCATCACGCTGCTGCTCGAGGACTACCGGGACCTCAAAGGCCGATTCGACAAGGCCATGTCCATCGAGATGATCGAAGCCGTTGGCGCAGATTACCTCGATACCTATCTACGCAAGTGTTCGAACCTGCTCGAGCCCCACGGTGCCATGCTGCTGCAGGCCATCACCATCCAGGATCAGTTCTACGAGCAGGCCCGCAAATCCGTCGATTTCATCCAGCGGTTCATTTTCCCCGGCAGCTTCATCCCGAGTGTCGAATGCGTCGCCCGCTCGCTGACCCGAGCCACGGACCTGAAAATCTTTCACCTCGAGGACATCGGACCACACTACGCGCGCACGCTGCGCGAGTGGCGAGTGAATTTCTTCGCTCAGTTGCCGCGGGTCAAGGCACTCGGCTACCCCGACAGTTTCGTGCGCATGTGGGAGTACTACCTGTGCTACTGCGAGGGCGGCTTCGCAGAGCGGCAATTGGGCGATGTGCAATTGCTGCTCACCAAACCCGACTGCCGCCTGCCCTCGCTGGCTCGCGCATGATGCAGGGCGGCGCCCAAACGCCGTTGCAGCATCTGACCACGCTGCTCGGGGCGGACTGCATCATCACCGAACCTTCCGCACTCGAGGCAGCCAACGTCGATCAACTGCGCTCGTACCGTGGCCGCGCGCTGTGCATCGCCCTGCCCCGCAGCACCGAGGATGTGGCCCGGCTGCTCAAGCTCTGCAACGCGCTGCGCGTCGCGGTCGTGCCGCAGGGCGGCAATACCGGCTACTGCGGTGCGGCAACGCCTGACGCGTCGGGCACACAGGTTGTGCTGTCGCTGCGTCGACTCAACGCCATACGCAGCATCGACCCGGCGAATTATTCGATGGTCGTCGAAGCCGGCTGCATCCTCGCCGACGTGCAGCGTGCGGCGGCAGCGGCCGAGCGTTTTTTTCCGTTGTCGCTCGGCGCCGAGGGCAGCTGTCAGATCGGCGGCAACCTCTCGACCAATGCGGGCGGCGTCAACGTGCTGCGTTACGGCATGATGCGTGAGCTTACGCTCGGACTCGAGGTGGTGTTAGCCGATGGCCGTGTGCTCTCCTCACTGACGGCACTGCGCAAGGACAATACGGGCTACGATCTGCGCCAGCTTTTCATTGGCGCCGAAGGCACGCTCGGTGTCATCACGGCAGCGAGCCTCAAAATATTTCCGGCACCCCGGGCCAGTGCAACGGCCTTCGTCGCCGTCCCCGACCCCGAACGGGCCGTACGATTACTCGCACACCTTCGCCAGGCCAGCGGCGATCAGGTGAGCTCATTCGAGTTGATCCCCGCCGTCGCGCTCGAACTGGTGACGCGACATGTTCCGGGGGCCCGCGCGCCATTGCCGGGCGGCTCGCCCTGGTTCGTGCTCTGCGAACTGACAAGCGCGCGTCCGGGCGAGGCGTTGACGGAACGACTCGAGCAGGCGCTGTCCGCGTCCGTGGAGAACGAACTCGTCACCGATGCGGTGCTCGCCCAGAGCGAGCGCGACCGGCGCGACTTCTGGCATCTGCGCGAAAACATCCCGCACAGCCAGCGCCAGGAAGGGGCGAGTCTCAAGCACGATGTCGCACTGCCGATCGATCGACTGCCGATCTTCGTAAGCCGCGCCTCCGCCTGGCTCAAGGCCCACGTTCCGGAGGGGTTTCTCGTCTGCTACGGTCACGTCGGGGATGGCAATCTGCACTTCAATCTCAGTGAACGTCGCGGCCTGTCCTCAGGCGCGCTCGTCACACGGCGCGATGAGATCCGTCGTGTCATCCACGATCTCGTCCGGGACGAGGGAGGCAGTTTCAGCGCTGAGCATGGCATCGGCCAAGCGAAGCTCGCCGAGCTCGAGCGCTACTCGTCGGACGTGGAACTCGGGCTCATGCGCGCGATCAAGAAGACGCTCGATCCCAACGGCATCCTCAACCCTGGCAAGGTGCTCAATGTCCTCTGACGCACCGCGGCTGCTACACGCCATGTTGCGGGTGAGCGATCTGGAACGATCGCTCGCGTTCTACTCAAGACACTTCGGGTTACGCGAGCAACGGCGCATCGCCTTTCCGGAGATCTCGCGGACGCTGGTCTTTCTCGCGGCGGCAGAGGACGATGGGCGAGGCATGCAGCTCGAGCTGTGGCACGAGCCCGCCCTGCCCGTTGGCGCGGTCAGCACGGACGGGCACCTCGGCATCGGGGTTCACGACATCGATACGTTCGTGGCGAACCTCTCTGAGCTCGGTGTGCCGGTGCATCAAACGCCCCGCGCTCTGCGCCCCGGCGGCCGACGGATCGCCTTGATCGCAGATCCGGATGGACACGAACTGGAGTTGCTGGCTCTTGATTGAGTCACCCATTGTTCGCCCGCTTCTTGCATCGGCGTTATTCGTCGTCGCCCTACTGCCACACGCCCCGCGAGCGCGTGCGGCGGCGGAGCCACCCGCACCGATCGCTACCATCGCCACCGAGGGCGACGAGTCGTCCGCGGACTCGCGCGCCCTCCTCCGCGGACTCGGCGCTCGTAGCTCCTCTGACGGCCCGAAGCGACCGGAAAACTTGCCGGACGACGCCATCCTGCAAAGTTCCGGCAGCGTTGTCGGCGAGATCAGCATCACCCCTCTCGATATCTTCGATACCGCCATCCCCGAGGAAAACACCTGGCTCTTTCGCTGGGCCAACACCCTGCATATCAACACGCGAACCAAAACCATCGAACGGCAATTGTTGTTCGAGAGCGGACAGACCTACGACCCCCGACTGTTACGCGAGACGGAACGACTACTGCGCAAGACCCGCTACCTGCGTGAGGCGTGGATCACGCCGATTGCCGTGCAGAACGGCAAAGTTGACCTCGAAGTCACCACCCGCGACGTCTGGACCTTGAATCCGGGTATCTCCTTCAGCCGCAAGGGGGGAGAGAACTCTTCCGGTTTCGAGATTGAGGATCTGAATGTCCTAGGCACCGGTGCGCAACTCGGCCTGTCGCGACGCGACGGCGTCGATCGAAGTACCGATCAAATCGTCTACCGCGATCGGCAGCTTGGCAATACGTGGTGGTCAGTCGATACCGAGTTTGCCAACAACAGCGACGGCAAGCGACGGTTCGTTGATCTCGACCATGGTTTCTATGCACTCGACACCCGTCGCGCGGGCGGCCTCAGCTTCGCCGATGACACCCGTATCGATTCACGCTACGACCTCGGACAGGTCGTCGGGCAGTA
>CAISHQ010000057.1 GCA_903885195.1 uncultured Pseudomonadota bacterium | reverse complement strand
TGGCGGGCGCCGTCGCAGCGGTCGTGTCGGGCTGTGCCACAAGCGCAGCAACGGCCTTGGGCTCAAGCCGAGTGGCGAGCGGCTCGTAGGCGGCCAACTCAGTGCCGAGCAGAGGCGTGTCGGCCTCGCTCCAACGCGCGAGCGGTGTGCCGAGGAACGCCGCGGCCTTGCAGGCCATCTGCGGCAACACGGGCGCCAGATACAACATCAGCACGCGGAACAGGTTGATCCCTTGTGTCGCCACGGCCAGCGCTGCCTGCGCTTGCTGCGGATCGCGCGCGAGCGCCCAAGGCTTGCGGGCATCAACGTACTGGTTCGCACGATCGGCCAACAGCATGATCTCGCGCATCGCCTGGGAGTAATCGCGCGCTTCGTAGAGCGCGGCGATCCGCGGCGCCGCAGCGGCAAACTCCGCATGCAGCTCAGGTTCGGGTAGGTCAGTCGCGAGGCGACCGCCCGAGCGGGCGACGAAGCCTGCGCAGCGACTAGCGATGTTGACGAGCTTGCCGACGAGATCAGAGTTGACGCGGGCCGTGAAATCCTCGAGCGACAGATCGATGTCGTCGACGCCGGCGCCGAGTTTGGCGGCAAAGTAGTAGCGCAGTGGCTCAGCGGGCAGATGCTCGAGGTAGCGGCGCGCGGTGATGAACGTGCCCCTCGACTTCGACATCTTCTGGCCGTTGATGGTCAGAAACCCGTGTACGTGTACAGCGGTCGGGCGGCGGAACCCCGACCCATGCAGCACGGCCGGCCAGAACAGCGTGTGGAAGTAGCTGATGTCCTTGCCGATGAAGTGGTGCAACTCAGTCGGTGAGTCCGACTTCAGGTAGTGGTCCATGTCGAGTCCGCGTCGGGCGCAGAGCGCCTTGAAGCTGCCGAGATAGCCGATTGGCGCATCGAACCAGACGTAGAAATACTTGCCCGGATGACCCGGGATGCCGAACCCGAAATACGGCGCATCGCGCGAGATGTCCCAGTCCTGCAGTCCGGCTGCGAACCACTCATCAAGCTTGGCGCGCACAGCCGGTTGCAGCGAACCGCTCGTCACCCACTCGCGCAGCATGGCGTCGAAATGTCCGAGGGCAAAGAAAAGATGCTCGGATTCGCGCCACACCGGCGGGGTACCCGAGATCGTGGACTTGGGCTCGAGCAGATCGGCCGGCGTGTACGTGGCGCCGCAGGCCTCGCAACTGTCGCCGTACTGGTCCGGCGTTCTGCAGGTCGGGCACGTGCCGCGCACGTAACGGTCGGGCAGGAACATCCCCGCCGTCTCGTCGTAGGCCTGGCGGACGCTGCGACGCGTGATGTGTCCGGCGGAGTTCAGTCGCTCGAACATCAGGTCGGTGAAATGCCGATTCTCGTCGCTGTGGGTCGAGTGGAAGTGGTCGTGACCGATGAGGAAGTCGCGGTAGTCGGCTCGGTGCTCCTCGGCCACGCGCGCGATCAGCGCCTCCGGCGTGACGCCTTCGGTCTGCGCCTTGATCATGATGGGCGTGCCGTGGGTGTCTTCGGCGCAGACGTAGAGGCAGTCGTTGCCCTGCATTTTCTGAAAACGTACCCAGACGTCGGTCTGCACCGCCTCGATGATGTGTCCGAGGTGCAGGGGGCCGTTGGCGTAGGGCAGGGCGCTGGTAACGAGGATCTGGCGTGCCATCGCGCAATTATCGCACAAGCGATACGCGATCCCGGCGCGTACCGGCTAGAATTGACGAATGCCGGAGACACACGACACGACCGCCCTGCAGGCCGCGATCGGCCAGTTCGTCGAACCCAATTTGCGTCAGTCGCTGGCCGAGGCAAAGGCGATTCGGAGCCTCGAGCGTCATGGCCAGGGCTGGCGTGTCACGCTCGCGCTTGGCCTGCCCGTCGAGGGCTATGCCGCCTCGCTGCAAGCGGCGCTACAGCAGCACCTCGCCGCTCACGGGATGACAGAGCCGGTCGTCGTTACGCTGCAAGCCAACATCACCTCGCATGCCGTCCAGCGGGGTCTCACGCCGCTGCCTGGCATCAAAAACGTGGTAGCCGTCGCCTCAGGCAAAGGCGGCGTCGGCAAGTCGACCGTGGCGGCGAATCTTGCGCTCGCTTGGGCGGCGCAGGGCGCACGAGTCGGTTTGCTCGATGCCGATATCTACGGCCCCTCGCAGCCGATCATGCTGGGTTTGCAGGGCCAACGGCCGAGTTCGCGCGATGGCAAGCGCATTGAGCCGTTGCGCGCGCATGGCGTTGTCGCCATGTCGATCGGGTTTCTCGTCGATGTCGAGCAGCCGATGGTGTGGCGCGGCCCCATGGTCACCTCGGCGCTCAACCAGTTGCTGGCCGACACCGAATGGGGCGAACTCGATTACCTCGTCGTCGACATGCCCCCAGGCACGGGCGACATCCAGCTGACGCTGTCGCAGCGAGTGCCGGTCTCGGGCGCGGTGATCGTCACCACGCCGCAGGATATTTCGCTTGCCGATGCACGCAAGGGATTGCGCATGTTCGAGAAAGTGAATGTGCCCGTCCTCGGGATCATCGAGAACATGGCGGTCCACGTCTGCACGAACTGCGGACACGCCGAGCACGTCTTCGGTGCGGGTGGGGGTGAGCGGATGGCGGCGCAGTACGACGTGCAGTTGCTCGGTTCATTGCCGCTCGATGCGCGCGTGCGCGAGGAGGCCGATGGCGGTCGACCGAGTGTGGTCGCTGCGCCCTCGAGCCCTCGCGCCGAGGCTTTTCTGGCGCTGGCGCGTCGCACGGCGGGCGAGTTGGCGCGCCGCTCCCGCGATCGTAGCGGCGCCTTTCCGAAAATCATCGTCGAGGACACATGAGCATCAAATCCGATCACTGGATCCGTCGCATGGCTGCATCGCACGGCATGATCGAGCCCTTCGAACCCGGGCAGGTTCGTACCGTCGACGGGCACAGGATCATCTCGTACGGCACTTCAAGTTACGGCTACGACGTGCGCTGCGCGCGCGAGTTCAAGATCTTCACCAACATCAACTCGACCATCGTCGATCCGAAAGCCTTCGACGAAAAGAGTTTCGTCGACGTCGATTCGGATGTGTGCATCATTCCGCCGAATTCGTTTGCGCTCGCTCGCACCGTCGAGTTTTTCCGTATCCCGCGCAGCGTGCTGACGGTGTGTCTTGGCAAGTCGACCTATGCCCGTTGCGGAATCATCGTTAATGTCACGCCCCTCGAGCCCGAGTGGGAAGGGCACGTGACGCTGGAGTTCTCCAACACCACGCCGCTGCCCGCCAAGATCTACGCCAACGAGGGTGTGGCGCAGATGCTGTTCTTCGAGAGCGATGAGGTGTGCTCCACCTCTTACCGCGATCGTGGCGGCAAGTACCAGGGGCAGACGGGTGTGACGTTGCCGCGTACCTAGCGGCGGTAGCTCTTCAAGCGCATCGACCACTCCAGTCGATCGCCACGCTTGCGTTCCGCCTGCACCGGCAGGAAGCCGAGTGAGGGCGCGTACCAAACACGCGTCACCCTGTCCGAATTCGGTCGTCGGCTCGACCAGACAACGGTGTCCAGTTCTCCGGCCACAGTGCGTAGCGTGGCTCGACCCTCATCGACGTAGAGGTATTCCTTGATCTCGTCCTTGTCGATGAGGCGAAAGCCGCTCGGGCGTTCGCCCGCCGCCAGGGCGCGGAGCAAAGCGATCTGCACCGACATGCCATCCTGCAGACCCGCTTGCAGCGGCAGGTCGACGGGCTTGCGCTCTGCGGTGCCGCGAACTCGGCCAGCCGTCCAGTCGAACTCGAGAGCGATGTCCTTGCCAGTCGCCTTGGTGCCATCGTCAGCGGCATAACGCAACGGGCGCGGCTTGTCGTCCTCCAGCACGAATACGCTGGTCTGTCGAATTTCCCCGGGCAGTGCGAGCTTGAAGAGACCGCGTGCCTCGTTGCGTGACACGTAACGCCAACGATTGCCGTTGTCGCGAGTGAGTTCGAGGCTGCTCATGCCGGCATTCATGCCGCGAAACACCACTTCGAAACTCGCCTGGAAGGGTTCGAGTGGGGGCGTCGCGGCAAGCGTGTTCATCGCGGCCAGGCATGAGGACAGGGCGAGCAGCGCGCTACCGAGGGTGACGAGGCGCGGTGTCCGGCGAGGTCTCATGAGCGTGAAAACTCCTCTCTGATCGGTTGCTGCAACAGCGCGCCATCGAGAGTCGGCAGGCCTTCGACGAGCTTCAGCCGACCCGCTGTGACCCAGCCGACCACCCTAGGGTAAATCACGTGCTCGATTCGATGCACTGCAAGGCGCAGCGACTCGGCGTCATCGTCTGGGCGCACGGCCACGCATCCCTGCAGCACGCAGGGTCCACCGTCGAGCTCCGGGGTCACGTAGTGCACGCTCGCCCCATGTATCGGGTCGCCGGCTTCCAGCACACGCCGGTGGGTGTGCAGGCCCTTGTGCCGCGGCAGCAACGAGGGGTGGATGTTGAGCATACGATCGGCAAAGTGCTGCACGAACTGCTCATCGAGTATGCGCATGTACCCTGCGAGCACCACGAGCTCAGCGCCGCTGTCCTCGATGGCGCGTCGCAAGCGACGATCGTGGTCGTGCCGTGATTCATCGGGCTCAAAGGGCAGTGCTTGTACGGCAATGCCGCGGGCGGTTGCCTTGGCCAGGCCCGCGGCCTCCGGTTGGTCGGAGAGCACCGTAACCACCTCACCCTCGATGTCACCGCGTGCACAGGAGTCGAGCAGCGCCAGCATGTTGCTGCCGGTGCCGGAGATCAGCACTGCAATCCGTCGGGGTGGTCGGGCGTTGCTCACTCGATGACGACGTCGCCGCTGCCCGCGCACACCTCGCCGATGATCGCCGCCGTCTCGCCCTGTGCGCGCAGCACCGCGAGCGCCGCATCGGCTGCGTGACTTGGCACAATGACCACCATGCCGATGCCGCAGTTGAAGGTGCGATACATTTCGGCATCGGCGATGTTGCCGGTGCGCTGCAGCCACTCGAACACGGGATCGCGGGCCCACTGCGAACGCTGCAGTCGCACTCCGCAATGCGCCGGCAGCACGCGTGGGATGTTGTCGGTCAGGCCGCCGCCTGTGATGTGGGCAAAGCCGTGCACCGGCATGGCTTTGGTCAGCGCCAGCATGGCGGGCACGTAGATGCGCGTCGGTGCGAGCAAGCGATCAAACAGCGAGCGTCCTTCGAGTTGGGTTTCAGCCGTTGCGTTGCCGAGCGTCAGCAAGCGACGGATCAGGGAGTAGCCATTCGAATGCGGACCGGAGGAGGCGAGACCGATCACAGCATCGCCGACGCCAACTCGACTGCCATCGATGATGGCGTCTTTCTCCACAACGCCGACACAGAAGCCCGCCAGGTCGTAGTCACCGCCGTGGTACATGCCCGGCATCTCGGCCGTTTCGCCGCCCACCAGCGCACAACCGGCGAGTCGACAACCCTCGACGATGCCCGCGATCACGCTTTCGGCTACATCGACGTCGAGTTTGCCCGTCGCATAGTAGTCGAGGAAAAACAGCGGCTCTGCGCCCTGGACGGCTACGTCGTTGACGCACATTCCGACGAGGTCGATGCCGATGGTGTCATGCCGACCCGTGTCGATCGCCAATCGCAGTTTCGTACCCACGCCATCGGTGCCCGAAACGAGTACGGGGCGCTTCCAGCGACCTTCCGGCAGCTCCACCAGCGCGCCGAATCCGCCGATGCCGGCCAGAACCTCCGGGCGTCTCGCGCGCTTGACGAGAGGCTTGATCCGCTCGACCAACTCATCGCCGGCGTCAATGTCCACACCGGCGTCGCGATAGGTCAGCCCTTGGGTTTTCGGTGGTGTGTCTGTCATGGTCGCGAGGGGTGGGGAAATAGCGGTGCGGTATTGTAGGCTATTCGCCCATGAGCATCCTGTTTAGGCGTCGCCCCCGCGCCTGGTTGGCGGGCGTGGCGCTCCTCCTGTGCGCCGCATCGGTGCCTGCGGCGCAGCCCGCGGCCATTGGCGAGGTTACCGTCCAGTCCACCGGCGAGGCCGGTTTTGCCGAGGCCATGCGCATCGTGCTCGTACGCTTGACCGGGCGCCGTGCCGCAGCCACCGAGCCCGCGCTGGCACCGCTCGTCCGTGATGCCCGCCGCTACGTGCAGATCGTGCGACCCGCGACCGGCAGTAGTGCGCCTCGCATTACGCTCGATGCGGCCGCCATTGAACGCAGTCTGCTCGCGCTCGAGCAGCCCCTGTGGGCCCGTGAGCGACCATTGGTCCTGGGAGTCATCGCCACGGCGCCTGCGGGCGCCGATGCCGCAGCGACGCGCACCGCGCTCGAGAACGCGGCGCTCGAGCGTGGTTTGCCCTTGCGACTGATGTCCGCAAGCAGCGCAGGCCTCACCGCCGGCTCGGCGGTCGATGCGAGCGCAGCGCTGGCCGCGGCGCGCCGTGCCGGGGCCGACGTGGCTCTGCTCGGTGAGGCCGATGGTGCCGAGTGGCAATGGACCTTGTTCGATGGCGTGGCGCCCGCTGTGTTCACCGGCGGGGTGACCGCGGGCATCGAGGGTGCCGCGGACACCTTGGCGATCGGCGCGCAGGCGGCGATCGCACAGGCGGTGGAGACGACTACGCTGCGAGTGGTGGGCGTCGCCACCTTGCAGGATTACGCCGATGTACAACGTGTGCTCGCCGGGCTGCTCGGGGTCCGCGCGGTGGGGGTGCGCGCCGTCGAATCCGACGCGGCCTTGTTCGAAGTGCAGTTACCGGGCGGCGCCCAAGGCCTGCAGTCGGCGCTGGCTGGCAGCGCGCGGCTGCGTCGCGATGCGGCTGCCAGCGCCACGCCGACGTATCGGCTGCAACGGTGAGCTGACATGCTGCGTCACCTGCCGAATGCGATCTGCGTGCTGCGCATCGCGCTGACCTGGCCGACGGTGTCGGCGATCAATGAGGGCGATTACGTCCTGGCGTTGCTGCTGTTCGCCGTGGCCGCAGTGTCCGATGGCGTTGACGGCTACCTCGCCAAACGCTTCAACTGGGTCTCCGATCTTGGGCGCGCGCTCGATCCTCTGGCCGACAAGATCTTGCTGGTAGCCGTTTTTCTCGCCCTGACGTGGCAAGGCCTCGTGCCGGTCTGGCTCGCAACCGCCGCGATTGCGCGGGACGTGCTTATTTCGGCAGGCGCCATCATTTATCGACTGTGGTTCGGTGACCCCAAAGGTCGACCCAGCGTGATTTCAAAGATCAATACGGCGCTGCAGATCGCCGTGCTCGTGGTGGTGTTGCTGGTGGCTGCCGGCGTACCGGCGGGGAGTCACTTCGTGCTGGTGCTCTCCATGGTGACATTCGCGACCACGGTCGCCTCCGGTGCCGATTACCTGGCGCGGTTCGCGCGGCAGGCGTGGCACCTGCCGGCTCGATGATCATGCAGCAACTGCCCCTCGGTGTGCGCCTGCAGGATCGCGCGACCTTCGACTCTTTCGTCGCGGGCCCGAACACGCAAGTGCTCGCGCGCTTGCGATCCATGACCGCGGGCGAACGTGCCATCGTATGGGTGTGCGGACCGAGCGGATCCGGACGTACCCACTTGCTGCACGCCGTCTGCGCAGCCGTTCCGTTGGCGCTGCGCGTCGCCTATCTGCCGCTTGCGACGCTACCGGCAGACGACGGTGCAGCCGCAGCCTTTGAGAGCGCCGCCGAGGTGGACCTGCTGTGTCTCGATGATCTTGACACGGTGATTGGCCAACCGGCGGCCGAGCGCGCCCTGTTTTCGGCCTATCGCAGGCTTGAGGAGCGTCAGCGCAGTCTGCTGGTCTCGGCGAGCCAGCCACCCGCCGCTCTGCCGTGGACGCTGGCCGACATCGGCTCGCGATTTGCAGCCAGCGAGGTATTCGTCATGCATCCACTCGATGAGGCCGCGCAGCACGAGGCGTTGACGCGCCGGGCCGCCGGGCGAGGTCTCGACCTGCCTGAGGACACGGCGCGCTATCTGCTGCGGCGTTCGCCTCGCGACATGGCGAGCTTGTGTCGACTGCTCGATGACATCGACGTGGCGTCGCTGTCGGCGCAGCGACGCCTCACGGTCCCTTTCGTGCGTGCGTTGCTCGATGAGACTTGATCGCGAGCGCCACCTCTGCGACTCGCGCACCGTGCGCCTGGGCAATCAGCTTCTCTTCGTCGCGCAACTGCACGGCCGTACCATGCGGCGTTAGGTGTGAGGCGCCGTAGGGTGTGCCCCCTGAGCGCGTAGTCGACAAGGCGGCTTCGGAGTAGGGCACGCCGACGATCAACATGCCGTGGTGCAGCAGCGGAATCATCATCGATAGCAGGGTGCTCTCCTGTCCGCCATGCAGGCTGCTGCTGCCCGTGAACGCACCGGCGGGTTTTCCGGCGAGGGCGCCCGCGGCCCACAGCGCGCTCGTACCGTCGAGGAAATATTTGAGTGGCGCTGCCATGTTGCCGAACCGCGTAGGACTGCCGATCAGCAGCCCGTCACAGCGGCGCAGGTCATCCGCCGTTGCCCAGGGTGCGCCGGCTTCGGGCACCAGCGTGACCGGCCTCTCGTTCTCGGCCGAGACCGGTGGCACGCTGCGCAAACAGGCGCTGGCTCCGGCCACGGTCTCGATGCCGCGGCACATTTGACGCGCGAGTTCCGCCGTCGCGCCATGACGCGAGTAGTACACGACGAGGATCTCCACGGACAGTGTCATGGCGCGGATCTCGGGTGGGTGTTTCGACGAGCGAGCAGGCGGTCGATCACCTCGGCCACAGGCCAGGCTTCGTTGTCGGCTGCACGTCGATGGCGATATTCGAGGTTTCCCGAATCGATGCCGCGATCGGAGATAACGAGGCGATGCGGGATGCCGATCAGCTCGGCGTCGGCGAACTTGACGCCGGGTCTGGCATCGCGATCGTCGAGCAGAACCTCGACGCCGCGCGCGAGGAGTTGCTCGTACAGCGATTCGGCCATGGCCTGGACGCGAGGCGACTTGGCCGCGTTGAGCGGCACCAGTACGACGTCGAACGGTGCGAGCGGCTCGGGCCAGAGGATGCCGGCGGCATCATGGTTTTGCTCGATCGCTGCGGCGACGATGCGCGTGACGCCGATGCCGTAGCACCCCATGTACATCGTGACGGGTTTGCCTGCTTCGTCGAGCACGGAGGCCTTCATCGCCTCGCTGTACTTGCGACCGAGTTGAAAGATGTGGCCCACCTCGATGCCGCGCCGGATACCGAGCGTTCCGTTGCCGCCCGGGCTCGGATCGCCAGCGACGACGTTGCGTACGTCGACGGCGGTTGGCTCGGGTAGATCGCGTTGCCAGTTCACACCGCGATAGTGCTGATCGAGTTCGTTGGCCCCACAGATGAAATCGGCCAGCGCCACGGCCGCGTGATCGGCATAGACGGGGCAGCGCAGGCCGATCGGCCCGAGGTAGCCGGGCTCACAGCCGGTCGCGGCGATGACCGCCTCGCGTGCCGCCATGCGCAGGGGCGTCGCGACGCCCGGCAGCTTCTGTGCCTTGATGACGTTCAATTCATGATCGCCGCGCAGCAAGATCGCGACCACGGCGCCTTCGCTGCCTTCGACCATCAGCAATTTCAGCGTCTGCGTGGCCGGCACGTTCATGAAGCTGCAGAGTTGTTCGATCGTGCGACACCCGGGTGTGGCGACCTTGGTGAGCGTCTCGAGTGCTGCGGCGCGTGGCGCAGACGGGGGCAGGGCAGGCGCGAGCTCGAGGTTCGCCGCGTACTGATCGGCCCCATCCGAGACGGCGATGGCGTCTTCGCCGGAATCGGCCAGCACCTGAAATTCCTCCGATGCCGTGCCGCCGATCGAGCCGGTGTCAGCCTTGACCGGACGAAACTCGAGACCCATGCGCTTGAACATGCGCACGTAGGCTTCGCGCATCACATCGTATCCCTGTTGCAGCGACTCCTGCGAGGCGTGGAACGAGTAGGCGTCCTTCATGATGAATTCGCGACCGCGCATCACGCCGAATCGCGGCCGGATCTCGTCGCGGAACTTCAGCTGGATCTGGTAGAAGTTCACCGGCAGCTGGCGGTAACTTTTCAATTCACGGCGCGCGAGGTCGGTGATGACTTCCTCGTGCGTCGGGCCGATGACGAAGTCACGCTGGTGTCGATCCTTCAGGCGCAGCAGTTCGGGTCCGTATTGCTCCCAGCGCCCCGACTCCTGCCATAGCTCCGCAGGCTGCACGGCCGGCATCAGCACCTCGAGCGCTCCGGCGCGATCCATTTCCTCGCGGATGATCGCCTCGACCTTGCGCAGGCTGCGCAGCCCGAGCGGTGTCCACGTGTAGATGCCTGCGGCGAGGCGCCGAATCAGCCCTGCCCGCAGCATCAGCTGGTGGCTGATAACTTCGGCTTCCGAGGGGGTTTCCTTGACGGTATTGATCGGATATCTGGACCAACGCATGACTGAGAGCGGCTCCGGCTGGGTGCGAGGGGCGACATGTTACGGGGGCGGCGATTGTCCCGAAAGGTTTGCGCCCCTATGATGGGCTGGTGAACGATCCTTCGACATCGCCTGAACCCCGTCCCGTCCCCACCCGCCGTGGCATTTACTTGTTGCCGAATCTGCTGACCACGGCGTGCCTGGCCTGCGGTTTTTTCGCCATCGTCTCGGCCATCAACGGGGATTTCAGCGCGGCAGGCTTGGCCCTTTTCGTGGCCATGATTTTCGACGGCATGGACGGCCGAGTGGCCCGCTGGACGGGCACCGAGTCCGTGTTTGGCAAGGAGTACGACAGCCTCGCGGACATGGTGTCCTTCGGCGTTGCGCCGGCTCTGGTCGCCTACCAGTGGGGTTTCGCGGCCATATCCGAGTACGGCGATGCCTGGGGTCGCTTCGGCTGGATCGCCTCGTTCATCTATGCCGTGTGTGCGGCACTGCGACTCGCGCGCTTCAATGCTCGCGCGGCCACTCTCGACAAGCGCTACTTCGAGGGTCTGCCCAGCCCCTCTGCTGCAGGTCTCGTGTCGGCGTTCGTATGGTTTTCCAGCGAGTGGACCGATCCGGGTCTGCTTGGGCTCAGTCTGACGTTCTCGGTGTGCCTGATTGCAGGCGGATTGATGGTTTCGAGTTTTCCGTACACCAGCGTCAAGCAGATCGACTGGAACGCTCGCGTGAAGTTCTTCTATTTTGTCATCGTGCCGATCTCGCTCGCGCTCGTCGCCGTCCAGCCCTCGCCGATGCTGCTGTTCCTGTACTCGTGCTACGCGCTGTCGGCACCGTTCATGTGGCTCGTGCGTCGGCTGCGCCGCGGCGGACCACGCGGGCCGGGCGAGTCGCCCGCCGGTCATGGTTGAGCGCGCCCGACGCAGCCAGTATCTGCAGGCGCTAGGCATCGACGAATGGACGCGCCGCGTCCAGCCCGCTGCGGAGAGTGCTGAGGCGACGGCAGTTGACTCCAGCAACGCAATCTCGACAGCAGACGAATGGGCGACCCTGCAGCAGTCGGTCGCTTCCTGCCAGCGCTGTGGTCTTCATGCCTGCCGTACGCAAACGGTGTTCGGTGTCGGCGATCGAGAGGCCGAATGGATGGTGGTGGGCGAAGCGCCGGGCGCTGAGGAGGATGCACGGGGCGAGCCGTTCGTCGGCGCGGCGGGGCAACTGCTCAATGCAATGTTGGCTGCGATCGGCCTTACCCGCGAGAGCGTGTTCATCGCGAACATCCTTAAATGTCGTCCGCCCGATAATCGTGACCCGTCCTCCGCCGAGATCGCCGAGTGCCTCCCTTACCTGCACCAGCAGATACGGCAGGTGCGTCCGCGCCTGATTCTCGCCTTCGGTCGGGTGGCCGCGCAGAGCCTGCTCGGCACCGATCAGCCGCTCGGCGCATTGCGCGGCAGCGTCCATGCGGCGCCGCCCCTCAACACCCCGGTCGTTGTCACGTATCATCCGGCCTACCTGCTGCGCACGCCTGCCGAGAAGCGCAAGGCCTGGGAAGATCTTAAATACGCCCGTCGGATACACGCTGAACTTCGCTGATGGCCACCGCCGCCCAAAACCTGCCGATGCCGCGCCTGACGATGCGTCGCATGCTCGAGAGCGACGTCGGCGATGTCGTTGTCACCGAGCGTTTGGCCTATGCGTTCCCGTGGAGCGAGGGAATCTTCCGCGACTGCCTGCGGGCGGGATATATCTGTCGTGTCGCCGAACTCGACCATCTGTTCGTCGGCTACGGCATCCTGAGCGTGGGGGCCGGCGAGGCGCACGTGCTCAACGTTTGCGTGCACGCGGATTTTCGTTTTCGGGGTCTCGGGCGACACTTGATGCTGCACCTCATCGAGCTGGCTCGATCCACAGGCGCGCACGATCTGTTTCTCGAGGTTCGACCAAGCAATCCTATCGCCGTGCGTCTCTATCACTCACTCGGGATGCAGCAGATCGGCGTGCGCCGCGGCTATTACCAGGCTGAGCACGGTCGCGAGGATGCGATCGTGATGCGGCTTTCTTTGTAACGACGGCGGTGCAGCGGTGAATCTCGTCGAAGAAGTCGCGCGTCGGCGCACGTTTGCGATCATTTCCCATCCGGACGCGGGCAAAACCACGCTGACCGAGAAGTTGCTGTTGTTCGGGGGCGCAATTCAGCTCGCCGGTACCGTCAAGGGGCGCAAGGCCGCACGCCATGCCACCTCCGATTGGATGCGCCTCGAGCAGCAGCGTGGCATCTCCGTGACATCCTCGGTGATGCAGTTTCCGTACAACGAGTGCATCGTCAATCTGCTCGATACGCCGGGGCACGAGGACTTTTCGGAAGACACGTATCGCACCCTGACCGCCGTCGACTCGGCGTTGATGGTTATCGACTGTGCCAAGGGCGTCGAGGAACGCACCATCAAGTTGATGGAGGTCTGTCGCCTGCGCGATACGCCGATCATGACGTTCATCAACAAGCTCGACCGCGACGGACGCGCACCCATCGAGTTGCTCGACGAAATCGAACGCGTGCTCGGCATCGCGACGGCGCCTGTCACCTGGCCCATTGGCATGGGTCGCGAGCTGAAGGGGATCTACCACCTCGGCGAGGACCGCATCTACGTCTACGAGGCGGGCGAACGCGGGCGAGTCGGCGAGAACGTCGTCATTGAGGGTCTGCATAGTGCAGAGGGTCGGGAACTGCTCGGCGATGCGGCCGCGGCCTTCGATGAAGAGATCGAACTCGTGCGTGGCGCAACGCAAGCCTTCGATCTGGCCGCCTACCGCGCGGGCAGGCAGACGCCCGTGTTCTTCGGCTCGGCGATCGCGAACTTTGGGGTCGAGGAGTTGCTCAAGTCCTTCACTCGCTTCGCGCCGGGTCCGTTGCCTCGGGCCACGCGACAGCGCATGGTGCAGCCCGATGAAGCGAAGCTCACCGGTTTCGTGTTCAAGATCCAGGCCAATATGGACCCGGCGCACCGCGACCGAATCGCGTTCTTGCGGCTGTGCTCGGGCCGCTACAGCCGTGGCATGAAAATGCGACACGTGCGTCTCGGCAAGGACGTGCGCATCGCCGATGCGTTGACCTTCTTGGCCTCTGATCGCTCGGCTGCCGATGAGGCCTACGCGGGCGACATCATCGGCTTGCACAACCACGGCACGATCAACATCGGCGACTCGTTCACCGAAGGCGAGGACCTCGGCTTCACGGGCATACCGAATTTCGCACCGGAAATGTTCCGTCGTGCCGTGCTCAAGGATCCGCTGAAGATGAAGGCCCTCTCCAAGGGTCTCGGGCAATTGTGTGAGGAGGGTGCCACTCAGTTGTTCCGTCCATTGCGCAACAACGACCAGATCCTGGGTGCAGTCGGTCAACTGCAGTTCGAAGTCGTCGCATTCCGCTTGCAGGACGAGTACGCGGTGCAATGCGCTTTCGAACCGATCGGCGTTCACACGGCCCGTTGGGTGCAATGCGCGGACGACAAAATGCTGGCGGAGTTTCGCGCCAAGGCGTACGAGAACCTCGCGGTGGATCACAGCGGCGCACTCGTATATCTTGCTCCTTCGAGGGTCAATCTCGGTCTGATCATCGAGCGTTGGCCGGGAATCACGTTCCGGGAAACACGCGAGCAGGCCAACTGAAATGACGAGTCCGTACAGGCGCCGCGATACCGTTTCCTGGGCGCTGTACGACTGGGCCAATTCGGCCTTCGCCACCACCGTGCTGGCCGGGTTTTTCCCGGTGTTCTTTCAACAATATTGGAGCACCGGGGTCGACCCCACCGTCAGCACTTCGCGGCTCGGGTTTGCCAACGGCGTAGCGGGCCTCATCGTCGCCGTGCTCGCGCCAGTGCTCGGTGCAATCGCCGATCGCTCGGCGGGGCGCAAGCGCCAGCTCGTTGGCTGGACGTTGTTCGGCGTAATTGGCACGGCCGCGCTCGCCTTCATCGGGTCAGGCGAATGGTGGTGGGCCGCCGCCTGTTTCATGATGGGTTGTATTGGTTTCAACGCGAGCAATATCTTCTATGACTCGCTGCTGCTCGATGTGGCCGAGGAGCGTGATCTCGATCGGGTCTCGGCGTTCGGCTATTCCATGGGCTATCTCGGCGGTGGCGTGTTGTTCTCGCTCAACGTGCTGATGACCCTGAAGCCGCAGTGGTTCGGTCTCGATGGAGCCGCTGAGGCGGTCCAGTGGTCGTTCCTCAGCGTCGCGGTGTGGTGGTTCGTGTTCATGCTGCCGCTTGCCCGCAATGTGCGCGAGCGCGCGGTGGAGGGTCCGTCGGTCAGTCTCTACGTCGCGGCGCGTGATGGATTGCGATCGCTGGGCGGCACCATTCGGCAAGTCGCGCGCTATCGGGACATTTCCCTGTTCCTGTTGGCTTACTGGCTGTACATCGACGGCGTGCACACCATCTACACCATGGCGGTGGACTATGGCGTGGCGCTTGGCTTGCCGAGTTCGAGTTTGCTCGCGGCGTTGCTTCTGACGCAGTTTGTCGCCTTTCCATCAGCACTGGCGTTGGGTGCGCTCGGCAATCGCATTGGCGCCAAGCGCGGCATCCTGCTGTGCATTGCGGTGTACCTCGCGGCCACTGTGTACGGCTACTTCCTCGACTCAGTACCGGAATTCTTCGCCCTAGCCGTCGTTGTGGGACTCGTGCAAGGTGGCGTGCAGAGTCTTTCTCGGTCCTTCTTTGGTCGGCTCGTGCCCGAAGGCAAAGCCGGTGAGTTCTTCGGCTTCTACAACATGATGGGCAAGTTCGGCAGTTTCGTGGGTCCACTGTTGATCGGTACGGTCGCGTTGGTTACCGGAAACTCGCGACTGTCTATTGCTTCGCTCGTCGTGCTGTTCTTGCTCGGCGGCGTGTTGCTGTGGTGGGTCCCGGAGTCACGTCGTAGCACCGTGGGGCACTCGTGAGCGCGAGTCGTATTCCCCAACTGCCCGCGGAGGTGCCGCAGGTGCGTGGTCGTTGGCGGCGCTGGGTGGGCCTCATAGGTCTTGCGCTGGGCGGGTGGCGCGTCGAGGGGAACCTGCCCAATCTGCGCAAGTTCGTGCTGATCGTGGCTCCGCACACCTCGAACTGGGATTTCGTGGTGGGCTTTCTCGCCTATCTCGGTCTGCGTCTGCACAGTTCGTGGTTCGTCAAACATACCGCCTTGCGCTGGCCGTGGGCGGCGCTCGGGCGTCACTTCGGTGCGGTAGCCATCGATCGCGCGCATGCGGGCAACGTGGTCGGCGCGTCCGTGACGGCGATGAACGCCGCGGAGCGAATGGTCATCACGCTAGCGCCGGAAGGTACGCGCAAGAAGGTGTCACAGTGGAAGCATGGCTACTATCGCATTGCCGTCGAAGCGGGCGTACCGATCGTCACGGTAGCGCTCGATTATTCGCGTCGTCGCATCGTGTTCGGTGAGCCGATGATGCCAAGTGGAGACCACGCACTCGACTGGCCTCTTTTGCGCGCTGCGTTCGATGCGCGGATGGCGTTTCACCCCGAGCAGTTCTAGCCCGACCGCTCCAGCTCAGACGGCGGGCCACTCGGCAGGGTCGAGTCGGAACGAGTCGCGGAGCAGCACGTACAAGGTCGGGTGCTGCTCGCGCAGATCACGCGGGCGCTCGAAGAAAAACTCCGCCGCGACTGCGAGGAATTCGGTCAGATCCTCGGCCCCGTACGGATCCAGCAAGGTCGGCTCGCCACGATCGACGGCGCGGCACAGCTCCGCATGGCTCGCCGCAAGCGCCGCATGCGCGGCAGCATCTCCGCCCGGCCGGCTGGCTTCGAGGAAATGGGTGATTTCGTGGATGACGACGTTGTAGCCGTCTTCCCGTGTTTCGGCATCCTGCACATCGCGCCAGGACAGCACCACGCGATCGGTGTCGAGCGACTGGCCCGAGAGGGCCCGATAGCCCTCTGTAACGACACCGGTGCTCTCGTCCTCGTCCTGTTCTTCTACGACGAATTCGTCCGGATGCAGCGTGATGCCGTGCAGTGCGTCGAACGGGTACTCGTCACTGCCGAGTGTCGGAATGCAGGCTTGCGCCGCGATGATGACACGCATGTCGTCGGTGACTTGCAGGCCTCGCGCTCCGGTGAAGGGAATCCTGCGGATGAACTCCTCCATTCTCGGCAACAAGCGCTCCTGCAAGGCGGGCGGCAGTCGGCGATAGAGGTGGACGTTGCTTTGCAGCACAGCGGTCGGATCGCAGGTCAGGGTGGATTCCTGTGCGCTGCGATTGCGCCGACGGCGACGCAGCCACCACAGTAGGCCCAGCAGCAGAACGACGACAACGAGAAGGCGCAGCATGGCGGTCAGAGCAGCTGTCTGACGCGATCGAGCTGCTCTTCGAGGCTGGAGAGCGTGCGTTCGAAGTCCGTCACCCGGGCCTGCTCTTGGGCGACGACGTCAGCCGGCGCGTTGCGCACGAAGTTCTCGTTCGACAGCTTGGTGCGCGCGCGTTTGATCTCGTCCCGTGTCTTGCCGATGCGCTTCTCGAGCCGGGAGACCTCAGCCTGCGGATCGATCAATCCGGCCATCGGGACGAATGCCCGCATCCCGCCGATGACGGAAATTGCCGAGGGAGGGGCCACCGCCCCGGCAGGCAGCACGCGGATCGATTCGGTCCCGGCGAGTCGTGCGAGGTACGTCTCGTAGGTGGCAAGGCGCGCGAGGTCGTCGTGGTTCGCTTGATCGAGCAGCACCGGGAGCTTGCGCGAGGGGCTGATGTCCATCTCGCCGCGGATCTGCCGAATCCCGAGTACGAAGGTCTTGATCCACTCCACGTCAACTTCGGCGGCCGTGTCTCGCGGCCAGTCACTGGCCTTAGGCCAGCGCGCCGTCATGATGGTGGCTGCGGCATCTTCTTCGGCGCCTGAAGCCACTCGGACGCGTTGCCAGATTTCCTCGGTGATGAAGGGCATCAGCGGGTGTAGTGCACGCAGCAGGGCCTCGAGCACACGGTGCAGCGTTTGGCGGGTGGCTTGCTTGGCTTCCTCGCTGACGCCTTCTCCCTGCAGGATGGGTTTGGTCAGCTCCAGATACCAGTCACAGAACTCGTACCAGGTGAACTCGTAGAGTGCCGAAGCCGCGTAGTCGAAGCGGTACTCCGCAAAGGCCTGATCGACGGTATCGAGAGTCTGCCCGAGCCGCGAGACGATCCATCGGTCTGCCACGCTGGTGGTGGCGGCGGGTGAGGCGTTCGCAGCCGTGGCAGCGGTGTCCTCAAGCATCATCAGCACGAAACGCGAGGCATTCCACAGCTTGTTGCAGAAGTTGCGATAGCCGCCGACGCGGCCCAAGTCGAAGCGCAGATCCGCACTTTGGGTCGCGAGCGAGGCGAACGTGAAGCGCAGCGCGTCGGTGCCGAAGGCGTCGATCCCGTCCGGGAAGGCTTTACGGGTGGCTTTTTCGATGCTCGGGGCGAGCCGCGGTTGCATCAGGCCCGTGGTTCGCTTGCGCACCAGGTCCTCGAGGGCAATGCCATCGACGATGTCGAGCGGGTCGATCACATTGCCCTTGGACTTCGACATTTTCTGGCCTTCCGAGTCACGGATCAGGCCATGGACGTAGACCTCCCGAAACGGGACCTCGTCCATGAACTTGAGGCCCATCATGATCATGCGGGCGACCCAGAAGAAGATGATGTCGAACCCGGTGACCAGCACCGACGTCGGATAGAACCGCTTAAGAGTTGCCGTGTCATCCGGCCAACCCAGTGTCGAGAACGGCCAGAGCGCCGAGGAGAACCAGGTGTCGAGCACGTCTTCGTCCTGACGCAGCGCGCACTCGGCAGGTAGCGCGTGCCGCGCACGCACCTCAGCTTCGGAACGCCCGACGTAGACTCGGCCGGCGTCGTCGTACCAGGCCGGAATGCGATGACCCCACCATAGCTGGCGACTGATGCACCAATCCTTGATGTTGCGCATCCACTCGAAGTAGGTCTTCGTCCAATTCTCCGGCACGAAGCGAATCTGGCCGGAGCGCACGGCGTCGATCGCCGGATCGGCGAGCGGCTGAATGCGCACGTACCATTGATCAGTCATGTACGGCTCGATTACCGCACCGGAGCGATCTCCGCGCGGCACCATCAGCGTGTGCTTGTCGATACGTTCGAGCAGATCCGCTGCGGTGAGTTCCTCGACGATGCGCGTACGTGCCGCAAAGCGATCGAGCCCCTGCAGATGAACAGGTGCGTGCTCGTTGAGGTGTGCATCAGGCGTGAAAATGTTGATCTGCGGCAAGTCGTGCCGCAGCCCAACCTCGTAATCGTTGAAATCGTGTGCTGGCGTAATCTTCACGCAGCCCGAACCGAAGGCGGGGTCCACGTACTCGTCGGCGATGATCGGAATCGAGCGATTCGCGATCGGCAGTGTGACGCGCTGACCGATCAGGTGTGCGAAGCGTTCGTCGCCGGGGTGCACGGCGACGGCGGCATCGCCCAACATCGTCTCTGGGCGCGTCGTGGCCACGACGAGATATCCGTTCCCGTTTTCGAGGGGATAGCGCAGGTGCCACAGTGAGCCTTCCTCCTCGGTGCTCTGCACTTCGAGATCCGATACCGCGGTGCGCAGCACGGGATCCCAGTTGACGAGGCGCTTGCCGCGGTAGATGAGTCCTTCCTCGTGCAGTCGCACGAAGACCTCGGTGACGACCTTCGACAAGCCTTCGTCCATGGTGAAGCGGTCGCGAGACCAGTCTACCGAAGCGCCCAGCCTGCGCATTTGACGCGCGATCGTTCCGCCCGATTCACCTTTCCACTTCCAGACGCGCTCGATGAACGGATCGCGGCCGATCGCGGTGCGTGAGCTGCCCTCCGCCTCGAGTTGCCGCTCGACCACCATTTGCGTGGCGATCCCCGCGTGGTCTGTACCCGGTTGCCATAGCGTGGGTTCGCCACGCATGCGGTGGTAGCGGGTGAGGGCGTCCATGATCGTGTCCTGGAACGCGTGGCCCATGTGCAGGGTGCCCGTCACGTTCGGCGGCGGAATCACGATGCAGTAGCCGGGGCCTTCGCCGCGCGGCGCGAAGAGGCCCGAGTGCTCCCAGCGCTCGTAGATGCGCTGCTCGATGTCGTGGGGCGAGTAAACCTTGTCCATGGTCGATCGATCCTTCGGCGTTGGCGGTCAGCGTCGAGCGCGATTGACCAGCAGATCGGTGAGCAAGCCGATCGGGCGACCCGTGCTGCCCTTGGCGGCGCCACTGACATACGAAGTCCCGGCGATGTCGAGGTGCGCCCAGCGCAGGCCCTGCGTGAAACGAGCGAGGAACGCTGCGGCGGTGAGCGCACCACCGTCGCGACCGGCCACGTTGGCCATATCGGCAAAGTTGCTGCGCAGCTGCTCGCCGTATTCCTCCGTGCAGGGCAAATGCCAGGCACGATCATCGGCGCGTACGCCCGCAGCCACGATCTCGGCGGCCAGTGCGTCGTCGTTGCTCATGACCCCGGTGTGGTGGTGGCCGAGTGCGATCACACACGCCCCGGTCAGCGTGGCGAGATCGATGACCGTGCTCGGTTTGTAACGGCGGGCGTAGTGCAGTGCGTCGCAGAGGATCAGTCGACCTTCCGCGTCGGTGTTCAGGATCTCCACGGTCAAGCCTGCGGCGCTCGTGACGATGTCACCCGGCTTGACGGCGCGACCGCTCGGCATGTTTTCGCAGGCGGCCACGAGACCCACCACGTGCAGCGGCAAGCCCAAATCCGCCACGACCGACATCGCACCGATCACCGAGGCGGCACCGGACATGTCGAATTTCATCTCGTCCATCGCCCCCGGGTCCTTGAGGGAAATGCCGCCCGTATCGAAGGTGATGCCCTTGCCGACTAGCACGATCGGGCCCCGCGGCGCCTTCGGTGACTTGTATTCCATCACGATGAATTTGGGCGGCTGATCACTGCCCTGAGTCACAGCGAGAAAACAGCCCATCTTTTCTGCGCGGATGTCGGCTTCCTCGAGCACTTTCACCTTCAGCGCTGGATGGCGGCGGCTGAGTTCCACCGCCTGCTCGGCGAGGTAGGTCGGAGTGCAATGATTGGCCGGCAGATTGGCGAGATCGCGCATCAAGGCCGCGCCGCGCCCCGCGGCCTCGCCGTGCCGCAGGCCACGTCGTGCAGCCGTGGCCGAGCCGCTGACCGGGCCGAATTTGAGCGACTTGAGCGCAGGTGAGGGAGCCTTTTTCGCCGATTTCAGATCGTTCACGCGGTAGAGCGCCGCATGGGTGATTTCCGCTGCCGAGCGAGCGAAGAGGTAGTCGTCGAGCTCGCGCGTGGCCGGTCGGGTGAGGGCGACAGTCGCCGACTCGACCCGGGTCTTCGACAGCGCAGTGATCGTCGCATGCAGCGCTTTACGCCAGCTGCGACGAGTGACGGTGCTGCCGCCCTGGCCGACGAGCAGCAATCGGGTGGCCTTCAGGCGCGGAAAGGGAGGCAGGAGTGCGGTCTCGCCGAGCTTACCGGCGAAGTCGCCGTGTCGCAGCCAACGCGACAGCGCGCCGCCGCAGCGGCGGTCGATGGCACGCGCGCCCGCAGAGAGTTCCCCGGAGTCATGCACGCCGATGACAATGCAGTCGGTACGGGCGAGGGCGGGGTTGCCGGTGAGGATGTCGAACTTCATGGGGATCTCCGCTGCTGTATGGATGGCCGCAGGCCGATGTGGCACCACCGGTCCGGCCGCTTGGCGTACCATTCTAGCGGTTTCCGGAATCCAACGGCCGTGACGCGACTCTCCCGATACATACTGCGTGAAACCGCGGGGACCTGGCTGGCGGTCACCGCCGTGCTGGTGGTCGTGCTGCTGACCAACCAGGTCGCGACCGTGCTCGCGCGGGCCGCCGAGCGTGGTTTCCCGAGTCGTGTCGTGCTTGAGCTCGTCGGACTCGGGCTGCTGCAGAACCTCGCGATATTGCTTCCCGTTGGCTTGCTGCTCGGCGTGATGCTCGCGTTCGGACGCCTGTATCACGACAGCGAGATGACGGCCGTCGTTGCCTGCGGCGTTTCACCGCGCGCGGTGTACACGCCGATCTTCGTCTTGGCCGTGCTGGTGGCCATGATCGTGGCAGCGCTATCGCTGTACATCGCTCCGCGAGCCGCAATGAAAGTTGAGCGTGTGCGCACCGAGGCGCTGCAGCAGGGTGAGTTCGCGCCGATTGCGCCCGGTCGATTTCGCAGTTTTGGGGGCGGCTCGACGGTGTTTTACGCGCGAGGGGTGCAAGCCGATGGCACGCTCGAGCGGGTTTTCGTCAAACGGCTGCGCGACGATCGATATGAAATTGCCGTGGCGGACTTCGCGCGGCATGAGATCTCGGCCGACGGATCGATCCACGTACTGACCTTGATCTCAGGCGAGCGTTACGAAGGCAACCCGGGTTCGCCGCAGTTCCGCATCATCCGTTTTGCCGAGAATGTCATCCCCGTGCAGGTCCCGGGTGTCGGCGCGAACCCCCAGAAGATCGAGGCATTGCCGACTTCCGAGTTGTTGCAGGGCGCTGATCCCGAGCGCCGCGCGGAGTGGCATTGGCGCGTCGCTGCGCCGCTGATGGTGCTGATCCTTGCCGTCCTTGCCGTACCGCTATCCCGATTGCGGCCGCGGCAGGGTCGCTATTCGCGGCTCTGGCTCGCGATCCTGATCTACTTTTTCTACATCGGCTTGGCGAGCGCCGCGCGGATTTGGTTGACCAAAGGCGAGTTACCCGCGGTGCTCGGTCTATGGTGGGTGCATGGGCTCGTCATCGCGGTCGCGCTGATCGTGATCGGCGCGCCGGGGGTGCTTGCGAGGTGGCGACATCGAGACGTGGTGCCGGCATGAGCACCATTGATCGCTACCTCATTCGCGCGATTCTCGGGGGTGTCTTCACCACCATGGCCGTGCTGCTATCGCTTGGTGCGCTGTTCGTGCTGATGGGCGAGCAGGACGATGTCGGAGTCGGCAATTTCTCGACGTGGGACGCGGTGATATTCACGGCGCTGAATCTGCCGCAGCAAGCGTGGGAGTTGCTGCCGATCAGTGCGCTGATCGGTTCGCTCGTCGGCCTCGGTGCGCTCGCCCGAGGCAGCGAGTTGACCATCCTTCGCGCAGCGGGATTCTCAGTCTGGCGCATTGCCCGTGCGGCGACCATTGCCGGGCTGCTGTTAACGCTGCTTGCGGCGGTGCTCGGCGAGTTCCTTGGCCCCCCGATGCAGCAGTTTGCACGGCAGCAGAAGGCGTTCAGCAAGTATGCCGATTTGAGTTTGCGTGGCACCGGCGATGCGTGGGTGCGCGACGGTGATTTGATCATCAATGTCGAGCGGCAAACAGGCGATGCGCAGTTCGGCGGCATGGTGATCTACGAACTCGACGATCAGTTCCGTCTGCGCGCGCTCGGCCGGGCGGCTGCGGCCAGCACGCTCGAGGACGGTCGATGGACTCTCGAGCAGTACACGGAATCGCGCTTCGGCGAGGATCGCGTGGCGGTGAATCGGACCGCGCGCCGAGAGCTTCGATCGGCGGTCAGCGCAGAGTTTTTGGGAATCGCCGCCTCGTCGCCCGATGAGCTGCCAGCGACCGATCTATGGCAGATGATCAGACATCTCGAACAGAACAATCTCGATGCTAACCCGGCGCGCTTTGCCTTGTGGTCGCGAGTGGCGCGTACGGTCGCTACCGTATTCGCCGTGTTGCTCGCCTTACCGTTCCTCTTTGGTTCGTTGCGGGCAGCCGACTCGGGAACGCGACTCGCGTTCGGTCTCGTGATCGGTATCGGGCTCTTCGTCCTGCAGCGCGGTCTCGAAAGTGGTGCCGTGGTATTCAACGGCAACCCGGTGCTGTTTGCGTGGTTCCCGACGCTGCTCATGGCAGCGGTGGCGATTGGGTTGATCGCGCGGACACGGTAGGATGAACGGCATGTCAGCATCTCTGGCAGCTCTGTATCCGCCCTTGGTCAAGCGCACGACGCTCATCGTCCGCGATGCCGAGCGCTCGCTGCGGTTTTATCGTGACGTCCTCGGCCTGACCGTCTGGTACGACGATCAGATCGAACTGTCGGGCGTCGGGCTCGCGGCCGGCAAGCGAGGCGATCGGACGCGTCTTGTCATCCTCAAAGCGGTAGATCCTGTGGTCGGCATGATCGGACTGCTGGAGTTCACCGAACCGCGACTGCCGGCCCCGGCGCCGCGACGCAGGCTCGGCATCGGTGACATCGTGTTCGTCATGCAAGGCAAGGATGTCGCTGCGGTGCGTGATCGCGCAGTGGCGTTCGGTGCGACCATCCACGCCGAACCACACGGCTTCCAGGTGCGTGGTGCCGACGGCCGAATGCTGTCGATGACCTCGCTCAGCCTTTGGGATCCGGACGACTACTTCATCGAATACAACGAACGACATGAGGCTGCTTTGACATGAGCGTCCAGCACACACCGGAGCGCGAAGCCAGCGCAGATCGGGCCGCATCCGCCCGCACGCCCGGCAGACTCGTTTGGGATCTACCCGTCAGGGTGATCCATTGGAGCCTGCTGCTATGCGTGGCGGGTGCGTGGTTGACGCGCGAAATCGAAGGCGACTGGTTCGCGTGGCACACGCGATTCGGTTATGCCGTGTTGTTGTTGGTTGCAACTCGCGTGCTGTGGGGCATCGTCGGCACGCGGCACGCCCGGTTTTCGAGTTTTGTGCGCGGACCCGCGGCGATCGTGCACTACCTGCGCAGCGATGCTGCCGCGGCCTCGAGTGCGCCGGTCGGCCACAACCCCCTAGGAGCGCTGATGGTGCTCGCGTTGCTCGGGTTGCTGCTGATCCAGGCGGTTACGGGCCTATTCGCCAATGACCAGATCATGGAGACGGGCCCGCTGTTCGGCTACGTCAGCAGCACCCTGAGCGACCAGCTGACCACCGTGCACAAGCAGGTCTTCGACATCATCTTGGCCGCGATCTTTATCCATGTTGCTGCTGCGTTGTTCTACCTGTGGGTGAAGCGGGACAACCTCATCCTACCGATGCTTACGGGCCGTAAGGCGGCAAACCGCGTGCCGGCCGGTGAGGAGATACGCTCTTCGCGCACGGCCGTGGCACTCGCCATACTGATCGCGCTTGGTGCGGTGTTGTACTGGGTCATCAGCACGGCGCCCGAGGCGATGCTGTTCTCCTATTAGGCAGCATCGCTGGGTCGACAGATCTTTTCGAGTCCACGTTTACAAAACATCATTTCGGGGGGGGGCAGATGGATTGGCAGAGACGCGAACTGTTGTTGGGAGGGGTCAGCACGCTGGCCTTGGCGGGTGTCGCGATGGAGGCCGCTGCGTCGGCAGCGGGCACTGGGGCTGTGGGCAGTGCGGCTGCGGGTGCCGATGTCTTGAAGGGACCGTACCTGGATCTCTCCACGCCGCGCGGCAACATGCTGGCCGTGGCCCGTATGACGGCGGATCTCGATCTCACCAAGCAAAAGACCGGTTGGTACAACGGCTTCGTCTCGGGCGTACGCGCGGGTGAGCCGGTCAAGGATTTGTTCGGCTTCGCGGGCTTTGGCATGGCGCGGTTGCTGCCGCACGAAAGCGGTACCGGTTACCGCAAGGTGCTGCGCGAAGTGGGCATCTACTACGATTTGAAGAGCGGTGAGCCACTCGAGGAATTCCTCAACCCCTACACGAGCGAGAAAGTTCGTGTCGTGCCGGTGGCGAACGATCCGTTCAACACGACGATTCAGGAGTACTTTCCGCCACCGCCCAACTATGGCGGGCTGAATGCGACGACGCCGCCCCCGAAAGTTCCACTGCAGCTGCCTTGGAAAAAGCAGGGCGATTACATCACGCTGGAGCGGCACATCCATTTGTTCTACAAGAACGCGCTGCAGCCGGACAAATGGCCGCGCGAGTCGGCAGGCCCGATGACGCGCGTGTCGGAGTTCTTCACGTACTTCTTCCGAGCGGCCGATATGCAGAATTCGGCCATGACCTCGCTTAATTTCCATGGCACCTGGTCACGGATCACGCCGTGGCTGCCGTGGATGCTGATGGGTCAGGCGGAAGGGCACTGCCAATACATGTGCTATCAGGGCAGTGGACAAGATCTCGGTGATGTCATGCCGCGTGCGGTGCTCGACTACATCGAGAAGAAGTTTCCGCTGTACCTCAATGCGCCGACGAAGTGGGTTGATCCCTCGTTGTCGTCCATTGAGCGCTATGCGCTCGAACAGACTCCGGCACCGCCGAAAAAGTGACTTCGTAAGCTGATGGGGCGACCGGGGCGGCGGCGATCGGCTGCCGCCCCGGTGAGCCAAACGTCACTTGCCTGCGAGTTCGCCCAGCAGGTCATCCGCCTTGTAAACCTTCTCCAGCGCCTCGCGCATGATCGCCGGATGCACGGCGATGGATCGGTTCTTCGCCGTATCGAACCAGTACGAGCCCGATATCGAGTGGATGTTGCCATCGAACATCAGGCCAACGACTTCGCCCCGCGCATTGAGCATCGCGCTGCCGGAGTTTCCGCCGACGATGTCGTTGTTACTCGACAAATTGAAGGGCGTCGACATATCGAGTCGTGACCGGGCCTGCATCCAGCTGTCTGGAATGCGGAACGGCGTCTGACCCGTGGCGCGCTCGTAGGCGCGACCCAGCGTGGTGAAGGGCTCGACTGGTGAGCCTTTCTCCTGCCAGCCCTGCACCGTGCCGTAGTTCAGGCGCAGGGTGAAGGTCGCATCCGGGTACACGGCCGTCCCGTAGAGTTTGAAGCGTGCTCGAGCGATCTTCTCCTCGGCGACTGCCGTGGGGGCCTCTACCTCGTCCTCGTATCGCTTGCGCAGCGCGCGTGATCGCTCATCGATCTGTTGCGCGAGCTTGATCATTGGATCATTCGAGGCAGAAAGCGCCGCCGCGCCGCCGTCCCATAGCGCGAGGCGCACCTTTGCGTCGCCGAGCGTGCTGCCATTGATGAGCGCTGCGCTCAGCGAGTCCGGCGAATCCTTCGCGAGCAGGCTGCGCACGGTTGCATCGTCAGGGCCGAGCCACTCGCGCATGCGCTCGAGGCTGAAGGACAGCGTGAGCCTCTCGAGCTCCGGGTAGACCGGTGCTGGCGCCGCCAGTTGTTGTCGCAGGCGCGGCAGGGACTGATCGGTGTACTCGCGCAGACGCTCGGCATTCGGCTTGTCGCGCTCGGCGATACCGCGAACGAGGCTGCGCGCGTAGCGGAACAGTCGGCTGTTGAAGCCGGCTCCGCCTTCGAGGTAGCCGTATTCGGTATCGAGGTTGCGAGCGATTGCGTTGGCTTTCTCGATGTCTGCCCAAGGATCTCCGAGCGCGGCGAGCGTTCGATCGCGCGCGGCCCGTGCGCGCAGTTCCGACTCCTGGCGTCGCTTCTCGCTCATCAGATTCTCATCGAGCAGGGCATCGAGCTGTTTACGCCGGACTTTGATGCCGTTCTCGAGTCCCGTGAGAGGATCTTCGGCGATGCGGCGCGCCTCATCGCTGGTCTTGGAGAACTGGATGTATCGTCCGCGCAGTTCGCTGCTGCGCAACAAAGACGGCGGCAGCACGAGCTCACGCAACTGCTGCAGTTGCGACACGGTCAGCAGACGATTGGTCGAGCCCGGATGACCCGAGACGAGGACGAATTCACCGGCCTTAGGCCCCGCGAAGTTGATCCGTAGCGGGTCGGCGACGATCACCGGTTTGCCGTTCTCGTAGGCGCGCAGTAGGCCCATGTCGAGGCACCAACGCGGGAATTGGAAGTTGTCCGGATCGCCGCCGAAGGCCGCGATACCTGCCTCTGGCGCGAACACGAGGCGTACGTCCGTATACCGTCGGTACTTGTAGAGAAAGTATTGGCCACCGTTATAGAGCGTGACACTTTGGCATTTGAGACCCGAGGCTTTTTCACAGCTCTGCTCGAGCTCGGTCAGCGTGCGCTTGCGTGCCTCGTTGGCCGCGCGGTCGTCTAGGCCCCGCGTGGCGGCTTCGATGCTGGTAGTGACGTTTTGCATCTCGACCAGCACGTCTGCGATCTGTGTGGAGCATTTGATTTCCTGCTCGCGATTGCGTGCCACGAAGCCTTCGTCCAGGAGGCTTTTTTCCTTGGTCGAATTTTCTGCAAGACAACTGGCGATGCAGTGATGATTGGTGAGGATCAGTCCTTCGCCCGACACGAACGATGCCGAGCAGCCCGACAGGCGCACCGTCGCCGCACGCACGCGATCGAGCCACGGCCGATCGATGCTGACGCCGTATTGCCGACGCACGGTATCGGTCGGGAAGTTGTCATAGGTCCACATGCCTTCGTCGGCATGCAGTGCGGGAGCAACCGTCAGCAGTCCTATTGCCGTGATGGCGAGTCGATGCTTGCGCATTGAAACCTCTGTTTCGAAGTTGGATGCGCCATTACATCACAAGGCTGCGCATTCCGGCGTTTCGTCCCGGTTTTGCACACGGTGGGCCAATAGCTGCCGATTTACCTGATATGGCCCCTTAACGCCAAAGCTCGCGCGGGAGTGGAATGCCTCGCCGGCGTGGTGCCGGTCACGTGCAGGGAGTTCATCACATGACAGGCAAATTCATGACAGGCAATTTCAAGTCGCCTCGCGCGACGTTGGGGCAAGGCATGACCGAATACATCATCGTCGTGGCGTTGATCGCCGTGGCGGCCATCGGCGTCTACTCGGCCTTCGGTGACGTAATCCGCGGCCAGACCTCCGTGGCTGCCGTCGCCTTGTCGGGACGGACCACCAGTGCGGGCCGAACGCTGGTCACTGAGGGTCGCAACGATGCCAACGAGCAGGCCAAGACCAAGACCCTCGAGGACTTCGAAAAATGATCGTCGGCCGCGGGTGTTTCGCGCGTGGGTCGGGTGGCTTTCCGCCACCCCCGGTCGCTCGACCCCTGCGATACGCCCGCGGCCAGGCGCTGGCCTTGACCCTGCCTTTGCTCGCGGTGTTGATCGCCGCGTTATGGTGGGCGTACGACGCGGGTCAGGCCGTAACCGAGAAGCGTCGATTGGCACAAATCGCCGACGCCGCTGCGCTCGGCGCCGCTACCTGGCAGGCGCGTGCTCTGAACTTCGACGCGTACACCAATCGGGCCATCATCGCCAACGAGGTCGCGATTGCTCAGTCGGTCAGCCTTCGCGGCTGGTCGCGGTACATGAACGACTTGCTGCTCAAGACGGCGGTGCTGACGGCCTGGATTCCCTATGTGGACGTGGCTACCGCGAGTTTGCAGCGTCTGTGGATGAGTCTCGATCGAGGACTACAACCGGGGTTGTCTGCGTTCGAGGGCGTGACGACGCTGATCGATCAGGATCTGGCCGCGGCGCAGCGCGCGATGCATCTGGCCACTGCGCAGGTTGTACCTGCCAGCGTGCGCGAAGTGCTGCGGCGCGACGATCCGCGCATCGAGTTGAGTCCTGGTGGCGAGGCCGCGTTGGTGGCGTGGCAGGTGGAGTGGACCCGCTTTGCGTCGTTTTACGGCGGCGCATGGCGATGGCGGCAAAAGGACGTGCTCGAGCGCTCACTCGATGGGTTCACGACCCGCCGCAACAACACTTGGCGTCCATTGCTTGGGGTCGACATCCTGCGTCTCGAGAAGCGCGGTGGCACGGATCTGATCGGCTTCGATACCTGGCGTGCTGTCGATACCCTCTCCGAGCATCAGCGTCGCTATCTGCTGTTCGGCCGCATGCGCGAGCAGGTTCCGCTGGTGTGGTCTGCCGTGCAAAGTGGCATGGCCACGGCAGCACGCGGACAGCACGGCAATGCGACGCAGGTGAATCCCGCGGGCTCGCGGGCAGCGCTCGCCAGCATGCGTCGCGATCGCATCTATCGTGGACTGCCTTCCATGTGGGACTTGTCCGTGGCGCAGCGTGCGCAGTTCGACCCGCCGCGTATACCGGTTCGGATCATGCGGCGGCCTGCGTCGGCAGGCGGTGCCGCGGAGGTCTTCGGCTTGCGCAGCGTCGCCGCGCTGAACGGTGAGGCGCATGTGCTGCAGGCCGATTCGCAATCCTCGCCGCAGTCCGCTTCGGCGTCGGACACCATGTATGCCCTCGCCGTTGCCGTCAGTCAGTTTTCCCGCCCGGTGGCGCGCAGCGATGGAGCGGTCGAGAAGCCGAGTCTTTACGCACCGTTTTGGTACTCGCGCATGGCGTCGTCCACCGTTGCGGAGCGAGTGCTCATGGCCACCGTGGATGGCGATCCCTTATGGATCGCCAGCCTGCCCCGATGAGCTGCGCGATGCGTCACGGTCTCGCCTGTCGACCCGCCCGCGGGCAAGCGCTTCTCGAGACGCTGCTGGTGGCCATGTTGGCCGTGCCTATGCTGCTCGGTACTTTGTTCCTTTTCGAGCTGCAGGCAGCACAGCAGGCAACGCTGGCCGCCGCTCGCCAGGCTTTGTTTCAGCATCACTATGCACGCGGCACCATCAGCGCAGAGGAGGCTGCGAGCGATGCACGCCGTGAGTACCTGGAGTCGTTGTTTGCGTCCGGCTTGGGGGCCGCATCAGGCGCTCAGGTATCTCTGTCAGCCGCGGTCCCGCCCCCGAGTATTCAACAGATCGAGGATATCGCGTTCACCTTGCTCGAGCCCGCCCGAGCTTTGGGAGCCGGTTCTTTCGATCTCGCGCGAGCCTCGGCCATGCATGCGACGGCGAGGATCGAGGTGACGAGCCCGGCGAGCTTGCAGCTCGTTTTGGACCAGCCTCGTATCACGCTGGAGGAGAGCCTCTCGAGCCTGCATGACGATGGGTTCGCCATCAGTCGAGAGGCAGCCGCGGATAGAGTCGCAGGCCTCGCGGTGACGGGCGCGCTGCGCGAATGGACCGAGCCGATGCGCGCAGTGACCGGGGCGATCGCGTTGCTCGAGCCTGCCTTTGCCAAACTCTGCATCGGTCGCATCGATATCGATGTCGTACCCGCGGATCGGCTGCAGGGCGCCGCAGCGACGGATCTGAGGAACCGCCCATGCTGAAACGTTCCTCCCGTCGCATCGCGGCGCGCTGGTTGGTTTCCGCCATGTCGCTTGCCGCGATGCCTCAGGGGCTCGTCAGTGCCTCGCCCCAGTTTGCGGGCGAGGCGACTGAGTTCGATATTCGCGTCAACGGCGTGCCGCTGCGAGCTCGGGCTATCCGTGTAGCGTTGCCCCGTCAGGCGCTGGTCGCCGCGCTGCTGCGCGAGTGGGCCGAGATGGCTGCAGGGCCTCCGCTGCATGTTGAAACGGTGCAGCGCACGATCCTCGGCAGGCAGGTCGGGTTCCTGCACGAGACGGTTACGCTGAAGGCCATCGATGCTTCGCGGACCGAGGTGCATGTAGCCGTGCGTGACCTTCGTGAGCCGGTTGCCGCTCAACCCAGACTACCGATCGTGCTGCCGCGCTCATTATCGTTGTTGAGCGTGGTCGAGCAGGGAGCCGGGCGCGGCGCTGCGCAGACGGTGTCGCTGTCTTCGCGTGTCGCCGTGTCCCACACAGTTACCGCGTTCGCGACTGCCCTGCGTGCAGCAGGCTGGTCGTTGAGCCCGGCCTTCCGTGCGCCATCGCAGCGCGGCGTGGTGCTGTGGGCCACTCGCGAGGATAGCCAGATGCAGGCTGTTGTCGTACCGAGCGGAGAAGGCAGCACCGTGATTGCGCAGGTCTCCGTCCATGCGCGGTAGCGCCATGTGCGGTAGCGAGCCCAGGTGTCGTCGCTCGTTTCATCGCGCGGCGAGCGGCCAGGTGATGGCCGAGTTCACTCTCATTTGCGTGCTACTCGTGCTGGTGCTGGTCGTGCCGTGGACCGACGACATGTCGCCTGCGGAGCAACTGCTGCAGGCGGTGGTTAAGGCCGCCGTGTCGTTTCGGCAGTGGTTGCTCGTGGTGTGAGTGCGCGAAAAAAACTCTTGGGGAGTACCGCGATGGGGATGTTTCGCTTCAATTATTCGATGCTGTTGTTGCTCGTCGCGCTGGTGTGCGGTGCGCTGGCATTCGTCGGCGCGCGGCGCTATCTCGCGGAGAGCACGGCTGCCGTGCGCCAGAGCTGGGAGCAGCGCTACAGTCCGGTGCCCGTACTCGTGGCTGCACGCGATCTGCCGGCTGGTCGCAGCGTGCAGGTGGCCGACCTCGCGCGCCGCTCGGTGCCGGCGGCGTTCGTACCGCGCGGCGCATTTCGCCCCGAGGACATCGCTCGCGCCACGGGCAAGCCGTTGCTCGTTCCGCTCGGCGCGGGTGAGCCGGTCGTCGTCACACAACTGCTGCAGCAGGCCGACCCGACGCTGGCGGCTCGGCTGCGCGGCGGGGCACGCGCCGTCACCGTACCCGTCGACGAGGTCAGTTCACAGGCGGGATTAGTCCGTCCGGGCGATCACATCGACCTGATGCTGGCCGAGGAGCGTACCGAGGGTAACGGGCGTTGCGTGCTCGTGCGACCGCTCCTCGAAACCGTAAAGGTGTTGGCCACCGGACAACGGCAAAGTGATCCGTCGCGCAGTGCCGAGGCCGCGCTGCGTGGTGGCGCTGACGAGTCGGTCGATTACTCGACGATCACCCTCGACGTTACGCCCGAGCAGGCGCAGCAACTGGCCATCGCTCTGCGGATCGGCGAGTTGATCCCCATGTTGCGCGGCGAGTCTGATGTGCATCCGACGCAGCTCAGCTCGCGCGCCTCGGGCTCGAGTGCTTGCACATCCGTTGGCGTCAAGACGGTTGAGGCACGTCGCCAAGCACGCGGTCACAGCATCGAGGTGATGGTGGGGGGTGATGCGGCACCTACCAAGGCACGTCATTGGTTTCCTGGGGGCTGAGTGCAGCGCATCGCGGCCCTGTGCAACGCAATGCAATGCAGATCGACATGACCACGGTCAACCCGAACGTTCAAAGAGCACGATCAATGAGCACGAACAATGAGAGACACCGACCATGAAATATCTGCGCTGGATTCTATTGTGTGTGCTGCCGTGCATCGGCGCCGTCGCGGAGACGGGCGCGTCGCTGCCCGACGATGCGCCGATCAACCTTTTCGTCGGCGACAGCCGCGTGCTCGAGGTGGCCACCACGCGCATCGCCGTCGGTAACGGCAAGGTGCTGTCAGCGGCGCCAGTGAGTCCGCAGCAGGTGGTGCTCATCGGACAAGCACCCGGTAGCACCGTGCTGCAGTTGTGGCTGCGCGACGGGTCGCAACGCCGCATCGAAGTCGTGGTCACGGCGAGCGACCTGCAAGCCACTCTGCGAGCGGTGCAGGGCATGCTGCAAGGTGTCGAGGGAGTGGATGCCCGTCTTGCCGGGCAGCGCATCCTTCTCGAAGGCGATAGTGCCGATGCGCGCGCACGCGAGCGCGCTGCAGCGATTGCGGGCATTTTTCCGGGGGTCGTCATCGACTTCGTCGGCAAGCTCGGCTGGGAAAGCATGGTGCATGTGGACGTGCGCATCGTCGAATTTAGGCGCGGTCGGTTGCGCGAGCTTGGCATCCGTTGGCGTGACGAGATCAACGGGCCGAGTGCGGGAGTGATCGCCGATTTCGTCCATAACGATCGCTTTCGAGTCAGGCCGGAGAACGACCCGATTCCCGAGGCGGCTTTCGATCCACTGCCGGCGCGCACGGCCGCACGGGCTTATCTTGGCGTGTCTGCAGTCCTTGACTCGCGCCTGCGAGCGCTCGAGGAGACAGGCGAAGCGCTGTTGGTGGCTGAGCCACGATTGAGTTGTCGCAGCGGCGGGGCAGCGCGTTTCGTCGCGGGCGGCGAAATACCCGTCCCGGTCACCAACAGCGTGGGCGCGACCGATGTCGAGTTTCGCGAGTACGGTGTCATCCTCGACATCAAGCCGGTGGCCGACGCGCAAGGGGCGATCTTCGTCAGAGTCGAAACCGAACTCAGTCAGGTGGACAACGCGCAGCGAGTGGCTGGGATTCCAGGCCTGCTGAAGCGTCGCTCGGTGACTGACGTCAACCTGCGCAGTGGCGAGACCGTAGTGATCGCGGGTCTCGCCAATCGCCAGCGCAGCATCGACACCTCGGGCGTCCCGGCCCTGGCGCGAGTCCCCGTCATGGGCCGCTTGTTCGGTGTCCGCGGAAATAGGGCTGATGAATCCGAGCTCGTGATCTTCCTGACGCCACGCATCGAGAGTGCGGAGGCGCCCGCCGACACACCGGAACTGTTGCAACGGACCCAAGAGCGCATTGAATCCTTCGGCCGCAAGGGGGCCTGAGATGCAGGCACGAATCATCGATCGACAGGGCCAGACGCGGACCGTGCCCTTGATAGTGGGTGCGCAGTGGATCGGTTCCGGGGACGACTGTCCGATTCGCGTGCGCGGCACCGGCGTCGGCGTGCACCACGTGCGCCTCGAATTGTGCGCTGAGGGTCGATACAGCATCGTCGATCTCGGTTGTCCGGCTGGAACGCGAGTGAACGGCGAGCGTGTGGTCACGGCGGGGCCGCTGGGGCCTTGGGATGTGGTTCACGTGGGCGATTGCGACATCCGCATCGAGGCAGCCGAGCGCATCGCGCCGGTGGCTGAGCCGACTGACTCGGAGTCACGCCTCGGCATCGATTCGTGCGCGAGGCCAGCGCCGATCTCGCCTTGCGCAGAGAGGCCTGCGGGCTCGCAACCCCCGCCGGCGCACTCGGCGGCCCGCCTGGAGGCCGCGGGACGCTTGCACAAGCGACTGCTTGCGCAATTCGACCTGCGGCGCCATGACGTCGCCAGCATGTCCGACGCGGCGTTGCGCGAGCTTGCCACCCAGTTGCTGCAACCGCTGCTCGCCGATGAGGCAACCCGCGCCGGCTGCAGCCCCGCCGAGCTGCTGCGTTTCGTGCTCGATGAGGCGCTCGGACTGGGGCCGCTTGAGT
>CAISHQ010000056.1 GCA_903885195.1 uncultured Pseudomonadota bacterium | reverse complement strand
GGACCCTGCAATACCGCAAATCGCCACGGCGCAAGCCGACCATGATCCGGCGAACGCGTGGCCGCAGCCAACAAGGTCTCTATTTGCGCCCTGGATGGGGCCTGCTCAGCAAACTTTTTTACGGAACTGCGCGATGCAATCAACTCCAAAGCGCCATTCGCCGCATCGCGACCGTGATTCTCGATATTCATCCAAACTCCTCTGCCCACCGAAGGCTGGTGGGCAGAGGATACCTTATGGTTACGGCCAAATCGGCAAGACGATGGGGAGCTTTACCATTTCAAGCACCAGCAAAACCTCCGAGAGGCGCGCATAGAAAATGCTCGCACCAGTCTGTGCAGAATCGCCCGCACCTCCCGCAGCGTGAGCACCAAGCGCCACGAGGGCAAAACCTATTGACGTGAACTTTTTAAACATGATTTTTTTCTCCATACACCAATCCTCCCCCTATAACAATTATATTCCGAAGCAATGCCAATACTTTACAAATTTATCAAAGAATATTTAAGAGATCTTTCTCTTCGGTTTTAGTAACCATCTTTGCGCGATCATAAGTTTTGATAAACCTATCTAACTTCTTTACTTGAGAGTGATCTGTGCCCAGCTGCCTCTTTAAATCAACAATATAATCGCTGATCAACCTCACCGATCTCCGATGACTTTCTTCACCAGGCTTGCTTTGGATCTCTGAGATCATACGCCATGCCATTACTTGTCTCGTTCTTGGATGGTCTTTTCCAAACTGTGCAATGGCTGCAGTCTCGGCGGACAGCAGATGGTCCCTTGCAGAGCTGAAGTTTTGATTAGAAAAGAATATAGCCCCACGAAGCCAAGATAAATAGAAGATCATGGTCGATGGAGCGCCCTTCGCCCCCATGTCCGCGTTCATTTTATTAATTTTTATTAACGCATCATTGTACCTTCCGCCCTTAATCATTGACTCTACTTCAGTCACATCGACTGCAAAAATCTCATCCACAGACAGGACGGTAGAATTTGCCCTGAGCCAACTCAATGCCCCGGAAACTTTTTCGTACTCACCCGAAGCTGCCATGGCTCGAAAGTAGATGAGACACCATCTTTCTTTTTCGGGGACTAATCGCCCATCGCACCCGTTATCGGCAGCGCGATTCTTGTCCAGCCATTTTATTACGTCATCAAATTTCTCGAGCTGAACGCCCCAATTCACCCAGTATCGCTGCAGCATTTCCTGAGACGGATTGTCTGCGCCGTAAAGCGAGAGTGAGGTCTTCATTAGGCGATCTATCTCAGGCCACCCCTCAATAAACTCGCCTAGGGCGTATAACCCAGATATCAACTCAAAACCCCTATGTAGACGCTCCGCGGTAGACAGCGTGGAATTTTTTAAGAAATCAGTCGAAGATCGGTAAATATTTAATGCCGAATCGAGACGGCCAAGCCGAATTGCCGTCTGGAACTGGCCGTACTGCGCTCTGACGCGCAACTCTGAATCATCTGTTTTTGCAGCGATTCGCTCTGCTTTGCCAAACATGTCATTTGCTTCGGCCAGACGTCCGAAGGTGAGCGCACTCCATCCGCGCAACCAATTCAACTCAGAAAGTGACTTGTCAGTTGAATATCGCGATAACGAGTTCGAGTACTGCTTATTTATTTCGTTAAGCAGTAAATCCAGTTTTTCCACATCTCCGGTTTGGGATGCTAAATGCGCCTCGTCTAGTAGAGCCTCGAAATGAAGTCGCCGATTCCCTAGAGCCCTGAATATCTCAGAGCGTTTTTCCGTTGCCGATATAGTTCGCTCGACATCGCCAAACCTTGCCCAGACGTTGGCGATCGACAGCAGCACTTCGGCTTGAAGCTCGGGCTCTGAGGCGAGAGCGGCGGGGAGACGCTTTTCGCCCTCCAGCAGCAACTCGCGAGCGGTGACATCTTTACCACCACGCAGCTCCGGATTGGCATCGTCGAACAGGGCTATCAGGAAATCTCGCGTGGCGGTGGCACGCCGCGACTCTTGGCGCGCCTCACGCGCTTGCCATACGGCGATGATGGCCGTGGCAACCACCGCGACGAAGCTGACGCTGGCAATGGCCACGGGCCAGCGGTTGCGCAGGACGAACTTGCGGACGACTTCGTAGGCGGGCGCTCGCTTGGCGAGAATCACCTCGCCCCGTAGCCAGCGGGTGAGATCGTCCCCAAAAGCCTGAACGGTGAGGTAGCGGGTACCCGTATCCAGACTCAGTGACTTCATCACAATGGCATCGAGATCTCCGCGAAGTGCGCTTGAGAGTTTTCCCACAGTGGCCAGGCGTACCTGTGCGGCTTGAGGCGTGAGCTCTGCACGACTCGGCGGACGGATATCGCCCTCGGTGACCGCGATCTCCAGTGCCGCACGCGAGTCGTTACGCAAGTGATACGGGGACCGACCGGTCAGTAACTCATACAGCAAGACACCGAGCGAATACACATCAGAGACCAGAGAGAGCCTCTCGCCTCGCACTTGCTCAGGACTCGCGTAGCGCGGGGTCATGGCACGGGTGCTCGTTTGTGCGACGTCGCCGAGCTCCTCCAGCATACGAGCATCGACCTCAAGGCGAGCGATGCCAAAGTCGAGCAACTTCGCAGCGCCTTGCTGGTTGATCAGCACGTTGGCGGGCTTGATATCCCGATGGACGACTAGATTGACGTGGGCGTACTGGACGGCGGCGAGCACCTGCAGGAACAGCTCGATCCGCTGGCGTATCGTCAAACAGCGGGCGTCGCAGTAGGCATCGATGCGCTGGCCTTCGACATATTCCAAAGCGAGGTATGGTCGACCCTTGTCGTCCACCCCCGCGTCGTACAGGCGGGCAATGTTGGGATGCTCAAGCGCACCGAGTATGTCCCGCTCGCGAGCCATTCGAGTCGCAAGGTCATCGGCCCAGACCATGCGGGGTAGCTTCAGGGCAATCTTGCGCTTCAACTGGCCATCGGCCCGCTCGGCCAGCCAGACACAGCCCATGCCGCCAGTGCCAAGTTCCTCGAGGAGACGGTATCGACCGACCTCATCGCCGGCGACCAATCCAGACGCCGGGGTCGATGTTGCCGTAAGCCTAGGCAGGGTCTCAAGGAACGGACGCGTCTCAATGCCGGCTTGAACCTCGAGCAGGCGACGCAAGGTCTCCCGCAGGGGCCAATGCTCGGCAGGCAGCGCTCGAAGCCACCCTTCGCGATCAGCCGGCGGTAGTGCCAGCACCTCATCGAGGAGCTGGCTCAAAACGGGCCAGTTGGCAGATACCTCAGGGAGCACGGACGCCTCCGGAATTTTGTGGCTGTCTGACTACGGTACTGGCCAGTGAAACCGGACAGGGTCAATGGCAGGGCGCTATCGACCGAGAGAGGCGGCGAGTAACAACCTCGCCTTCTCCCAGTCGCGACGCACCGTTCGGTCCGTGATTCCTAAAATTGCAGCGATCTCGATCTCGTTGAAGCCGACGAAGTAGCGCAGCTCGACGACCTTGGCCAGCCGAGCGTCAAGGGTAGCCAGTTGTTCGAGTGCATCATGGACGGCCAGCAACTGCTCCGCGTCGCCGTCGACGCCAACGATGGCGGTGTCTAGGGTGGTTTTGGCGTACTGACCGCCACGTCGCTCAGCCAGCGACGCCCGCGCCAGATCGATGATGATCGAGCGCATGGTACGTGCTGCATACGCGAAAAAATAAGCGCGATCGGTCGGCTGCAGTCTACCGGCGGTGCAAAGTTTCAAAAAGCACTCGTGGACCAGCGCGGTTGTATCGAGCAGGGTGTTGCGCTGATGGGCTCCGAGCCGCGCATGGGCAACCCGTCGCAGGTCCGGATAGACGAGCCGAAACAGTTCCGCCAGCGCCTCGTTCTCGCCTTGGCGCACCCGATGGAGCAACTGCGTGACTTCCCCCATGGGCCGAGCATACACGCGCCATGACATCCCTCGCGCAGTCACTCGCCCACGAGTGCAGTACAGCGCTATTTACGAGTCAAAACAGTAAACTATGAGGTCGCCCCCCTCGTTTCGACTTTTTTGGCTGGAAATGCGATTGGACGACGCAATATGATGACGACAGACCACAGCGAGTTACCCCTGTTCGATGTCGTCGTCGTCGGTGGGGGCGTCAATGGCGCGGGCATCGCCCGCGATGCAGCGGGTCGCGGACTCAAGGTGCTGCTGTGTGAGCAGCACGATCTTGCGGCGCACACCTCCTCCTCCAGTACCAAGCTGATCCACGGCGGACTGCGGTATCTCGAGTTCATGGAATTCAATCTGGTACGCAAGGCGTTGGCTGAGCGCGAGGTTCTGCTGGCTGCCGCGCCACACATCATGTACCCGATGCGCTTCGTGATGCCGCACGACTCGTCGCTGCGCCCTGCGTGGATGATCCGCATTGGGCTGTTTCTCTACGACCATCTCGCCCGACGCCGCAGTCTGCCGGGATCGGCGCAAATCGATCTGCGCCAGCACGCTGCGGGTCAGCCGTTGCAGAAGCGTTTTGGCAAGGGATTCGAGTACTCGGACGGCTGGGTGGACGATGCCCGACTCGTCGTCCTCAATGCACTTGGCGCATACGAACACGGCGCAGACATCCGGCCGCGCACACGATGCCAATCGATTGCATCTGATGAACGCGGCGGCTGGCTGGTTACCTTGGATTCGGCTTCGGGGGCTGTGTCGTCAGTTCGTGCGCGTGCAGTCGTCAACGCTGCGGGCCCGTGGGCCGCTCTGTTCAATTCAGGCAGTGCTTCTGGGGCGGCGCGTCATGGGCTGAGACTCGTCAAGGGCAGCCACATCGTGGTGCCAAAACTTTTCGATCATGCCTACGCCTATATATTCCAGGCCGCGGATCGCCGAGTAATTTTCGCGATTCCCTACGAGGACAACTTCACCCTGATCGGGACCACCGACGTCGAGCATCATGGCAGCCCAGCGGACGCCAAGATATCTCCTGAGGAAACTTGCTACCTCTGCGATGAAGTGAACCGTTACTTTAGCCGCGCCATCACACCCGATGACGTCGTGCACAGCTACTCGGGAGTGCGTCCCCTACTCGAGGACGAGGCGACGGATGCGCGTGCCGTATCGCGCGACTATGCCCTGGAGCTCACGACAACGCCCGCACCACTGCTCAGTGTGTTTGGCGGGAAGATCACGACGTATCGCGTTCTTGCCGAAGAGGCGGTGAACCGACTCTGCTCGGCGATTGGTGTCACGCATGATCCGTGGACGGCGTCTGCCCCGCTTCCGGGTGGCGATCTGGACGGTGGGGACTTCGATGTATTTCTTCGCCAGCTCGCGACCCGCTACACGCTTCTACCTGCGCCTTTGCTGCATCGACTGGCGCGAGCCTATGGAAGCCGCGTAATTCGAATCCTCAAGGACGCAAAGACCACGGCAGACCTTGGCCACGAAGTGTGTCCCGGCCTGTTCGCTGCGGAACTCGACTACTTGGTGAGCGTTGAGTGGGCGACGACGGCCGAAGATATTCTCTGGCGTCGTAGCAAACTGGGCCTGCATCTGCCAGCCGATGCAGCAGTGGATGTGGGCAATTGGCTGAAATTGCATCGGAGCGCAGCATGAGTCGCTGGATACTTGCGCTGGATCAGGGAACGACGAGCTCGCGGGCCATACTCTTCGATCATCGCGGCAGCATCGTTGCCAGTTCGCAGCAGGAATTCACGCAGCACTTCCCGCAACCGGGTTGGGTCGAGCACGACCCTGAGGAGATCTGGACCAGCCAGCGTGCCTCGGTGGATGCCGTACTCGCCGAGGTCGGCGCTCGCCCGGGCGATGTCGCTGCGGTCGGTATCACGAATCAGCGCGAGACGACCGTCTTGTGGGATCGCGCAAGCGGTAAACCGCTCGCTCCGGCGATCGTGTGGCAAGACCGCCGCACTGCGACAACGTGCCAAACGCTCAAGCAAGCAGGTCATGAGGCCGAAGTGGCCCGGCGCACGGGTCTACTGCTCGACCCGTACTTCTCGGGTACCAAGCTTGCGTGGCTGCTCGACCATGTACCTGATGCGCGGCGACGCGCCGAGCGTGGGGAGCTATGCTTCGGCACGATCGACAGTTGGCTCATCTGGAAACTGACGAACGGCGCTCATCACGTCACCGACGTGACCAACGCCAGTCGGACTTTGCTCCTGAATTTGCAGACCGGCGACTGGGACCCCTGGATGCTCGAGTTGTTGCGAATACCACGATCGCTGCTGCCGAACGTGCAGCCCTCGTCGATCGATTCGGGGGTACGCGTCGAGGTGGGCGGGATGAGTACAGCCCTGACGGGCATCGCGGGCGATCAACAGGCGGCCTTGTTCGGGCAAGCCTGCCTGCGCTCGGGTATGGCAAAGAATACCTACGGCACCGGCTGCTTCATGCTCATGCATACGGGCGATGCAGCCCTGCCCTCAACCCATCGCCTGCTGACTACCCTCGCCTGCAATGTCGCGGCGGAGCATGGTCATCGCTTGCAATACGCCCTCGAGGGTAGCGTTTTTGTCGGGGGCGCCGTGGTTCAGTGGCTGCGCGATGGTCTCGGCTTCGTGCAACGGGCCGAGGACGTCGAGGCACTCGCGACCAGCGTG
>CAISHQ010000055.1 GCA_903885195.1 uncultured Pseudomonadota bacterium | reverse complement strand
TGCGCGGGCAGCGGCACGGCCGGTGCCGAACTGCGCGGATTCGGGCGCGGGGTGACGTAACTCTCTGGCTCGCCGCTCGTTGCCGCCGCCGGGCCGCCGACCACGGGCGCCGGTGCGGCTGCCGATGCCACGGCAGGCGCCGCGGCAACCATCGTCGCGGCAGCGGGGGCCGCCGGAGCGATCACGATTTCCTCGACCAACGGCGCAGCAACGCTTTGCGCGCTCGGCACCACCGTCGCGGTCGACACGTTCGGGTCGCCGGGCATGGCCCACCAGAACACCGCAACCGCCGCGAGGCCCGCTGCCACGCCCACACCGCTGACCGGCACAGCCCAACGCGGTAGATGCAGCGGACGCTCGGCGATCTGCGGCGGCTGCGCTGCAGGGTCGACAGCGGGTTCGTTCGCGAGCGCCGCGCGCACCCGCGGTGCCAATTCGGTCGGGGCGAGCGGTTCGCTGCGCAGGACAGCACCGATCAGTCCGTAGTTCGACCAACTGCGGCGCAGTTCCGGATCCCGCGACAAGCGTCGGGCCACCAGCTCGCACTCCGCATCGGGCAGTTCACCATCGAACATGGCCGACAACTGACTCGCGCGTTCGTCTTGTTCGCTCATCCGATCACCTCACCCCGTCCGAGGCCACCCTCGAACACTTCACGCAACCGTGTGTCGATCGCTTCGCGCGCGCGGAAGATGCGCGAGCGGACCGTGCCCACCGGACAATTCATCTCGGCGGCGATTTCTTCGTAAGACTTGCCCTCGAGTTCGCGCAGCACGATGGCGCGGCGCAAGTCGTCGGGCAACTGGTCGATGGCGGCATTGACGATGGAGCGGATCTCATCGGTGAGTGCCAGCGCCTCCGGAGTGGCCGTATCCTTCATGCGGGCCTGCAACTCCGGGTTGCCCTCGCCGTCCGGCCCGTCAAGGTCGTAATCGATCGGGCTGCGACCGCGTGCAGCGAGGTGGTTCTTGGCCGTGTTGATCGCGATGCGATAAATCCAAGTGTAGAAGGCGCTGTCGCCGCGGAATCTCGGCAGGGCCCGATAAGCTTTGATGAATGCTTCCTGCGCAATGTCTTCAGCCTCGGAAGGATCCCGTACGTAACGCATCACCAGGTTGACGACCTTGTGCTGGTAACGCAGCACCAGGGCGTCGAACGCGGCGGTATCGCCCCGTTGCGCAAGCTGCACCAGACTCAGGTCACTGGCTTCAGCGCTCATGGGCGATGCGACGGGATAGACCCGCTACCTTCACAAAAGTTCGCAGGGACAGGGCTGGGGGACGCAGGGTCATCGATCCTCGGGTTCTTTGTCCGCAGTGTAACCGTTCGCGCGCCTCTCGCGCCGGATCAGGCGGCCGACCCGGGCCGCAAGGGCGGGATCGAGCCGCCCTCTTGCGAGCCACATCCAGCAGCGACCGGCCGGCGTGTCCCACACGAGCCACCAACCCCACGGCGAACAATCGAGACAAGCCGAAAGCAGCGCCGTGTGCCAACGACCACGCTGCCAGCACTCGAAACGCGGTTCTAGGTGGATGTCGCCCACGGGGTAGGCATCGCGACCGGGCCCGGCCCCATGGCGCAGCCGCGCCGGCACGATCACCCAAGGCGCCTCAGGCGCGGCGGATGCGCTCGATGAGGGCGGCGATGGCGGGGTCCGGGTGGGGGTCACCCGCCAGCAAGTAGCGTGCGAGCTGCGGGTCCTGCAAGTCGAGCAAGGCCTCGAAACACTGGATTTCGCGAGGTTCCGCGGTACCCGCGTGACGCCCGAGCCACCGCTCGAGCAACACGTCGAGTTCCTTCATCCCACGCCGACAGCGCCAGCGCAGCCGACCGAGGTCGGTCACGTATGACTGCGCTCGACCATCATCTTCTTGATTTCGGCGATGGCCTTGGCCGGATTCAGATCCTTCGGGCAGGCTTCGGTGCAGTTCATGATGGTGTGGCAGCGATAGAGCTTGAACGGATCTTCGAGCGCATCGAGCCGCTCACCCGTGGCCTCGTCACGGCTGTCGATGATCCAGCGATAGGCAGCCAGCAGTGCCGCAGGACCGAGGTAGCGATCGCCATTCCACCAGTAGCTCGGGCAGGAGGTGGAGCAGCAGGCGCACAGGATGCAGGCCGACGGTCGATCGATCTTCTCCTGCTCCTCGGGCGCTTGCAGCCGCTCGCGGTCAGGCGGTGCCGGAGTGCGCGATTGCAGCCAGGGCTTCACGGAGGCGTACTGCGCGTAGAACTGCGTGAGATCGGGCACGAGATCCTTCACCACCGGCATGTGCGGCAGTGGATAGATCTTCACCTCGCCCTTCACTTCGTCGCAGCTCTTGGTGCAGGCGAGCGTGTTGGTGCCGTCGATGTTCATCGCGCAACTGCCGCAGATGCCCTCGCGGCAGGAGCGACGGAACGTCAGCGACGGGTCGATCTCGTTTTTGATCTTGATGAGCGCATCGAGCACCATCGGCCCGCAGTTGTCCATGTCGATCTCGAAGGTATCGACGCGCGGATTCTCCCCGCCATGCGGATCGTAGCGATACACCTTGAAGGTGCGAACGCGCGTGGCACCGGTCGGTGCCTTGTGCACCTTGCCGTGCTTGTTGATGCGCGAATTTTCGGGAAGTCGGAACTCGGCCATGGTGTGAACCTCGAACTCAGTACGTGCGCGCCTTCGGCGGGATCGGCTCGACATCGGTCGTCAGCGTGTTCAGGTGAACCGCCCGATAGTCGATGCGTGTGCTGCCTTTCTCGTCGACCCAGCACAGCGTGTGCTTCATCCACTCGGCGTCGTTGCGATCCTTGAAATCCTCGCGCGCATGCGCGCCGCGGCTTTCCTTGCGATTCTCCGCCGAGCGGATCGTGGCAACGGCCTGCCCGAGCAGGTTGTCGAGCTCCAGCGTCTCGACCAGATCCGTATTCCAGATCAGACCGCGATCGCTGGTCCGGACATCCGCGAACGAATCGACCGTCGCTGCGATTTTCGTGCAACCTTCCTCGAGCGAGCTGCCCGTGCGGAACACCGCCGCATCGGATTGCATGATCTTCTGCATCTCGAGGCGGATCTCAGCGGTCGGCCGACTGCCGTTGGCGTGGCGGAAGCGATCGAGGCGTGAGACGGCCAGATCGCCGCCGTCCTTCGGCAGCGGTCGATGCGAGGTGCCCGGCTTGACGATCGAGGCTGCGTGACGACCCGCCTCGCGACCGAACACCACAAGATCGAGCAGCGAGTTCGAACCCAGCCGATTCGCGCCGTGTACCGACACGCAGGCCGCCTCGCCCACCGCCATCAGGCCCGGCACCACGGTGTCCGGATTGCCGTTCTTCAGCGTGACCACTTCGCCGTGGTAATTGCAGGGGATTCCGCCCATGTTGTAGTGCACGGTCGGGAGCACCGGAATCGGCTCCTTGTTGACGTCGACTCCGGCGAAAATACGCGCCGTTTCGGCGATGCCGGGCAAGCGCTGCTTGATCACATCGGGCCCGAGGTGCTCGAGGTGCAGATGGATGTGATCGGCGTCCTTGCCGACGCCCCGCCCCTCGCGGATCTCGATGGTCATCGAGCGCGACACCACGTCACGCGAGGCCAGATCCTTTGCATTCGGTGCGTAGCGCTCCATGAAGCGCTCGCCGCGCGAGTTGGTGAGGTAGCCACCCTCGCCGCGCGAACCCTCCGTGATGAGGCAACCCGCGCCGTAGATGCCGGTCGGATGGAACTGCACGAACTCCATATCCTGCAAGGGCAAACCCGCGCGCAGCGCCATGCCGCCGCCATCACCCGTGCAGGTGTGCGCCGAGGTGCACGAGAAGTAGGCACGTCCGTAGCCACCCGTGGCGAGGATCACGAGGTGCGCGCGGAAGCGGTGCAGCGTGCCTTCGGCGAGATTGAGCGCCACGACGCCGCGACACTCGCCGTTTTCCATGATGAGATCGATCGCGAAGTACTCGATGAAGAACTCCGCTTCGTTCTTGATCGACTGCTGATAGAGCGTGTGCAGCATGGCATGGCCGGTGCGATCGGCCGCCGCACAGGTGCGCTGCGCGATGCCCTTGCCGTACTGCGTCGTCATGCCACCGAAGGGCCGCTGATAGATGCGCCCGTCGGGCGTGCGCGAAAAGGGCACGCCGTAGTGCTCGAGCTCGATCACCGCCGCCGGCGCTTCCTTGCACATGAACTCGATGGCGTCCTGGTCACCCAGCCAATCCGAGCCCTTGATGGTGTCGTAGAAGTGGTAACGCCAGTCGTCCTCGCCCATATTGCCGAGCGCTGCCGAGATGCCGCCCTGCGCAGCCACCGTGTGACTGCGGGTCGGAAAGACTTTGCTGATGCAGGCGGTGGTCAGACCCGCCTCGGCAAGGCCGAGCGTGGCACGCAGACCGGCGCCGCCGGCGCCGACCACGACGACGTCGTAGGTGTGATCGACAAATGAGTAAGCAGTCATGCGCAGAACATCCCGCGGTCAGGTCGTGGTGAAGGCGATGCGCAGCACGGCATAGCTGCCGGCCACGGCCACGAACACGTGAAAGAAAATCGAGGCGACGAGCGCCGCGAGCTTGATGGCCTTGGCGTGCACGTAATCCTCGAGCACGACCTGCACGCCGAGCGCCGAATGCCAGGCGAGCGCTGCGATGAGCTGCACCAACAGCACGGGCGTCACGCCGCTGCCGATCCAGGCGCGCACGCTGTCGTAGTCGTAGGCGTTGAGACCCGTCACCTGCAGCACGAACCACAGGCCGAGAAAGGCGAGCGCCACGGCACTCAGGCGCTGCCCCCACCAGTGCGACACGCCCTGTTTGGCCGAACCGCGACCGATGACTTTGCCAAGTGGACTGCGCAGGCTCACGGCGCACCCCGCAGCACGAAACCGGCGTACAGCAACGCGAGCGAGATCAGCACCGTGGCGATCACCACCCAGCGTGCGCTGCGGCGCGCCTCGGCTTTTTCGAGGCCGTAACCCAGATCCCAGATGAGGTGCCGGATGCCATTGCAAAGGTGATACACGAAGGCGATTACCCAGCCGGCGAGCAATACCTGCATGGGCCCACTACCGAGGGCTGCGGCCACGCCTGCATAACCCTCCGCATCGCCCGCGGCGGCGAGCAGCCACCACACGAGTACCAGCAGCCCCGCCGACAGCACCACACCCGTGATGCGATGCAGGATGGAGGTCGCCATGGTGTACGCGAAGCGGTACACGTCGAGATGGGGTGACAGAGGTCTTTGGCGCATCGTGTGGCTACTCGCGTGAGGATCAGAAGTCGATGCAGCGACCATTCTTTTCCCAATCCCCGAAGCGCGTGGGCTCAGGGCCCGCAGGCCCGCCAATCTCGCGCGGAGCACTGGCTCCGACGACATCGTCAGGTCTCGGTACGGATGTGGGGACAGGCGCAGGCTCGGCCGCTGACGCGGGCCGCCCCACCCCCTGGGGATCGTTCTGCATCGCGGACCAATACTGCCAGAATCGTTGCGCCAAGACCACCGCAGGAACCGCCCGGTGTGCGTGTTAGATCGGGCAAAATCCCCTGCATGACAGACCGTAATGCCGATTGGATTGACCTGCCCGACCACGGGGTGCTGGCCGTGCGCGGCGCGGACGCCCGCAAGTTCCTCAACGGCCAGCTGTCGCAGCAGTTGCTGTCGCTCGGCGCCGGTGAGACGGTCCTCGCGGGCCTGCATAACCCGCAGGGCCGCACCCTCGCCATCCTGCGCGTCGTGGCCGATGGCCCGCAGGATCTGCTCTGCGTGTTGCCGCGATCGCTGCTCGAGGGCGTCCTCAGCTTGCTGCGCAAATTCCTGCTGCGCAGTAAAGCCGAACTGACCGACGAGACGCCGTTATGGCGAGTTCAGGGCCGCTGGCCTGCCCCGGGCGTCGCCGCCGAGGCCAAGGGCGCCGCTGGCCCGGCACCGGCTCCAGCCACCCATTCGCCCGCACCGCTGCACTGGCCGCACACGAGCGATGGCCGGTACATGCGCCTCGCGCGATGCAACGCCCCAATAAACTCGTCGGGTACGGCGTCCGAGTCCTCGGTCGCGCCGATCGAACCGTCGCCTGCAGCGCCACCTGCGGCGTGGCACCGTGCCGACATCGCCGCGGGGCTGCCGCGGATTTATGGGGCGACGCAGGGCGAATTTGTTGCCCAGATGCTCAACCTCGATGTGCTCGAGGGCATTTCGTTCAACAAGGGCTGCTACACAGGGCAAGAAGTCATCGCTCGCGCGCATTTCCGCGGCCGGGTCAAGCGACGCCTGCAGCGTTTCACCGTGGCTGTGACGAGCACCTTCGCGCCGACGACGCTCGCGCCGGGCGAGCAGATCACCCTCACCGATGGCCGCGACGCCATCGTCGTCGACAGCGCTGCGGCACATGAGGGTCAGGTGGAATTCCTCGCCGTCGCGCGCTACGCGACCGCAACAGACAGCACCACGTCCGAGGACGCGAGCCCGAATGCGGCCTCACGCGCCCGCATCGAGGCAACACCGTTGCCTTTGCCCTATGAGTTGCCGGCCGCCGGCTGAGCGCGTTATTCGGGCCGCATCTGCGGGAAGAGCAGCACGTCGCGGATCGAGGCCGAGTCGGTGAGGAACATCACGAGCCGATCGATGCCGACCCCGAGCCCTGCGGTCGGCGGCATGCCGTACTCCAGCGCCCGCACGTAATCGGCGTCGTAGAACATCGCTTCCTCATCACCGGCTTCTTTGCGCTCCACCTGAGCGCGAAAGCGCGCCGCCTGATCCTCCGCATCGTTGAGCTCGGAGAACCCGTTGGCGAGTTCACGGCCACCGACGAAGAACTCGAATCGGTCGGTAAGGAACGGGTCGGCGTCGTTGGCGCGTGACAGCGGCGACACTTCGGCCGGATAGGCATACACGAAGGTCGGCTGCACAAGGGTGTGTTCGCCGGTCTTCTCGAAGAGCTCGATCTGCAGTTTGCCCGCACCATCGCCGTTCTTGAACGGGATGCCGCACGCCGTACAGGCCGCGCGCAAGTACTCGACGTCGCGCAAACGTCCGCGCTCGAGATCGCTGTTGCGTTCAAGGATCAACTCCTCGACCGTGACCCTTCGAAACGGCGCACGCAGGTCGTACTGCACGCCCTGCGACTCGAACTGCTGCGCGCCGCAGACCGCCTCGGCGGCACCCCGCAGCATGCGCTCGACGAGATCCATCAGATCGCCATAGTCGGCGTAGGCCTGATAGAGCTCGAGCATGGTGAACTCGGGGTTGTGACGCGTCGAAAGCCCCTCGTTACGGAAGTTGCGGTTGATTTCATAGACCCGCTCGAAACCGCCGACCACGAGCCGCTTGAGATACAGCTCCGGCGCAATGCGCAGGTACATGTCGATGTCGAGCGCGTTGTGGTGGGTAACGAAAGGCCGCGCGGCCGCGCCGCCCGGGATCGGCTGCATCATGGGTGTCTCGACTTCCATGAAGCCCTGCGCATCGAGCATGTCGCGCAGATACCGCACGAGCTGCGTGCGCTTGCGAAACACCGCCCGACTCGACTCGTTCATGATGAGATCGACGTATCGCTGCCGATAGCGCGCCTCGGTATCGGCGAGGCCATGCCACTTGTCGGGCAGCGGACGCAGCGACTTGACGAGCAAACGCAGTGACTCCACGCGTACGGTCAACTCTCCCGTTCGCGTGCGGAACAGCACACCCTCGACGGCGAGGATGTCGCCGATGTCGTAGCCCTTGAAGGCCTCGTAACTCTCCGCGAGCGAATCGCGCTGCAGAAAGATCTGTATCTGTCCTGATGCGTCTTGCAGCGTCGCGAAGCTCGCTTTGCCCATTATTCGGCGCAGCATCATGCGACCCGCGAGACGCACGCGCACCGCCTGTGCCGCGAGCGCCGCCTCATCGAGCGCACCAAAGCCAAGGTGCAACTCACTCGCCTGCACGTCCGGGCGAAAGTCGTTGGGAAACGCCGGCATACCCTGCGTGCGCAAAGCATCGAGCTTGGCGCGACGCTCGGCGATCAGCTTGTTTTCGTCCTGCGGTGGTGCGCTCTGTGGCGGTACGTTGTCGGTCATGGTTACAGCCCTGCCTTCAGCGAGGCTTCGAGGAACGGATCGAGATCGCCATCGAGCACGGCCGTGGTGTTGCCGATTTCGACATCGGTACGCAGGTCCTTGATGCGCGACTGGTCGAGCACGTACGAGCGGATCTGGTGACCCCAGCTGACGTCGGACTTCGAGTCTTCGAGCACCTTTGCGGCCGCGTTGCGTTTGTTGACTTCGAGTTCGTACAACTTCGCCTTCAGCATCTTCATCGCCGTGGCTCGGTTCTTGTGCTGGCTGCGCTCGTTCTGGCAGGCCACCACGATCCCTGAGGGCATGTGCCGGATGCGCACGGCCGACTCGGTCTTGTTGACGTGCTGACCGCCCGCGCCGCTCGATCGATACACGTCCATTTCGAGATCGGCGGGGTTGATGTCGATGTTGATGTCGTCGTCGATTTCCGGCGAGACGAACACCGACGCAAACGAAGTGTGGCGGCGATTGCCCGAATCGAAGGGCGACTTGCGCACCAGCCGATGCACGCCGGTCTCGGTGCGCAACCAGCCGTAGGCGTGATCGCCGCGAAACTCGATGGTAGCGCTCTTCATACCGGCGACTTCACCGGGGCTCGAGTCGATCACTTCGGCAGAAAAACCGCGGTTGGCCGCCCACTTGAGGTACATGCGCATCAGCATCTGCGCCCAGTCCTGGGCTTCCGTGCCGCCGGCGCCGGCCTGAATGTCGAGGTACGCGTTGTGCGAGTCCATCTCGCCGCGGAACATGCGCTTGAGCTCGAGCTTGCGCACCTGCGCTTCGACCTGCGGCAGATCGCGCTCGACCTCACGGGCCGTGGCCTCGTCGTTCTCGCCCTCGGCGAGCTCAAGGAGTTCAAGCGAATCGCTTACCGAGCGTGTGGCAGCGTCGATGTTGTCGAGCTCTGCGCTGAGACGCGCGCGCTCTTTGCCGAGTTCCTGGGCCTTCTCCGGCTTCTGCCAGACGGCCGGGTCTTCGAGTTCGCGGCTTACTTCTTCGAGACGTTCTTTCTTGAGATCGTATTCAAAGAAACCCCCTTAAGGAGCTGACACGCTCCTGGAGGTCGGCGAGGGAACGCTTGATGAGGCCAAGTTCGATCATGGCGCGGATTCTACCAGATGCGCCGTCCCCGCCTCCGCAAAGCCGATACGCAGCGCCACGCGGCGCAGCCGCGGCAGCTCAAGGTCCAGCAATCGCTCGCCGCCGAGTCCGCGCAGCCAGAGCCGCAGTTCGGCCTGCTCGGTGGCAGGCAGGCTGCGGACCCAGTCGAGGATGCCCTGCAGCTTCCACGCCGTGAACGGTAAGGCGCGTCGGGTGAAGGGCTGACCGGCCATCGGGAACTCGACCTCAGCCATCGCACGCGGCAACAACTTTCCTGCCGGCTGCGTGGCGTATGCACGATTCACCTCCTCGACCACAGCCTGGACCATGGGCAGGAAGTCACGAATTACCTGCACGAGCAGCGCCTCGAGGGTCGGCGCGAGGTGATCCTGTTGTGCTGACAGTGGCGCTGAAAGTGTCGCTGTCGGTGACGCCGACGACAGCTCCGTCGCCGCAAAGCGCGCACTCACCGCGTCGTGACCGAGACTGGCCATGCGGTCGATCCAGTCCCGGACCGCAGGTCGCGGCGCGATCCACTCGCGCTTCGGCCAAGGATCGCGACCCAGATGTCCATACAGAGGCCCCTGCAGACCGAAGTCGCCCATCGTCGGCCGCTCGCCGAGCAGGTAGGGCTGCACGCGAAAATGCGCCTCGAGCAGATCGAGCATCCGGGTCGCAGCCGCCTCAATCAGCGGATATTGCGCGGGCACGATGCCGATCTGAGGCAGATAGCCGCGCAGCAACGTCGCGATGCGCCCGACGAGCGCATGCTTCAACCAGCGCGGCCCCCAAGGAGCGAGCGCATCGCCCGCATCGGCCTGAAACAGCGCGAAGTTCTCCGCGTAGTTCCAGCGCGTATGCATGGCCGCCGGCATCCACCACTCATCGGCCCAAGTCTCGAGCAGTTCGCTCGCAAAGCGCTTGCGAGGTGTGGCCGGCAGTATCGTGGGCGTGGGATGACGCAGTTCGAGCGTATCGATGATGTGCCGCGTGTCCTGCAGCCACTCACCTTGCGCGGTCTTCAGCACCGGCATGACGCGCGCACCGGTCTTGCGATGGATGGTGTGCACCAGCGTCCAATAGTTCACCGGCTGATCGACGAACGGGATCTGCTTGTAGGTGAGGTAGGCGCGCAACTTGCCCGCGTAGTACGAGAGGTGCCAGCCGTAGAGCGTGTAATCGGTCATGCAAAGCCTCCGTTGTCAGGCGCTCACGGCGAGCACATGGTCGACGATCAGTTGCAGACGTCGCTCGCCCGCGTACTCATTGATGTCGAGTCGATAGACGAGATGCGCCAGTTGCCCGGCACCGAGCGACTCGCTGTAGTTGAACGCAATGGCATCGAAACGCCGCGCAGAGCCCTGCGGACTCACCCACAACTTCAAGTGCTTCTCGCCGACGATGCGCGTGCGCTCAATGCGAAAATGCTGATCGAAGCAGGGCTCCGGGAACCCCTGCCCCCACGGGCCCGCTTCGCGCACGAGCTCGGCGGTCGCGAGCGAAATCTCCTCGACCGACAATTCCCCGTCAGTCTCCACCACATCGGCCAGCGACCCCGCAGACTGCCAGCGCGTCACTTCCGCATCGAATTCACGCGCGAACTCATCGAGACGCGCCCGCTCGAGCGTCAGACCCGCCGCCATGGCGTGGCCGCCGAACTTGCCGAGCAGATCCGGCGAACGCGTCGCGATCGCCTCGAGCACATCGCGCACGTGCACGCCGTTCACCGAACGCGCCGAGCCGCGCAGCAAGCCGTCCCCGGCGTCGGCAAACGCAATCACCGGCCGGCGCAGACGCTCCTTGATGCGCCCGGCCACAAGACCCACCACGCCCTGATGCCAACCGGGGTCGTACAGACACAGGCCCCGCCGATCGCGTCCGGGTTCCTTCAGGTGACGCACCGCGGCGAGCGCCTCCTCCTGCATCTTCGCCTCGATGCTGCGCCGCTCGCGGTTCAGCGCATCAAGCTGCTCGGCGAGTGAGCGCGCCTCCTCGAGCGAGTCGGTCAATAGGCAGCGCACGCCGAGACTCATATCGTCGAGTCTTCCGGCCGCATTGAGCCGCGGCCCTGCGGCAAAGCCAAGATCAGAGGCGATCACGGCCTCTGGCCGACGCCCGCCCGTCTCGATGAGCGCCCTGACTCCGGGCGTGCAGCGTCCCGCGCGAATACGCGCCAGACCCTGGGCCACGAGTCGCCGGTTGTTTTCGTCGAACGGCACCACATCGGCCACCGTGCCGAGTGCCACGAGATCGAGCCAACTCGCCGGCGAGGGCAGACGCTGATCCGCCAGCGCCCGATGCATTGCAGCCATCACGTAAAACGCGACGCCGACGCCCGCCAGCGCCTTGGAGCCAAAGCTCGACTGGGGCAGATTCGGATTGACGATGACGTTGGCCGAGGGCAACTGCGCTCCGGCCAAATGGTGGTCGGTGACGAGAACATCGATGCCGAGCGCGCGCGCAGCGCTCACGCCCGCAAGACTCGAGATGCCGTTGTCGACCGTGATGAGCAGCGTCGGCGATCGCTCGGCCGCAAGCGCCACGATCTCCGGTGTCAGGCCATAGCCGAACTCGAAGCGGTTCGGCACCAGAAAATCCACCGACGCAAAACCGCAGGCGCGCAGCGCGCGCACGATCAGCGCCGAGCTCGTCGCACCATCGGCGTCGTAATCGCCGATCACTAGGATGCGTCCCGCCCGATGCTGCAACAGCAGCGCCACGGCGGCTTCGACGCCCTCGAGCGTGCTCACCGGCAGCAGCCGCTCGAGCCCACGCCCCAGTTGCTGCGACTGCTCAATGCCGCGCGCCGCATAGGCACGCGCGAGCACAGGCGGGCAGCTCGAGAGCGCAGCAATCCGTTCGGGAGTCACTTCCCGTCGCAGCACGCGCAAGCTCATGCCACACCCTCGGCGAGCGCCGCGAGCACATCCCGCGTTGGCCGCCAGAAGCGCCACTGATCGCCTGCAGCCAGGGTCACACAGCGATCGTTGCCGACGATCGATACGCCCCGCAGCACTCCGCCACGCACCGCCTCGATCGCCGGTTGGATCCATGCGGCATCGAGTACCGCAAGACCTTGCGCAGCACAGGGCACGATCACGCACACGGCGCCGTCGGCAGCTGGCGCCGCGCCGGCCGAGGCCGACTTGGCGAGCAGCGAGGTGGCATCGCGCGGCAACGCATGCACGGCGATACCGCTCAATTGACCAAACGCGGTTACCCAGGCGTCTTCGGCATGCACGGCGGCCCAACCCTCAGACGGCGCGCTGCGGTGCAACGCATCGCGCAGCGACTGACCACCACCCCAGAGCCACAGCGTATTGATGCGGGGCTCGTTGCGCGCTTCACGCGCGCGGTTGAGCGGCAACTCGTGCAGCCAGAGATCCATCTCCGTCATGACCTGACGCAAGCGCCGGCTGCCCGGCCCGCGCGGCAAGCCCTCATCGAGCGTACCGCCGAGCAAGCGCGCAGGCTCGATCGTCTCGGCGCCCTCCGCTTCGAGGCCGTGCAGTAAAAAACCACTCGGCCCGATGGCCTGCAGGGTGAGTCCGTCGGCTCCAAAGAGCGCCGTGAATTCGAGCGCAAGCGCCCGTGACTCCGAGGGCGTCAGCGTGAGACAGGCATTCATCGGGACATGCACGGTCTTCATGCCCGCGAGCAGATGCAGCGGCGTGACGAGCCAAGGCGAGACCTGCGGTGGCCGCCCGAGCGCGGCCGCCACGACGGCGGCCGGATCAGCGAGTCCGAGATCCTCACGCCGTTCACGCCGTGCCAGCCAATCGCGCCAGCCGCCGCGCACGGATCGCGCGGGGCCGAAGCGCGCTCGGGTCAACGCAGCACGCGCCTGCGGCGAGTCACCCTCGGCTTCGCGCAGGAAAAAATCGGCCAGGATGATCACGAGTTCGCGCACATCGCGTATGGTATCGGAGCATGAGACTCACGGTGACTTCATCGGAGCAACGCCTGCTCATCCGCGGCTATGCGGACGGCGTGTTGCGCGTCGGCGATCGGCAGATCACGACGCCGGTTGCACTCAGTGCGACCGAAGTGCACGGCACACTGCAGGCGCAGGAACCCACGGCGCTCACCGAGGCCGAACTCGCCAGCGTATTCGAAGCGCAGCCCGAGGTCGTGATCATCGGTTGGGCCCGCGGCCAGTTTTTCCTGCCGGCGGCACAGCGCCGCTGGTTCCTCGAGCGGCGCATCGGACTTGAACTGATGGAACTCGGCGCAGCCTGTCGAACCTTCAACGTGCTGGTCGCGGATGATCGGCGCGTGATCGGCCTGCTGTTTCCGCGCTGAAGCTCACTCGGCGGTGATCGTCCCGCTTTGCAGCGGCACGAACGACACGGGCCCGAGCACTTCGTGCTCGTAACCCTGCGCGGTGCGCGTGATGCGCACCAGATCCTGCCGGCCCTCACCACCGACAGGCATTACAAGGCGCCCTCCTTCGGCCAACTGCTGCAGCAGCGCCACGGGCACCTCGCGCGGTGCCGCCGCGGCGAGGATGCCCTCGTAGGGGCCTTGCGCGTTCCAACCCTCGTAGCCATCGCCATGCCGAAAGCGCACGTTGTTGATGCCGAGTTCCTTGAGGTTTTGCTTGGCACGCAGCAGCAGCGGCTCAATACGCTCAATGGTGAACACCTGCGGCACAAGCCCGGCGAGCACCGCCGTCTGGTAGCCGCAGCCGGTACCGACCTCGAGCACTTTTTGCGGCACGCCGCGCGCAAGCAGCGCCTCGGTCATGCGCGCAACGATGTAGGGCTGCGAGATCGTCTGCCCGAAGCCGATCGGCAGGGCCGTATCCTCGTAGGCACGGCTTGCCAGCGCCTCGTCCACAAAAATGTGCCGCGGTAGATCGCGGATGCGTTCGAGCACGAAGAGATTGCGGATGCCCTGATCACCAAGTCGGCGCACCAGTCGCTCGCGGGTGCGCACCGAGGTCATGCCGATGCCGTTCAGGCGCGTCGCGCTCATCCGCGGCGGCTCAACCGGTGATGCCGCCCAGCCAACGATCGACGGTGTCGATGGCGGAGTGACGCGTCAAGTCGACCTGCAGCGGCGTCACCGACACATAGCCTTCGGCCAGAGCAAAGAAATCCGTGCCGGGACCGTCGTCCTCGCCCTCACCGGCCCGCCCCACCCAGAACACTTCGCGACCGCGCGGATCGCGCGCCCTGGTCACCTGATCGGCACGATGTCGGTGCCCGAGTCGCGTGGTGCGAAAGCCGCGCAACTCCTCGAACGGCAAGTGCGGAATGTTGACGTTGAGGATCATGTGCCGATCGAGCGGCTGCGCCAGCAGATGACTCACGATCATGCGCGCCACGCGCGCCGCAGCGGTGAAATCGGCCCGCCCTTCGTTGGGTCTGCGCAGCGAGAATGCGACCGTCGGCAGCCCGAGGAATCGACCCTCGATGGCCGCCGCCACAGTGCCCGAATAGAGCACGTCGTCGCCAAGGTTCTCGCCGTTGTTGATGCCGGAGACCACCATGTCGTGCTGAAAGTCGAACAGCCCCGAGATGGCGAGGTGCACGCAGTCGGTGGGCGTACCGGAGACGTAGTACTTCCCAGGCTCGTACTGCGTCACGCGCAACGGCAGCTCCAGCGTGAGTGCATTGCTCGCCCCGCTGTGATTGCGCTCCGGCGCGACCACGGTCAGTTCGGCGAGCCCCTCGAGCGCCTGGCGCAGGGCAATGATGCCCCGCGCCCGGTAGCCGTCATCGTTGCAGACGAGGATCTTCATCGGGCGATGTCAACTTGGAGACCTGTGAAGCACCCCAATATACTGAAAGCACGAGGCTCGAGAAAGCCGAGCAGCCGAGGGAGCAGGATGCGTAAACCCCGCCGAGAAGAGCGTCGCGAGCGGCTTCGACCGCCGCTTGCCGAGCCGCCCGCCGAGGATGTGCAGGCATTTCGCGAAGCAGTGCGCGGCACGAAGCCGTTGCGCCACACGCCACGTGTGCCCCCGCGACGCAAGGCGCCACCGCCCAAGGCGCGCTTTCGCCGCCAGGGCGAGATTGAAGTTCTCGAAGAGAGCCTCACCCTGACACCGGGCGAACTCGACGTGGAATTTGGCGAGGAGCTCAGCTACCGACGCAACGGCATCCAGGACGCCGTGATGCGGCGGCTGCGCCGGGGGCACTACCGCGTCGAGTCCGAACTCGACCTGCACGGACTGATCGTGCCGGAGGCGAAACAAGCCCTGCGCGAATTCCTGGCCCGCGCCATCGCAAGGCAGTCCCGCTGCGTCCGCATCATCCACGGCAAGGGTTTGGGCTCCGGGCCGAAGGGTCCCGTGATCAAACAGGCCGTGAACGTGATCCTGCGACGCACTGAGCCGGTGGTCGCCTTCTGCTCGGCGCGTCAGGTCGACGGCGGCACGGGTGCGATTTACGTCTTGCTCAGCGGCTAGCGCCGCGCAGTGCCGCGAGCATGGCCGCGCGCGTCTCGGCGGTGACCCAACCGTCGGCCAACAACGACTCAAGCGACTCGCGCGGCGTATCGTAGAGCCGCACGAGATCGGCGCGCACCATCGCCCGCGTCCGCGCGGCCGTTTGCGGTGGTAAGCCCGCATACTCTTGCGCCCGAGCAAGCGCCACGTCGCGCACCCAGGAAGGCTCGACGACCTCATCGACCAGACCCATCGCCAGTGCCTTCGCCGGATCCACCATCGCGCCGCGCCCGAGCATCTCGGCCGCGCGCGCAGGTCCGATGAGTCGCTCGTAAACACGGAAAATGGTTTCGCCCGGATATAGACCGACCTGCACCTCGTTGAGCCCGATGCGAAAGTCTCCCGCCGCCATGATCCGTTGATCACAGAGCACCGAGACCACAGTGCCACCGGCCGGGCAGTGACCGGTGATCGCCGCGATCAGCGGCAGACTGCAGCGCGCCAAGCGCTGTTGCAGCGTCGAGAATGCGTGCACGAGGGCCATTGCGGTGTCGGTGCTGCCGGTGACCTCACGCACATCGAGTCCCGCCGAGAAGATACCGGGTGCACCGGAGAGCACCAGCGCACGGATCGAGCCGTCCGCCGCGGCCTGCTGCTCGGCGACCTCGATCGCCTGCACGAGTGCCGTGGTCAGTGCGCTGCCGAAGGCGTTGACCGGCGGACGCGCGAGGCGCAGTTCGCGCACGGCGCCATGATCCTGTGTTTCAAGCATGCTCTTCGGCTCCTGTGGCATCGTCGAGGTGCACGAGTTCGCGCACCACGGTGGTGGCAAAACTGCCGCCTCGCAGACTGAATTGCAACTCGCAGGCGTCCGCCTCGGGCAGCCAGCGCAGCGCCAGATCCCGCACCACCATGCGCAGCGGCCGACGCGCACTCGCCAGCCGATCGGCGCGCAGCAACTCGAGCAAGGCCGGATAGCGCGACGCGACGCTAGACTCGAGTTCGGCCACCTCACCGGTCACGCCGCTCTCACCCTCTCCCCACAACGGCCCAGTCGGATGGATGTCCAGGGCGGCAAGACGCTGGCGCAGTGTCTCGTCGATCGCCTCGACGCGAAAGGTCGAATTGCTGCCCTCGAGGTTGGCCCGCTCGCCCGGCAAGAGCATGTTCCAGTGACCGGCCGCAAGCCGCTCGGCGAGCACAGCATTGAAGATCAGGCTGCGCGCCGCCGAGTAGGCGAAGCCGCGCTCGCCGCGCACGGGCTCGCCGCGCAACACGGCGAGGTTGCCGAGTTCACGCCCGAACCGCTGCGGTCCAAAATAATTCGGCACACCCTCGACGGCGATCTCGGCCACGCGCCGCTCGAGCGCTTCGCGCGAGCCCGTGAAGCCGCGCAGCACCAGCGTGAAACGATTCCCCGCCAGCGCGCCACGCGGCAGCTTGCGCGTGTGGCGATGCGCTTCGAGAATCTCGTAGCCCTCGCCGGCACGCCCCGCCCAATCCTGCACGCCGCCGCGCCGCGCCGGCACGGTGAACCACTGCGTCGTCACGGCCCGCCGATCCTTCAGACCCGCATAGCCCACCTCGAACGGCCGGACGCCCGCCTGGCGCGCAAGGTCTGCGGCCACCCAACCGCTATTGGCGTTGCACTTGCGCACGCGCAGTAGCCAGTGCTCACCTTGTCCTGAGGGCTCGAAGCCCAGTACTTCGTCGACCTGGAAATCTTCGAACCGCTCGCGCAGCCGTGCTCGGCCCGCAGCAGGCTCGACCCTTCGCGGCGGGTCGAGCGCCAGCTCCTGCCAGCCGATCATCGCGGAGCGACCGAGTTCGACTCGATCAACACGGTCGCCATCGCGGCCAACCCCTCGCCCCGACCCGCGAAACCGAGCCGTTCGGTGGTGGTGGCCTTGAGGTTCACAGCCTCGGCCGCGACACCGAGCAGACCGGCGACGCTGGCGCGAATGAGCTCGCGCTGCCCCGCAACCCGCGGCGCTTCGGCGAGCAAGGTCAGATCGGCATTGACGACCTGCCAGCCACGCGCAGCCAGCAACTGCACGGCATGACGCACGAACTGGCCGCTTGCAGCACCCCGCCACTGCGGATCGCTATCGGGAAAATGCTGACCGATGTCGCCGAGGCCAGCGGCCCCGAGCAAGGCATCGCAAAGCGCATGCAACAGCACATCGCCATCCGAGTGCGCACGCACCCCCTGCGTATGTGCGAGGCGGACCCCGCCCAGCATCACGTGATCGCCCGGCCCGAAGGCATGCACGTCGATTCCCGAACCGACTCGAATCATGGGGCCGCTCCTTTGATGACGGTCGCGTTGATGGCCGTCGCGCCGTGTGTCATGGCTGCGCTCCGCGCGCAGCGAGTATGCCCTCGGCGAGTGCCCAATCCTGCGCCGTGGTCACCTTGAGATTGGTCGACTCGCCCGCCACGAGCAGCGGCTGCGCACCCTGCCACTCCATCGCCTGGGCCTCATCGGTCGGACGTCGTCCCGCCGCGAGCGCCGCATCGAGCGCCGCGAGCAACGCGCCGAGGCGGAACATCTGCGGTGTGAGCGCACGCCAGAGCCCTTCGCGAGCGACGGTTTCCTGGCTGGCGATGGAGCCCGCGCCGCTGCGCTGACGCTTCAAGGTGTCAGTCATGGGCAGCGCCAACAGACCACCTGCGAGCCGTCCCTCGCGATCGGCCGTGCTGCCGACCGCACGCAGCAGCGCATCGATCTCGGCCGCACTCACGCAGGGTCGCGCCGCATCATGCACCAGCACCCACTCATCCGCGCCCACGCCGCTCGCCTGCAGGCGTTGCAGCGCAGAGCGAACCGAGTCGGCCCGCTCGGCACCCCCCACGGCTTCAATCGGCACACGCTGCAATCGCGAGCGCACCTGCGACCAGTGCGCATCATCGGGCGCGAGCGCGACGACGAGACCCCGGCAAGCCGCATCGATGAGAAAGGGCTGCACCGACCACTCGAGCATGCTGCGCCCGGCGAGCATCAAATATTGTTTGGGGAGATCTGCGCCGAGCCGTGTGCCACGGCCGGCCGCCGGCATCACGAGCCAGTACGGCGGCCTCTCCAAGGCCGACTCAGCGCTGCGCCGTGCGCGTGCGCTCGGGCGCAGGCGCCGTCGGTGCAGCGACCTTCGGCACGACTTGGTAGAACGACTCGGACTGTCCGATCATGCCGAGCTCACTGCGTGCCCGCTCCTCGATGGCCGTCATGCCGGCTTTGAGATCGGCCACTTCAGCCGCGAGTTGGGCGTTGCGTTGGTTGAGTTCAGCGTTGGTGGCGCTCTGCTGCGCCACAGCGACCTTCAGCCGATAGGCTTCACTCACGCCGTCGTCGGACAACCAGATGCGGTACTGCAGCAGCACCGTCAGGGAAACCAAAATGCCGGCGAACCATCGGGTCATTGGCCGGCAATGTTAATCCTGCGAAAGTGCAAATGAAACCCCTGTCGCATCAGATCTTTACGGGGAAAGCCTCGCGCCCTGCGTAGCGCACCTTGCCACCGAGCTCCTCTTCAATGCGCAGCAACTGGTTGTACTTGGCGATGCGATCCGAGCGCGACATGGAACCGGTCTTGATCTGCGTCGCCGCCGTCGCCACGGCGATGTCGGCGATGGTCGTGTCCTCGGTTTCACCCGAGCGATGCGAGATCACCGCCGAGTAACCCGCGCCGGTCGCCATCTCGATGGCCTCGAGCGTCTCGGTCAGGGTGCCGATCTGATTGACCTTGATCAGGATCGAGTTCGCCACGCCCGCACGGATGCCATCGGCGAGGATCTTGCTGTTGGTGACGAAGAGGTCATCGCCAACGAGCTGACAGCGCTTGCCGAGCACCTGCGTGAGTGCCGACCAACCCTGCCAATCACCCTCGGCCATGCCATCTTCGATGGTGATGATCGGGTACTTCTCGACGAGCTTCGTGAGGTAGCGCGCGAACTGCGCGGCGGTGAACGCCCGCCCCTCGCCCTCGAGCTCGTAGCGGCCGCGCTTGTAAAACTCCGAACTCGCCACGTCGAGGCCGAGGTAGATGTCGCGCCCCGGCCGGTAGCCCGCCTTCTCGATCGCCTGCAACAGCAACTTTAAGGCCGCCTCGTTCGAGGCCAGATCGGGCGCGAACCCGCCCTCGTCACCCACCGCGGTGGTGAGCTTCTTGCCCTTGAGGATGCCCTTGAGCGTGTGGAATATCTCTGCGCCCTGCTGCAGCGCGTGGCTGAAACTGCGTGCCCCGACCGGCAGGATCATGAACTCCTGCACATCGAGGCTGTTGTCCGCGTGCGCGCCGCCGTTGATGACATTCATCATCGGCACCGGCATGACGGGCTTGCGACCGCGCGCGAGGTAACGCCAGAGCGACTGATCAGTGTCCTCGGCCGCGGCGTGCGCCGTGGCGAGCGAGACCGCCAACAGCGCGTTGGCGCCGAGCCGGCTCTTGTTCTCGGTGCCATCGAGCGCGATCAATCGCGCATCGATGTCTTCCTGTTCGCGCGCATCGCGCTTGAGCAGCGCCGCACGGATCACCGTGTTGCAGTTGCGCACGGCCTTCAGCACGCCCTTGCCGAGATAGCGCTTCTTGTCGCCATCACGCAGTTCGACCGCCTCGCGACTACCCGTCGAGGCGCCCGAAGGCACGGCGGCGCGACCCACTGCGCCGCTCGTGAGGATGACGTCGGCTTCAACGGTGGGATTGCCGCGCGAGTCGATAATTTCACGGGCGACGATATCGGCAATACGGCTCATAGACTGTCTTCCTCGAAAGCTTTGGCTTTGACGGTTCGATCGAGCGCGCAGAGCGTCTCGAGCAGGGATTCCATGCGGGCGAGCGGCCAGGCGTTCGGGCCATCGGAGAGCGCCTTGGACGGATCCGGGTGCGTTTCCATGAACACGCCCGCCACGCCCGCAGCCACCGCGGCTCTCGCGAGGACGGGCACGAACTCGCGTTGCCCGCCCGACGCCGAGCCTTGCCCGCCGGGCAACTGCACCGAATGCGTGGCATCGAACACGACCGGGCAACCCGTACGGCGCAGCACGGCGAGTGCGCGCATGTCGGAGACCAGATTGTTGTAGCCAAAGCTGAAGCCCCGCTCGCAGACCATCACCTGCGTATTGCCCGTGGAGCGGGCCTTATCGACCACGTTCTGCATTTCCCAGGGCGAGAGGAACTGGCCCTTCTTGATGTTCACCGGCTTGCCCTGCGAGGCCGCGGCCACGATGAAGTTTGTCTGCCGGCAGAGAAACGCAGGCGTCTGCAGCACGTCGACGACCGAGGCCACTTCGGCCAGCGGCGTGTCCTCATGGACGTCGGTGAGCACCGGCACCGCGAAACGGCTGCGGATATCCGCCAGCACCTTGAGTCCCGAATCGAGACCCGGACCGCGGAAACTCGCGCGCGAGGAGCGGTTCGCCTTGTCGAACGAGGCCTTGAACACGTACGGAACGCCAAGGCGACGCGTGATCTCCAGCATCCGCCCGGCGATCTCCTCGCACAGGGTGGCGCTTTCGATCACGCAGGGCCCTGCGATCAGGAACAGCGGCTCGCGTGCACCGACCTCGAACTCAGCGAGCTTCATGATGGACGCGCGCCGCAGCAATGAACCCCGTGAACAGCGGGTGCCCATCGCGCGGGTTGGAGGTGAACTCCGGATGGAACTGGGTGGCGACAACCCACGGATGATCAGCAAGCTCGACGATCTCGACGAGTCCATCGGGCGAGAGACCCGAGAACGTCAG
>CAISHQ010000054.1 GCA_903885195.1 uncultured Pseudomonadota bacterium | reverse complement strand
TTCGCGGACTGCCGAACTTCACCTGGAACTGGAGCCATGGCACGTACCTGCGTGGACTGATGTCGCCCGTCTGCACCAGCGTCATGGGCGATCTGACCGAGGAGAACATCGCCACCTGCGAGAGCTATCTTAAGGAATTCGTCGATCGTTGGTTCGGCTGGCTCGATGAGGCGGAGGCGAACCCTTTGCCGCATGAGGAGCGCATCCCGCAGCAGCACTACGATCACTACGTGCGCGAAATCGGCTACCGTACCGACCCGATGAACGTACTCGCACAGCGCGCTTTCGGCCCCGAAGAGTTCCGGCGCCGACTCGAATTACGCATCGGAGTCGAGCAGATCGCCGCAACGCGCGGCCAGGTGGCTTCGGATTGAACCGCTCGACCCCAGAACCGCTCGCCGTGCGCGTGGCTACCGCGAGCGATGCCGCGGCACTTTGCGCGCTGGTGAACTCGGCCTACCGCGGAGACAGCAGTCGTCGCGGTTGGACGACCGAGGCCGACCTGCTCGGCGGTCAGCGTACCGACGTGGCGGCGCTGCAAGCCTTCATTCGCGATAGCGAAAGCCAAGGCTCGAATGCCATGCTCTTGCACGAGGATGTCGCCGGACCCGCCTGCTGCGTGCAGCTCGAGCGGCGCGGCGAGGAGGCTTATCTCGGCATGTTGACCGTACGTCCGCTGGATCAGGGGTCGGGGCGCGGTCGGGGCTTGCTCGAGGCGGCGGAGCGGTATATCCGCGAGGTCTGGGGCGCGCGAGCTGTGAGCATGACGGTGATCGAGCAGCGCAATGAACTCATTGCCTGGTATGAACGACGCGGCTACCACCGCACCGGCCAGACAGCACCCTTCCCCTACGGCGATGAGCGTTTCGGCGAACCGAAGCGACCCGATCTGCGTTTCGTGGTGTTACGCAAGGAACTGACCGCGTGAGCAAAGACGACTTGGAGAATCATTCGGCACCGCTCGTTATCGCGCACCGCGGTGCCTCCGGCTACCGCCCCGAGCATACCCTCGAGTCTTATCGACTCGCCATCGAGATGGGTGCTGATTTCATTGAGCCCGATCTGGTTTCGACTCGTGACGGGCATCTCGTTGCACGGCATGAGCCCGACATCAGTGCCACCACAGACGTCGCGCAGCGCAGCGAGTTCGCCGCGCGGCGGCGCACGGCGCAGATCGACGGGGCTCTGGTCACAGGCTGGTTCACCACTGATTTCACCTTGCAAGAACTGCGCAGCTTGCGCGCCGTGCAACCCCGCGCCGATCGCTCGCAGGCGTTCAACGGTCTGTTCACCATCCCGACCTTCGCCGAGATCATCGAGCTCGCCCGCAGCGAATCCTCGCGCACGGGGCGTCGCATCGGCATTTATCCTGAGACCAAGCACCCGAGCTGGCACTGCGAGCAGGGCCTGCCGCTCGAACCCGTGCTGCTCGCGATGCTGGAGATCGTTGGCTGGACAGGCCGCGACTCGCCGGTGTTCATCCAATCGTTCGAGTCGGGCAATCTGCGCTGGTTGCAATCCCGCACGAGCGTGCCACTCGTGCAGTTGCTCGAGGGCGGTGAACTGCAGCTCGATGGTACGCTGCAACCGATGCCACCCTGGCAGTCACAAGGTGGTTGTCGCCTCTACCCGCAGGGCTCGCTGCCGACCGACTTCACCGATCCTGCCTCGTTCGCCCAGATCGCCGAGTACGCCGATGCCGTCGGTCCGTGGAAACGTCTGCTCGTCGGCAGTCGTGAAACGGATTCGAGCGACTCGACCGAGCGCACACGTCGTCTGACGCCGCCCACCCGCTTCGTCGAGCTTGCGCACAAAGCGGGACTGCAGGTCCACCCCTGGACCTTCCGCGATGAGCCGATGCACCTGGCCGCTGATTACGCGGGTGACCCGCGCGCCGAGTACGCCGCGTTTGCGGCCCTCGGTGTCGACGCCGTATTCAGTGACCATCCGGACACGGCCGTCAGCGTGTACAAGAAAAAGGCCCGGTAGTTGCCTACCGGGCCTTGCCCAGCGCGGTCTGACGCCGCTTCTAGTCAGTGCGTACTCAGAAGTTGTAGCTGAAGTCGATACCCACCTGACGCTCACGACGCAGGATGCCGAAGATGCCGCGCGGCAGCGAGTACGCCGCCACGGCAGTCGAAGGCAGACCCGGATCCAGCGTCGCCGCAGGACCCGCCGTCGAAGCGATGCCGATCAGGTAAGAGTGCAGCCAGCGGGTGGCACCCGGCGAGGAATCCTCGTTGGTGAGATTGCGACCATAGAGACCCACACGCCAGTTGTCGGTCTCGATGCCGACACGTGCACCGAGCAATTTCGCCGCGCCCGTGTAAGCGGCGTTGTGCACCTGCACCCACTTCTTGCTGGTGTAGGAGAGGTCCGTGTTGACGTAGAGCCGGTAATCGCCGCCGAAAACCGGCTTCACGTAGTCGGCCGTCACCGAGCCGGTGTGCTTGGCTGCCAACGGGAACTCCTTCCCGGCGATGGAGCAATCACCCTTGCCGTTGAGGTTACGAGCCGGGTCGGTCGGGTTGGCGGGATTGAAGATGCCGCCGCCGCTCGTCAACTGGAATTGGAAGTCGTCGCAACCCTTGGTGAACTCCGTATCCGCCAGCGCATAGTTGAAGCCGAGCGTGAGTTCGTCGGTGGCGGCAAAACGCGCCTCGATCTCGAAGCCCTGCACCTCGCCATCGCCCTGATTGGTGGAGATCGAGGTGACCGCACCCGTCGTGCTGTTCTGGATCGGCGTCGTAAGCTGGATCTGCGTCACGTCCATCTTGAAGGCCGCAAGGTTGAGCACGAGGCGACGATCCATCCACGTGGACTTCATGCCGAGCTCGTAGTTCACAGACTCTTCCTGCTCGAACTTCTCATCCAACGGCCGCCCGTTGGCGAGCGCCACCGCGCCATTAAAGCCACCCGGCTTGTAGCCCTTGGCGTAGTTCGCATAGAGCGTGATGTCGTCAGTCGCCTTGAAGTCCACCGTCACGCGGGGCGTGGTGGCCTTCCAGGTGTCGTTACCGCGCAGCCGCGAGTCGTAGCTGATGGCGGTGGGACCCGCCTGCACGTTGGGTGCCGCCACGTAGTCGATCTGACCCTTCTTTTCAGTGGCACGGCGGACTTCAACCGAGGCCGACAGACGATCGGTGAAATCGAACTCGGCCGCGCCGAACACGGCGTCGTTCTCGATGGTGTATACCGCGCCCGGGTTGTCCTGACCGTTGAGGCTGACGAAATCGATGCGGTACTGCTTCTGCTCCCAATCGAAGTGATAGGCGCCGACGGACCAGCGGAAGCGTTGATCCTGCGGGGATTCGATCTTCGCTTCCAAGGACCAGTCGCGATACTCGTCGACGGCTGAGCTCGCGCCGGTAGCCACCGGCTGCACGCCGTTGACGTTGGCGCCGATGATGTTGACGGATGAGTGATCGGAGTCAGCACCCGTCTTGCGATCATCGGAGCGACTGCCACCGTTGATTTTGAACACATAGCCCGACCCCATCAGATCCCAGCTCAGCGAGGCCAGTACTAGATCGAGATCACGGTTTACGCCCGAGAAGGCGACGCCCTTCCGCGTGTCATACACGCCGCCCGTGCTCGATACCTTGAGCGTCGTCGGAATACCGCTGACAAGGGTGATCGGCTGAGTCACCGGCGCGTCGTTCAAATAAATGGGACGCGCCGTGACTTCGCCGCAGTAGTACTGATTGCGGTTGTCGGTCGAAGTGCTGTTGTACGAACCAAGGGAACGCGTGCCCGGGAAGCAATTGTTGTCACCGCCCGAGATGAAGAAGAGGGGTCGCGTGGCGTCGCGGTCGCGATTGTGGGCCACCCGCAGATTGAACTCCACGTTCTCGCTCGGCGTCACATTCAACGTGCCGTTGAACGACACGCTGCTCTCACCGCCAATGGTCTTGCCCGTCAGTTCGTTCTTCCACTGCCCATCAAAATCGTTGTAGCGGGCCGAGAGGCTGCCGGACACCCAGTCGGACATGCGGCCGCTGACGCGACCGGAGACAGCGCGTTCATCGGCATCGAAAGAGCCGCTGACGTTGGTCTTCACTTGATTGTCCGGCCGACGAGTGACGAAGTTGATGGCGCCGGAGTAGGTGTTGCGACCATAGAGCGCGCTCTGCGGGCCGCGGATGACTTCGACCCGCTGCACCTCACCCATGTCGAGCGTCTGGATGTCGCCCGGGTAGTACACACCGTCGACAAAGTACGCGACGCCGGTTTCGACTGTGGCATTGGTGCCCGCGAGTACGCTGGCAAGGCCGCGAACCACCGGACGCTCGTTCGAGCGACCGAAGGACTTCGAGAATACGAGACCCGGCGCGAACTTCGCGATGTCATCGAGGGAATTCACCTGACGGTTGCTGATGTCCTCGGCGGAGAACGCCGTGACCGCGAGGGGTACTTCCTGCAGCGACTCTTCACGCTTGCGGGCGGTGACCACCACTTCCTGCAGGGCAGGACCGCTGTCGGCTTTGGCCGATTCGGATTGGGCGAAAGCGGTATGTCCGCCAAGAGCCGTAGCTACCGCCACGGAAACGAGTAGCGCGCTCGGCGCAGTCCTTCTGATCATCGTTCAACCTCCGTCGCTGTGGGCGTATTCGCCATGCGTCGTGACATCGTAGACCAAGTTCTACAAAAAAAGTACGTGCGCGCTGCTGCGTGTTGCCGATGCGCAACACGCGAAGCGACATGGAACCCCGTGCGAGGTCAGGATTGACCGCGCAGCTGCTCGATGATGGCCGGATTCTCGAGGGTCGACACATCCTGCGTGATCGGCTCGCCACGCGCGATCGCACGCAGCAAACGACGCATGATCTTGCCTGACCGCGTCTTTGGCAGATTGTCGGCGAAGCGGATGTCATCAGGCTTGGCGATGGCACCCAATTGCTCGGCCACCCACTCGCGAAGTTCGCGCTCGAAGTCGCGAGTGTCGCCGGCCGGACGGGCGCCGCGACACACCACGAAAGCAAACACCGACTCGCCCTTGATCTCGTGCTGTCGTCCGACGACCGCGGCTTCCGCGATGCGCGGATGCGCGACAAGTGCGGACTCGATTTCCATCGTGCCGAGTCGATGGCCGGCGACGTTCAACACGTCGTCGATCCGACCCATGATCCAGAAGTATCCGTCGGCATCACGATGCGCACTGTCGCCCGCCACGTAGAAGCGGTTGTGGAATTTCTCCCAGTACGTCTTCAGGTAGCGCTCGTTGTCTCCCCAGATCGTGCGCAACATCGATGGCCAGGGCTTGCGAATGACGAGATAACCGCCCGCACCGGGCGTGGTGACGCTGCGCCCCTCGTCATCGACGATGTCGGCAAAGATTCCGGGCAATGGCCGCGTACATGAGCCGGGCTTGGTGGCGGTGACGCCCGGGATCGGCGAGATGAGGATGGCACCGGTTTCGGTTTGCCACCACGTATCGACGATGGGGCAGCGCTCTTTGCCGATGACCCGGTGGTACCACATCCAGGCTTCTGGATTGATCGGCTCACCGACACTGCCGAGCAGCCGCAGCTTCGACAGGTCGTGCCGCGCCGGCAGTTCCTCGCCGAGTTTCATCAGTGCCCGGATGGCAGTCGGTGCGGTGTAGAAGATCGTGACTCCGTGCTGCTCGCACATCCGCCAGAAACGCGCGCCGTCGGGATAGGTGGGCGCACCCTCGTACATCACGATGGTGGCGCCGGCGGCCAGCGGACCATAGGCCACGTAGCTGTGCCCGGTGATCCAGCCCACATCCGCCGTGCACCAGAACACATCATCGTGATGCAGATCGAACACCCAGCGGTTGGTCAGCTTGGCGTTGAGCAGATAACCCGCACTCGCGTGCTGGATCCCCTTCGGCCGACCGGTCGAGCCCGATGTGTACAGCAGGAACAGCGGATGCTCGGCATCCACCCACTCCGGCTCGCAGGCCGCCGGCTGATCGACGATCGCGTCATGCCACCAGACATCGCGCCCAGCCTGCATTGCCACGGCTTCACCGGTGCGGCGCAGCACGAAGACCGTCTCGACACTCGGACAGCCCTCGGCAAGCGCCTTGTCGGTAGCGGTCTTCAGCTCGACGATGTTGCCGCCTCGCCGACCCCCGTCCGCAGTGATCACGCAGCGAGCGCCCGCGTCCTCGATGCGATCCTTGAGCGAAAGCGCAGAGAATCCGCCGAACACCACCGAATGAATGGCACCGATGCGCGCGCAGGCCTGCATCGCTACGACCGCCTCAGGCACGAGCGGCATGTAGATCACCACGCGATCGCCCCGACGGACGCCGCGCGCCTTAAGGGCGTTGGCAAAGCGGCAGACCTCGGCGTGCAGCTGCCGATAGCTCAGCTCGCGCACGTCGCCGGGCTCGCCTTCGAAAATGATGGCGGTGCGATGGCCATGCTCGGCCAGATGCACGTCGAGACAGTTCCACGATACGTTCAGCTCGCCATCAGCAAACCAGCGGTAATTCGGCGCTGCCGAATCATCGAGCGTTTGGGTGAAGAGCTTCCGCCAGGCGATCTCCGCACGCGCGAGATCGGCCCAGTAACCCACCGGGTCAGCATCGGCTCGGCGCTGCAGAGCGGCGAGATCAGCCGCCTTGATACGGGCCGCCTCGGTGAACTTCCGCGGCGGCGGAAACAGTCGTTGCTCGTTTAGAACCGAGGAAATGGTTTGTGACGAAGTAGTGCTCTCGTTGCTCATGATGCCCAGCTCGCTGATGGCGATATCACTTGTAGTAATCCGGCGCACTCATGTCGATATTTTTCAGACGCTTGTGCAACCAAAGATATTGCGCAGGAAGGCGTCGGGCCTCGCGCTCGATGAGCGCATGGTAGCGCGCCGTGTCGGTCACGCTATCCGGCCCGGGGAAGCCCTCGAGTGCGGGCCCGATGCGCACCACATATCCCGCATCACCCGGCAGGCGCTCGACGAAGTACGGCAACACCGCGGCACCCGTCAACCGTGCAAGGCGCGAGGTCGCGGTATTTGTCGCCACCGGAATGCCGAACATCGGCACCATCTCCGCACCCTTGCCGCGAAACGCCTGATCAGGCGCGTACCACACCACGCCGCCCGCCTTGAGCACGCGAACCATCGTACGGATGTCGTCGCTCGCGATCATTCCCGCAGAGACGGCACCGCGATAGCGCCGAAAGAACTCGCTGACGAGCGAGTTGCGCGAAGGTTTGTACACGGCGTGGACCTGGCGCGCCGCCGTAGCGAAGCGCGCACCGATTTCGAGCGTGGTGAAGTGGGCGGCGAGCAGGATCACGCCGCGTCCACTCGCAACCAGACGATCCACCTCCTCGAGACCCTCGAAGCGCACGAGTTGCAACAAGCGCTCGGGCGGGGCGAACCAGGCGAGCGCGGTCTCGGTCACGCTGATGCCCGCCTCCTCGAAGTGCTCGCGTAGCAGCCGCTCGCGAGCGGCGGCGTCGAGTTCGGGCAGGCACAGCTCGAAGTTGCGTCGCACTACGCGATGCTGCGGCAACGGCAGACGCCGTGCGAATCGGCCAAGCGCACGCCCCCACCGAAGCAAGGTCGGGTAGTCGCGCCGCGCAAAGCTGCGCAGCAGCACTAGCGCCGCCCAGATCGGCCAATATTTCGGCATCGCATGGCGCCAATTCATGCAGCGGGGCGCTCCATCGAGGCCGCGAGCTCCGCGAGGCGCAAGCTCTGTCGTCGCAACATCGGCCCGAAGTTGTGCCGATCGAAGAATGCCTCGAGCGAGGTGAGATCGGGCTTACGCGGCCGAAGACTATCCCGCTCGGCCGCAAGCGGCATATCGCGCGCAATCTCGGTCAGTCGCCGGGCGAGAAAAGCCTGATCCTTGTGGGTCTCAAGGCGCTGAGGCAGCTTCGCCGCGCCGCGGATCGGCAAACGGGCCACCTCCTTGAGGTTGTCGTACAGCTCCTCGAGCGAGGCGAATTCCTTGAGCAGCACCGCCGCCGTCTTGGGTCCGACGCCGGGCACGCCCTTGATGTTGTCGACCGCATCGCCGGTCAGCGCGAGATAGTCGGCATAGCGCTCGGGCGCAACGCCGAAGTGGCCTTCGATTTCGTGATGCTGCAGGCGCAGGTTATCGGTGTAGTTCCAGTACACATCGCCCTCGCGCACGAGCTGAGCCAAATCCTTGTCGCGCGTGACGAGCGTGGCCGGCAACCCCTCGCGTCGGAACCGCGCGTGCAGCGTGCCAATGATGTCGTCAGCTTCGTACTCACCGCTGCCGAAATGCGCAACGCCCAGGTGTTCGCAAAACTCGCGGCACCGACCGAACTGCAGCTTGAGATCCGCCGGCGCAGGCTCCCGATTGGCTTTATAGGTCGGATCGATGCGGTTGCGGAACGAGGTTTCGAGACTCTCGTCGAAGGCGACGGCGAGGTAGCGGGGCTTGGCGCGCTCGATCAGATCGCCGAGAAACCGCGCGAAACCGAACAGCGCATGGGCAGCGTTCCCCTCGCGGTCAAGCATGTCGGGCGGCATCGAATAGTAGGCGCGGAATACATAGACTGAGGCGTCGATGAGGTACAGCACACGACGATTGTAGCCACGGAGTCCTGCCATGAAACACAAGTTTTTCGGCGTGCCGCTCGGTCTATTGCCTCTGCTGTGTGGAACGATGCTGCTTTCCGGCGCGCTGCCGGCATCGGCCGACACGGCAGTGCGCGTGAGCGAAGCCGACCACAAAGCGCAGAGCCCGGAAATTGCACTCGGTCCCGATGGGATCGTGCACATCGTGTGGATCGACGAGAACACGGCAGCGCCCGCCCACGATCACTCGAAGTACGGCCACTCGCACGTGGCAGCCACGAATTTGTTGTATGCCCGCTCGAGCGACGGCGGCAAGACTTACTCGACGCCCATACGGCTCAACTCCACGCTGGGCGATGTGTGGGGTTTCTCAGTCAGCAAGCCGCGCATTGTGGTCGGCGGCAACGGCACGGTGCATGTGTTCTATGCGGGCAACGACGTGAACCCGGTCAACGGCAAGCCCGAAGCGGTGGCGATGTACACAAGGTCGAGCGATGTTGGCCGCAGTTTCTCGACTCCGCAGCGACTGAACACCATGGCGAAGACCGACGCGAGCGACTTCGTGCACGGCGGGCTCACCCACGCACACGTGTTCGGCACTTTGACGACGGACGGCCGCGGCAACGTCTACGCACTGTGGATCGACACGCGCGACATGGCCAAGGAGGGCGACTCGGGCAAGGTGTTCATGGCGGTCTCGCGCAATGACGGGCAGAGTTTCGACACGGATCGCGAAATCCTCCCGGCCGATGTCTGCCCCTGCTGCCAGTTGACGGCGTTCGCCGCCGCCGACGGCCGGCTGTACGTCGGCTCACGCCAGGTGGAAGGCAAATTCCGCGACAGCGTCCTCATGGTCTCCTCGGACGGCGGGCGGACCTTCTCGCCGCGCCAGCGCATCACGACCCAGCGTTGGGAGATCGAAGGCTGCCCGCTCAAGGCGACCAGCGTCGCCGCGGCAGAGGGCGTGGTGCTCGCAACGTTCTTCAGTGGCGGCGAGACAAAGCCCGGGGCGTACGTCGCCCGATCCACCGATGGCGGACGCACTTGGTCAACGCCGGTGCCCGCTCACCCGGATGCGGTGGTCGCCGATGCACCGGTGGTCGCCGTGGCCGGGAAGACCGTCCACCTGTTCTGGCATGCCAAGCTGGCTGACGGCGTTCGTCGAGTGTTCACGCGTGCATCGCACGATCTCGGCGCGAGCTACGGCGCGATCCACGAAATCACCGGGCCGGCGGGCACGGCGCTGCAGTTGCCGGTGATTGCCGGGCGTAGCGACGGCAGCGTGCAGGTCGCATGGCAGCAAGGCACCGAGGTGCATGCGATGCGCTGGCGCGAGCCTGCGCCCGCTCGCGCAGTCAAGACATCAATTGGCGAATGCGCCCGTGCAGGGGACTACTGCGCGGGAAGTGTGCAAGCAGGTATTCCATCTGGTCGATGAGCACCCGTCGTCCCTTGAGGAAGATGTACTCGGCATAAGTGGGCGTGAAGGGCACCGCGAGCAGTTGCATCTTTGCCTGTTCGGGGGTGCGCCAGGCCTTGTAGTTGTTGCAGCGGCGACAGGCCGTGACCACGTTGGTCCACACGTCCCGGCCACCCTGACTGAACGGACGCACGTGATCGCGTGACAGGTCGCGACTGGCAAATCGCTGGCCGCAGTAGAGACAAAGAAATGCGTCGCGCCGAAATAGGGTCTGGTTGTTGAGCGGCGGCACATAGTCCTGCCGCAGATGACCCGGGTTGCCGCTCTGCCCCACCGTCGCCACGATGGAGTTGACCTCGAGCACCGTACGCTCGCCCGTCAAGGCATTGGTCCCGCCGTAAAGCCGGAAGATTGACGTACCGCAGGTGTAGGCGATCTGCTGCTGATGATAGAGCCGCGCCGCCTCGCGATAGTCGATCCATTCGAGGGGCATGCCGGCGACGTCGGTGCGCAGCACCGGCTGCTGCAGCGAAACACCCTCGGCGGGCTCAGCCACGATATGGAAATCGTCAGGATCGCGGATCGACATCGGTACCGTAAGATAAGGGAGCAAGCCGTTACGGAGCAACACGACATGATCCCAGCCGCAAAGTTCCAAGCCTCACGTTGCAGATTCATTGCGATGTGGGTGCTCGCGGCAGCTCTGGCAGGCGGTGCGCTGCAGGCCGCCGTCGACCCCGCCCCAGCCGCGGCCGCAGACGAAGTCATCGAGGAAGTCACCGTCATCGGCGAGCGGGCGGGCCCCGGCCTGTGGAAGATCCGCAACGGCGACAACACCCTGTACATTCTCGGCACCTTGAGCCCGCTGCCCAAGAAAATGACCTGGCGCTCGCGTGAGGTCGAAAACGTCCTGGCCCGCGCCCAGCAATTCATCCCGGCAGGCTTCGAAGTCTCGGCGGACATCGGCCCCATCAAGGCAGTTCGGCTTTACATGCAATTCCGCAAGTTGCGCGGCAACGAGGAGCGACAAACGCTGCAGGAGGTGCTGCCGCCGCCGCTGTACGCGCGCTTTGACTCCCTGCGAGAAAAGTACGCACCGAAAAAGCGCGACATGCTCAAGCGCCGACCGGCCCTCGCCGCCGGCGAACTTTGGAGCGAGGCCATCTCGCGCAGCGGCCTCACCAACCGTAACGACATCAGCAAGGCGGTGAGCAAGTTGGCCAAGTCCCGTAAGGTGCCCATCGTCGAACCCCAAGTGCGCATCGATGACCCGCAGGGGGCACTGGCGGATGTGGCGCAGATCCCACGTGAGGCCGAGATCGCCTGCATGCGCTCGACGCTCGATCGGCTGGAATCGGACTTGGCCACGGCCCGCAGCCGCGCGGAAGCCTGGGCCGTTGGCGACATCGCGGCGTGGCGATCAGCGGCCTCGGCGGAGCAGCAGGATGCCTGCTGGAGCGCGCTGACCCTGGCACCGAAGCTGGCTGAGATCCGCAAGCGATTCGATGATGCCTGGTTGAATCTCGCCGTGAAGGCCCTGGATACCCATGTCGTGACACTCGCCATCGTGCCGATCGACGAGCTTTACAAACGCAACGGGGTGCTCGCGCAGATGCGCTCGCGGGGCTTTACGGTCGATGAGCCCTGACGGGATTAAGCCCGCGTACTAAATGCCGAGCGAGTGCAGATGGTCGCGCAGCTCGCGCAGCAACTCGCGGGCCTCGTCCGTCAATCGGATCGACTTCTCCCGCCGGTCATCCCGCCCACCCCGATCAACCTGCAGTAGATTGAGGCGATGCAGGCGGTGGATTAACTTGCGGCAGGCCCGATCACCCCCCAGGCCGTTCAGTCGGTAGGTCATGACCAACTGGGAAATCGACGGGTTGGCATGCTGGGCGGCAATGAGTAGGGCGGGTGCGAGGCTGACATGCCGAAGCACAGGAGGTGGGCTCGAAGTAGTGGTCATGGTCTCTCGATTCGTTATTGTTGGTTGTTCTGAGGTAACGGCTTTAGAACCGATCGCCCTTGAGTTTCTTTGTACTCTGCAACCGGGTTGCAACGAACGCCTATACTTATCGATATTCACCAATATTAGCCATTGGAAAATGGCTATTTTGGATAGCATAAACTGCGGTCATTTGGCCGCGCGACGTTTCCCGTATAGTCTCGCGCCATGAAATCCGGCAGCGCCCGCGGCGTGCTGGCGATGTTCATCGCCGTCGCCGCGTTCTCACTCATGGATGCGCTGTTGAAGGTGTTCGCGGCGTACTACCCACCCATGCAGGTCACGGCGATGCGTGCCGGGGCCTCCCTGCCGTTCGTGTTCCTGCCGCTCATCTGGGCGGGTCGACTCAGCGACCTGCGACCGTCCCGCCTGGGGTTCCACCTGCTGCGGGCACTGCTCGGCGTCGTGATGCTGATCACCTTCGTTTATGCGCTGCGTAGTGCCTCGCTGGCCTCGGTGTACTCGGTCTACATGGCGGCGCCGTTGCTGGTGGCCGCCCTGGCAGCCTGGTGGCTGGCGGAAAAAGTCGATGCGGGTCGGTGGCTCGCCATCGTCGTCGGCTTCGTCGGCGTGCTGATCATTCTGCAGCCGCGCCCCGACGGCATGTCCCTGTGGACGGGCGTTGCCGCCGCAGTATCGGCCCTGTGTTACGCCTTCGTGGTACTGACCGCCCGCGTGCTCGCCCGTACCGAGACCTCGAGCAGCATGGTGTGCACCTACCTTGTCGTCGTGCTGCTGATCGCGGGCGCATTTGCGGCCTCGGGTTGGGTCGCCATTCGCAGCTCTGACTGGGGGCTGCTCGTGGTCGCCGGCGGCCTCGGCTGGGTCGGCCAGCACTACATCACGGAGGCGTTTCGTCACTCCCCGGCAGCCGTGGTGGCCCCCATCGAATACACCGCCATCCTCTGGGGGATCCTGATCGACTGGGCGGTCTGGACGGTCTTGCCGAACGGCACCATGCTGTGGGGCGCGGGCCTCGTCATCGCTGCAGGGGTGTACGTGGCCTGGCGCGAGAACCGCAGCCACGGCACGCTCGCGACTCAGGCTGAGGCGGATCAACGATAAATCAGGCACTTACGCACAGTGCTGCAGAAAACAAGTCACAACACTGTCGTAAAACGGGCCGCCGGAGAGCTCGCTGAACGCCAAGTCATTGATTCAAAAGGATTCGTTCACGGCTGGTCAATTCTTGACCAAGCCCACACGAATCTGCAGAAAATCGCTGGAAATTTAGCTTGAATAGCTCTCTGTCCACAACGTTATCCACAGGCTCTGTGGACAACTTAAGACCACGGCGTACACGCCACCGAGCAGCCGGATGAGCGCCCCCACCGGCACGCCGACGAGCACCCCGCTACCCGGTGACGCGATCGTTCGGGTCGTCGTCGATTCGCCGCTGCGGCGAAGCTTCGATTACCTGCCACCCGAGGGGCCAGCGGTCCGGGCGGGAATGCGGGTTTGGGTGCCCTTCGGCAATCGACTGCGCGTAGGCGTTGTTGTTTCACTGGCAGCTCAATCAAGTGTCGAAAGCTCGAAACTTAAGCGAATTTCATCGGTAATAGACCGTGAACCGACCTTCGACGTGGGCTTGCTGCACACCCTGAATTGGGCAGCCGATTACTACCACCACCCTTTGGGTGAGGTCATCGCCACCGCCTTGCCCAAGCTGCTGCGCGAGGGGGCCGCGCTGCAGGCGTCAGAGGAGTGCTGGAGCCTCACCGAGGTAGGGCGCGAAGCGCTCGCCGGTGGCGAACCGCGCCGTGCGCCGCGGCAACGCCAACTGCTCGAGCTGCTCGGTCGAGTCTCACCCGAGGGGCACGAGAATGGCTGGAGTGCGGCTGCGCTAGATGTGGCCAGCCCCGCCTGGCGCGAGGGGACCAAGGCGCTGCGCGAGCGCGGCTGGGTCATACGCGGCGATCGTGAGATGACGCCGCCGCAGGGGCCGCCCGTAACCCCGCTCCTGGTACCTCAACCGGAACCGACGGCCGGCCAGCACGCTGCGCTCGAGGCGATCACGGCTGCCGACGAGGGCGGGTTCCACGCCTGGCTGTTGCACGGCATCACCGGCAGCGGCAAGACCGAGGTCTACCTGCGCCTGACGGCCCGGCAGTTGGCGCGGCAGCGCCGCGTGCTCGTACTCGTACCCGAAATCGGCCTGACCCCGCAGCTCGTCGGGCGTTTCGCCACGCGCTTCCCTCAAGCGACGCTCGCCGTGCTGCACTCCGGGCTCACCGACACCGAGCGCCTTGCCGCCTGGCGCAGTACGCATTCCGGATCGGCCGATATCGTCATCGGCACCCGCTCGGCGGTGTTCGCGCCGGTGCGTCAGCTCGGGCTCGTGATCGTCGACGAGGAGCACGACTCGTCCTTCAAGCAACAGGAGGGGGGCTTCCGCTACTCGGCTCGGGATCTCGCCCTGGTCCGTGCGCAGCGTGAGGGGCTGCCCATCGTGCTCGGCTCGGCCACGCCCTCGCTCGAGTCCCTGCACAACGCGGCGACCGGCCGCCTCACGCGCCTGTCACTGCCCCAGCGCACCGCGGCCGCACAGCCCCCCACGCTGCGCCTGCTCGATGTGCGCGGCGAGTCCATGCACGCGGGCCTGTCAACCACCGCGCTTTGCGGCATCGAGCGACATCTGGCCGCCGACGGTCAGGTGCTCGTGTATATCAACCGCCGCGGCTACGCGCCCACCCTCGCCTGCACGGCCTGCGGCTGGCTGGCGCCCTGTCTCGCCTGCGATGCACGCATGACGGTCTATCGTCAGGCCGACCGGCTGCGCTGCCACCATTGCGGAGCCGAGCGCGCACTGCCGCGGCAATGCCCTCAATGCGGCTACGCCGTGAAGACCGTAGGCCAGGGCACGGAGCGTATCGAGGAAGTGCTCGGCGAAACCTTCCCGGGCGTCGGCATCGCGCGTCTCGATCGCGACGTCATCCGTCGCAACGAGGACTTGCACGCGGTCGTCGCGAGCGTGGCGAGCGGTGCGGCACGGATTCTGGTCGGCACGCAGATGGTCGCGAAGGGCCATGATTTTCCGGCCCTCACGCTCGTCATCGTACTCAACGCGGATCATGGCCTGTTCAGCACGGACTTTCGCGCCGCCGAGCGCCTCGCGCAGACCATCGTCCAGGTCGCGGGTCGCGCGGGCCGCGCCGAACGCGCGGGCGAAGTGCTGATCCAGACGGAGTTTCCCGAACACCCGCTGCTGCGCAGCCTGCTCGAGGGTGGCTACGACGCTTTCGCCGCTGCGGCCCTCGAGGAACGACACAGCGCCGCTTGGCCCCCGTTTTCGCGCCTCGCGGCGCTCCGTGCCTCGGCACCGCAGGCGCAGACCACGCTCGAGTTCCTGCAGGCAGCGCGCGCTGCGGGCGAAGCCCTCGATGCCGGGCGCGTCCGTCTGCTCGGCCCCGCGCCAGCGGCGATGGCGCGCCGCGCGGACCGCCACCACGCGCAACTGCTGCTCGAAAGTGGCGAACGTGCCTCGCTGCACCGCTTCCTGCAGCAGTGGGTGCCGGTGATCGAAACTCTGCCCACGGCACGGCGGGTACGCTGGGCGCTCGATGTGGATCCGCTCGAACTCTTTTAGCGGCTTGCCGCCGCCACGGTAGAATCGCGCCCGTGAAAAACGAGTTGCGTGAACTTCTGCAAGCCGCCGTGCGCTCCCTCGAGGGGTCGATGCTGCCCGGTCCCGTCGACGTCGCCGCGGTCACCGTCGAACGTGCCCGCGATGCGCAGCATGGCGATTTCGCCTCCAACGTGGCGATGCGCCTTGCCAAGCCCGCGGGGCGTAACCCGCGCGAACTCGCTGCAGCCATCATCGCGGCACTGCCCGCCAACACTCTGATCAGCCGCGCCGAAGTCGCCGGTGCCGGGTTCATCAATCTGCATCTGGCGAAGGATCGCTATACACGCGAGATGCTGCGCGTACACGAGCTCGGTGATCGCTACGGACGCAACGAACCTGCGCAGCGACGCAAAGTGCTGCTCGAGTTCGTCTCCGCCAACCCCACGGGACCGCTGCACGTCGGCCACGGAAGACAGGCTGCATTCGGCGATGCACTGGGCTCGTTGCTGGCTGCCGCCGGCGATGAAGTGGTCCGCGAGTACTACATCAACGATGCCGGCCGACAAACCGAAATCCTGGCCGTGTCGGTGTGGGTGCGCTATCTCGAGGCCGGTGGCGAGAGCCTGCCCTTCCCGCAGAACGGCTACCGCGGCGATTACATCAGACCCGTGGCGACTCGCCTGCACGAACGCTATGGCGCGCGCTTCATGCAACCAACCGCCACCGTACTCGCATCGCTCCCGCCCGATGCGCCAGAGGGGGACAAAGAAAAATACATCGACGCGCTGATCGCGCGCTGCCAGCAACTGCTGGGCGCTGCGGACTGGCAGAGCATCCTCGACGACAGCATTGCCGAGATGATGGCCGAAATTCGCAACGATCTCGAAGGCTACCGGGTGCACTTCGATCACTGGGTCTCCGAGCGTGCCTTCACGCAGAGCGGCGCCATCGATCGAGCGCTCGAGCGCTTGCGCAAGCTCGATCTGCTCTACGTCAAGGATGGTGCCACCTGGTTCCGCGCGACGCAGTTCGGTGACGACGAGGATCGTGTGGTCATCCGCGACAATGGCGTCAAAACCTACTTCGCCTCGGACATCGCCTACCACCTCGACAAGCGCGAGCGCGGTTACGACGTGCTGATCGACGTTCTGGGTGCCGACCACCACGGCTACGTCACGCGCGTGCGGGGTGGCCTACAAGCATTCGGCCATCCTGGCGAGTGCCTCGAGGCGCCGCTCATCCAGCTCGTGGCGCTGTATCGCAACGGTGAGAAGCTCTCGATGGGCAAGCGCGAAGCGAACTTCGTCACGCTGCGACAGCTGCGCGAGGAAGTCGGTAACGACGCCTGCCGCATCTTTTATTTGATGCGTAGCAACGATCAGTCACTCGATTTCGATCTCGAGCTCGCCAAGTCCAAGTCGAACGAAAACCCCGTGTTCTACATTCAGTACGCGCATGCGCGGGTTGCCAGCGTTATGAAGGAACTCGCAGCACGCGGTCTTGGCTATGACCCGCAGGCGGCAGGCGAGATCGTCGCCCGTCGGGGCGCGGAGCTGCTGGGAGGAACTCACGCCGACGCCATGCTAGCCAGCCTGTCGCGCTATCCGGAAGTGATCGAGCAGGCCGCTGCGCAGCGCGCACCGCACGCACTCGTTCACTACCTGCGCGATCTGGCCACTAGCCTGCACGCTTTCTACAACGCCGAACGCGTACTCGTCAGTGACGACGAACTGCGTCAGGCGCGCATCCACGCGCTGCGCGCCGTGCAATGCGTGCTGCGCAACGGTCTGGCGATTCTTGGCGCAACGGCGCCCGAGTCGATGTAGGGCCCACCCGCATGAACACGCCGATTGGCCGGGACTTCAAGCGCTCTGCCCGCCGCAGCGGTGGAGGCGTGAGCCTGTCGCGAGACTTTTTCGTGGGTCTCGGCATCGGCTTGTGTGTGGCTGCAGGCGTCTATGGTTGGCAACAG
>CAISHQ010000053.1 GCA_903885195.1 uncultured Pseudomonadota bacterium | reverse complement strand
GTGGTGATCCTCGGCGCGGTGTTTCTCGCCGCTGCCGTGCATGCGCCCGCCGGCTTGGGTGGGCAGCGTACCTACCTCGTTTTGCTTGGCATCGCCGCGATCTTCCCGCTCTACGTATCGGGGCGGCACGTGTACATCCAGAGTTTGCCGGAAGGCTCGGTGCCGGCCTGCGGCGCGAGCCTCGATTACATGCTCGATGTGTTCCCGCTCGCGACGGTGCTGAAGAAAGTGCTCTTTGGGGCTGGGGAGTGCCAGAAGATCGATTGGACGATGCTCGGGCTCTCGATGCCCGCTTGGGTATTTCTTTGCGTGCTGGCGCTGTCGGTGTGGGGCGTGTGGGTTAACCTTCCGCGTCGCAATAATTTAACTTTGCGTTAATCTCGGCGTCACACGCCGCGCGCAACCTTCGCGCGCATGAGTCCTGCTCAAAATCCGCGCCACTGGGTTCGCAGCGTCTTCATCTCTGATATCCACCTCGGAACTCGAGGCTGCAATGCGGCCGCACTGCTCGATTTTCTGCGCGAGGTACACACCGAAAACCTCTATCTCGTCGGTGATGTCGTCGACCTGTGGAGCCTGCGCAAGACGTTTTATTGGCCGCAGGAGCACAACAACGTGCTGCGCACGATCCTCGGCAAAGCCAAGCATGGCACGCGGGTGGTGTACGTGCCGGGCAATCACGACGAGGATTTCCGCGAGTTCGCCGGTACCTGTTTCGGAAATCTCGAGATCCTGCGCGATTGCATCCACACCACAGCGCGGGGCGAGCGGTTGCTCGTTCTGCACGGCGACGAGTTCGATAGTGTGGTCAAGTGCAGCCCCTGGCTCGCGGCCCTCGGCTCACATGCCTACGACTTCTCGATTGAGATGAACCGACATTTCAATCGCGTCCGGCGCTATTTCGGCTACGACTACTGGTCGCTCGCGAACTACCTCAAGCACAAGGTCAAGAACGCGGTGAGTTACATTTCGAGCTTCGAGCAGGCGGTGGCGCACGAAGTGCAGCGCCGCGGCGTCGACGGGGTGGTCTGCGGCCACATCCACCGCGCCGAGATCCGTCAACTCGATGGCGTGCTCTACTGCAATGACGGCGACTGGGTCGAGAGTTGCTCGGCCTTGATCGAAGATCGCAACGGCTCGCTGTCGATCTGGAACTGGACGGAAATGCAGGCGGGTCTGCGCGTAATCGACCCCGTCGTGCCCGTGCAGGATGCGGCGTGAGGGTACGGCAAACGGCACAGCAGGCCGCATGGCTTGCGCTGATTACAGGGGCGGTGCTGCCGCTCGGGCTGGTCGTCGGCGGCCCCTGGGCCTCGGCCGCCACACTGGTCGGTGATGCCGAGGTAACGACTGCGGTGGCGCGCGGTGCGCGCTTCGCTGTCGGTGCAGGTCGCTGTGGCGATGCGGTCTTCAGCGAGTGGCGCGATGCCGATGGGCGTGTCGTCGCGCACGAGCAGGTGGATCTGCAGCACGAAGCGTGGGTCCGCTATCGACTGCGACGAGACGCCGTGCGGCAAGACGTGCAGGCGGTGCGCGAGCGAGGCCGAGTGCGGGTGCAGATCCGCAACGGCGGGCGTGAGCGCACGGTTTCGCTGCCGGCTGAGGCAGAACTGATTGCCGGACCCTTGCTCGTGCCCTTCCTGCAGAGCCGGCTTGCGGAACTGCGTCGCGGCGAACCGATTGAGTTTGCGTATTTGGTCGCCGATCAGGGGCTCACGCTGCAGCTGCGGGCGAGTCTGCAACAGGGCAACGGCGTCGGGGGTGCTCGTGCGGTCGGGATCGCGGATCGCTCCGGTCATACGACCGTGCGCCTCGAGGCGGCCTCGCTGCTGATGCGCCCTTTCGTGCCGCCCACCGTGCTCGAATTCGATGGTGGGGGACAGTTTGTGGCGATGCGAGGTCGGTTGTTGCCGCAACTCGGCCCGGTAAACAAGCCGCAATCTTTGGATGGCGTGATGCAAGTGCACGACGTGCCGATGCAATCAAGCTGTAATATGCGCAAATTATCGTAGTCGCATGAAAATTTTGATGTTGTCGGACGTGTTCTTCCCGAGGGTGAACGGCGTCTCAACGTCGATTCAAACCTTCCGCGCCGATCTGCAGGCGCTCGGGCACAGCGTGACGCTGGTGGCCCCGGAGTACGGCGCGTCGCATGAGCAGTCCGGTGCGCCCGCCGGCGCATCGAATGCCAGCGGCGCCGATCCGCAGATCGTGCGCATTCCGTCGCGACCCGTACCGCGTGACCCGGAAGATCGGCTCTTCGTGTGGTCCAAGCTGATGGCGTACTTGCGCACGCTGCGCCCAGATGAAGTGGATCTTGTGCACATCCAGACGCCGTTCATGGCGCACTACGCCGGAGTGCGGCTCGCGCGCCGGCTCGGTGCACCGCTGATCGAGACCTATCACACCTACTTCGAACACTACCTGCACCACTACGTACCGGGGCTGCCTGCGGCGCTCACCCGTTACGTGGCGCGTCGCTTCACGGTGGCGCAGTGCCACGACGTGCAGGCCGTGGTGTCGCCCTCGCGGCAGATGGCCGAGGCCCTGCGGGCCTACGGCGTGCAGACGCCGATCGAAGTGTTACCGACGGGTTTGCCGCCGCTGTGTTTCAAGCACGGCGATGGCGCGCGGTACCGCGCGATGCAGGGCATCGCGCCCGATCGACCGACGGCGCTGTTCGTCGGACGAGTAGCCCACGAGAAGAACATCGATTTTTTGATCGAGATGTTGGTCCGCCTGCGTGAGATGGTGCCGAACGTGTTGTTGATCATTGCGGGTGAAGGCCCTGCCGAGGCGCACATCCGCGCGCTCGTCACCGCTCGCGGTCTCGATGCCCACGTCCACTACCAGGGCTACATGGATCGGCATACCACTTTGCTCGATTGCTACCGCGCCGCCGATGCGTTCGTGTTCGCTTCGCGCACCGAAACGCAGGGGCTCGTGCTGCTCGAGGCCATGGCCCAGGGCACGCCGGTGGTCTCCACGGCGGTGATGGGCACGGCCGATGTGCTCGCCGGGGTGCAGGGCGCTGTGGTGGTGCCCGAGGAGATCGAAGCCTTCGCGGCGGGCGTTGCCCGCGTGCTGACGGATCGAACCCTGCGCGCGAGCCTGGGTGAACTCGCGCGGCAGGAGGCGCTGCGCTGGTCGTCGCGGCATATGGCCGAGCGACTTGTGAAGCTCTACGAGCAGCTGATCGAGGACGATCTGGTGGTACGTCCGGCCGGTGATCGCGTGGCCCCGGCGACTGTGGCGCCGGCGAGGGTGGCGGCGCAAGAGGAGGTCCGCGGCACATGAGCACCTGGTTCCTGCGGGTCGATCAAGCGGAACGGCGGATGTGCATGGTCGCCAACGCCGCCTGTCAGCGACGCCTGGTGCGCGCGCTCTTTCGCGGCGTCAGTCGGTTGGGCGATGGGGTCGTGTGGTACGTGTTGATGGCGGCGATGCCGCTGCTCATTGGCCTCGAGCGCTGGAAGGAGGGTGTGCAGGCCTCGCTGCAGATGCTGCTCGCGGGCGCCGCGGGACTGCTGCTTTATAAACTCTTGAAAAAGAAGTTGGTGCGCGAGCGTCCCTTCATTGGTCTCATCGGCATCGAGTGTGCGATGCCGCCGCTCGATCGCTACAGTTTCCCCTCGGGCCACACGCTGCACGCGGTGACCTTCACGGCCATTGCCATCAGCTACGTGCCGCAGCTTGCGGTCGTGCTCGTGCCGTTTGCGCTGCTCGTGGCCGCCTCGCGCGTGGTGCTGGGGCTGCACTATCCGACCGATGTACTCGCGGGTGCCGTTTTGGGTGGACTGCTCGCTGCGGCGAGCCATGCGCTCATCGCTTGACGACTCGCTCAGGCGAGCAGACGTTCGAGCACGCCTCGATACATGGCGTGCAGCAGATCGATTTCCTCGATGCGCACGCACTCGTTGACCTTGTGGATGGTGGCGTTCGTGACGCCGAGTTCCACGACCTGTGCGCCCATCGGCGCGATGAACCGGCCATCCGAGGTGCCGCCGCCCGTGGAGAGCACCGGTGCCTTGCCGATGACCGCGCGCACGGCTTCGGTGGCAGCCGCCGAGAGCGCCCCGGGCGCGGTGTAAAAAGGTTCGCCCGACACGTACCACTCGAGCGTGTAGCGCACGCCGTGCTTGTTGAGGATGGCCTCGACCGTTTCTCGCAACTGCGGCACGGTCTGCACGGGCGAGAAGCGCAAATTGAAACGCGCCTTCAGTTCGCCCGGGATCACATTCGGTGCGCCGGTGCCGGCGTTGAGGTTCGAGATCTGAAAGGTCGTCGGCTGGAAGAACTCGTTGCCGGCATCCCAGGTGCGCGCGGTGAGCTCGGCGAGCGCCGGTGCGAGCGTGTGCACGGGGTTCTCGGCCGATTGCGGATACGCCACGTGCCCCTGCACGCCGTGCACCGTCAGCCGGCCCGAGAGCGAGCCGCG
>CAISHQ010000052.1 GCA_903885195.1 uncultured Pseudomonadota bacterium | reverse complement strand
GTGGATCGCCGCCGTTGCGGACGATCTCGATAAGTTGGGCGTGCAGCACTCGAGCGGCGGCGACCGATACGTGGGGGAAGTCGCCGAGGGTGACGTAGTGCGCCTTGCCGTCGCGGAAGTATCGATAGCGCCACGTGCGCACGTCGCGCCCGTGCGCTGATGCGACGCGCACGATCAGTCCCGGCATTCCGCTTACCGAGAGGTCGCGGCGGCGACCGTCCGACGTCAAACCCTCAAGCGCCTTTTGCGTTAATCTCATCTTTCGCAACCCCTTGCTAGGTATGCAAAGCCAGGCGCTGTCCCCAGCGCCGACCTCTGGGGACAGTTTGGCGATTTCTAGTCGATTCGGGAAGGGGCTGGAGGATTACAGATAAAATGCTGTCATTTCATATAGATACAGCGTTATGACTTCTGATCCGATCCCAACGGTTCGCACTCAAAACTTGCATGGGGTGCAAGGGGTCCCGAGTTCAAATCTCGGCGTCCCGACCATTGGAACCTGACTACGGGTTGGCATGACATTCATTCCTGAAACCCACTCCCTGCTCGTGTCCGCCGCGTTCCTGGCGGCCTTCGCCTTGATCGCCTTGGTGACGCTGTGGCAGGTCCGTGATCTCGGCGTGTATCTGTGGACAGCCAGCGGCCTCGCGGGCGCCCTTTACTCAACGGTGTCTGCCGGATTCCCGTTCGGCCCACTCGAGGAGTTGCCGCTGTTAGCCGTGCTGATCGGGACCACGATCCTCGCATCGGCGCTCTGCAAAGTTATCGCGATCCGGTTGCTGGCAGGGCTCGATCCGCACTGGCGCCGCTACGCCGCCACGTGGGCGGTGATCGCTGCGCTCTGTGCGATTCCGTTGCTGTTCGGCATGTCGGTGTCGAATTACATCAGCCTCGTGTCGATCGCCATTGCCTCGCTCGTCTGGCTGTTTGTCCGCGAGGCGTATCGTCTGGGTCGCGAGCAGAGCCTCGGCAACGCCAAGCTGCTCGCAGGCCTGATCGGTGCACAGGCCGGATTGCTTCTCGTCGTGGGGGGGCCTTGCATTCGTCACCGATGCCGACGCGCTGGCAGACCCGCAGACCATGGTGCCACTGGCGATGTCCGTGGTGTTTGGTGTGATCTCGACGGCGAACAACGGGGTGTTCGTCGCGCTGGTGTTGGACGTCTACGTGAAACGGTCGCGTGAGGCGAGGGCGGAGGCGATTGCGCTGGAGAGTGAGCGATCTCGACTAGCCGAGCGTGAGCGCTTGCTGGCGGACATGCACGATGGGCTGGGCTCGCAACTGGTTTCGGCGCGAATCCGCGTTGAAAAAGGCCAGATGGATCAGCCGCAGATCGCCTAGCTGCTGCGCGAGTGCATGGGTGATCTGCATTTGCTTGTGGATTCGATGCGCGACGCCGGCGAGGGTCTCCCCAGTGCGCTCAGTGACCTGCGGTATCGCCTTTATCGACGGTTGGCTGTCTCCGTGCTCACTCTGCGATGGTCCGTGAGTCTCGACGAATTGCCGCCGCTGCCCGCGTCGACGGTGCTAAACCTGCTGCGAGGCGTGCAGGAGGCGATCAACAACGCGCTGAAGCATGCTGACGCCACGGAGATCTGCCTCGTGGCTCATTTCACGCCGTCCTCTGGGCTGGAACTCCTCATCGAAGACAATGGATGCGGCACTGGGGCAGAGGCGCATGGCGGTCGTGGCTTTGCGGGCATGAAACGCCGTGCCTTCGATGTCGGGGCTTCGCATGCGATCGAAGCTCGCCCGGGCGGTGGAACCCGAGTGAGCTTCCATTTGCCCACCCGGGTTCTCGCCGATCAAGGATGATTAACGGGCTTAGCGCTGGGCCACTGTTTCCTCGGTGGTCACCCGGTAGCCTTTGCCAATGTGCTGCTCAAGGAAGCGATCAAGTTGCGTGAGCATCTCGATGCGGCTCGGGCTGCGCGAGAGCCAGTGATCCTCGGACTTCAGCTGAAAGATTTCGTGCTTAATCTTGGCGCGCTTCATGGCCGTCTCCATGAATTCGGTCTGCACGTAGGGAACGACGGTGTCATCGACGCCGTGCATCATCAGGACCGTGCTCGTGACCTTGTCGGCCGCGCGAGCGGGCGAGAACTGCGCGACGTCCGGATCGCTCGTCTTGCCGATGTGCTTGCGCCAGAACTTCACGACACCTGATTCCACGCCGTATCGGTTTTCTTCCCAGCGCAACATCTCAACGAGATCCGATACGCCCGCGACACTCACCGAACAGCGATACAGATCCGGCGTGAACGCCGCGCCGGCGAGCGCAGCGTAGCCGCCGTAGCTCGCACCGGCGATGCACACCCGATCGGCATCGACGATGCCCTGGTCGATCAGGTGCTTCACACCGTCCGTGACGTCGTGCTGCATCAGCTGACCCCATTGGCGATACCCGGCAAGTTCATGTTTCTGGCCAAAGCCCGTGGAGCCGCGGAACTGCGGCTGCAGCACGACGAAGCCACGGGAGGCGACGAACTGTGACCACCAATCAAAGCCAACGCCCGAGTCGCGCGCACGCGGGCCGCCGTGCGGCAACACCACGAGCGGCAGCCTCTTGGGCTCACGCCCGGCTGGCATGGTCAGGTACGCGGGCACCTGATAGCCATCACGGGCGGGGTAGGTCATGTTGCTGACCTTGCCGAGCGGCACTTTGGCGAGCTGCGGATATTCTTGGCCGACGAGCTCAGCGCGGTTGGTGCTGAAATCGACCAGGTAGTAGGCACCGGGATGGTTGCGGCTGACGGCGTAGGCAAGGACGAGCTTGCCATCCGGCGTGTAGCCGAAAATTTCGATCCGACGACCCGGCATTGCACCCTCGATGGCGCGCACTCGCGCCTCAGCGGCGGAATCCAGCCACTCGACACGCTGCTCGAGGCCGCCCAGACGCACGCCCTTCAGCGAGCGATCGTAGATGTCGCGGACGGTGCCCTCGACGTCGTGCTTCGGGTCTTGGTAAAGCGGCTGCTTCCCACCACCGCTGAACGGGATGCTCCAGAGCCGCTCGCGCTCGCCACCGGAGGCGCCGAGGGCGAGGGCGGATTGGTTGTCTGCTCCGAGGCCGACGATGCTGAAATCGGGGTCGGTGTGCTCGAACACGGTGACCCATTCCTCGCCGCGTTTGACCTTCAGCTCCTGCCGTTGGTCCTTGCGATAGAAGTCGAGGCGGGCGCGGATCTTGCCCTCCGTGTCGATCATCCAGGAGCCGGTGTTACGGATGCCCTTCTCGATGATGCGCCACTTGCCGGTGAGCGGATCGACGCTCAGCACGGTATTGACGGCGTTGCTGGCGGCAGCGCCCGCAGCGGCGTTGTCGAGCACGCTTGCGGCCATGAGGATTTCGCCCGGCGCCGCGCCGACGCGCGAGATGAATCGCCCGCTGCTCGGCACGATGCGGCTATTCGTCTTGGCTTCGAGCAACTGGCGCGAGGAGCCGTCCAGCGCATTGATGGCGAAGACTGCGCCGATTTCGCTTTTCTGTTCCGCATCGCCGCGCTCGGTGTAGGTGATGCTGAAATCCGCAATGATGAGGCTCGGACTGATGAACCCCATGCTGCGCAGCTTCAAGGTCTGGTCGAACTCGATCCGCTGCGTGAGTTTCTTGATATTGCGATCGAGGATGACGATCGACACCTTCTGGCCGGTGTATGAGGAGGCGAGAAATCGACCGTCGGTCGACAGCGACACGTTGTCGATGATCGGCGTCGTGCCGAAAGCCTCAATGGGCGGAAGTGGCGCGGCGGCCTGAGTGGCAGTCGTCGCAGGCACCGTCACTACGACGGAGAGTGCGGCAAGGAATGCCAATGACAGAGAGCGAGTCAAGCGCATCGGTCGAACCCCACAGTGAACGCAAGATGGATACCGAAAATCCTAGAGGGTTTCGCGGGCGCCCGCCAGAGGGTGATCGTCGTCCGTTGGCGGCCCCGGGACAGGTTGACAACAGGCATAATTACGGCGTGAGATTTTCGATGTCAGCACGCACGTTATTCAACAAACTTTGGGATGCGCATGTGGTCCGCGACCTCGGCGGCGGCGTGGCCCTGATCGCGATCGATCGCATCTTCCTTCACGAGCGGACGGGGTCGGTGGCCCTGAAGAGCCTGCGCGACAGCGGGCGGACCCTGCTCGACCCCAGTCGGGTGTTCTGTACCATGGATCACATTGTCGACACCCTGCCGGGGCGGGGCGATTCGACCCTGATGCCAGGGGGTACGCAGTTCATCCTCGAAACCCGGGAGGCCGCGCGTGAGGCCGGGATACGCCTGTTCGATGTTCGCGATCCGTTGCAGGGCATCGTCCATGTGATCTCGCCGGAGCTCGGCATCGTGCTGCCGGGCGCCACGGTCGTCTGCCCAGACAGTCACACCTGCACCCAGGGGGCTTTGGGCGCCTTCGCGTGGGGCATCGGCTCGACCGAGGCGGAGCACGCCCTCGCTACCGGGACCCTGCGCATGTCCCGACCGCGCACCCTGAGGGTGAACTTCGAGGGTGTGCTGCCCCCAGGGGTCACCGCTAAGGACATGGCGCTGGCCTTGATTAGCGAGCACGGCTCCGTCGGCGGTAACGGCTATGCGGTCGAATTTGCGGGCAGTGCGGTTCGCGCGCTCGAGATCGAGGCACGACTGACGCTGTGCAATATGGCAACGGAGTTCTCTGCGGTGACCGGGTTCATCGCTCCGGACGAGAAGACCTTTGAGTATTTGAAGGGTCGAGACTGCGCCCCTGTCGGGGCGATGTGGGACCAGGCGCTCCAGCAGTGGCGCACGCTCTGCAGTGACGAGGGTGCCCAATTCGATCGCGAGATCACCCTCAATGTGGGCGAACTCGCACCGATGGTGACCTGGGGTACGAGCCCACAGCAGGCGATGCCCGTCACGGGCCGTGTGCCTGACGCCGGCGCGGCCGGCAGTTCGGCTGAGGCACATGCGCGGGCCCTCGGCTATATGGGTCTCGAAGCGGGGCAGGCTCTCGCTGAGTTGCCGATTGGCGCAGCCTTCCTTGGATCATGCACGAACAGCCGGATCAGCGACCTGCGTCGCGCCGCAGCGATTCTGCGCGGACGGCGAGTCGCAAATGGCGTTCGCGCAATCTGTGTGCCGGGATCCATGTCGGTCAAACGTCAGGCCGAGGCCGAGGGTCTCGATGTCGTCTTTCGCGACGCCGGTTTCGAATGGCGCGAAGCCGGCTGCTCAATGTGTTTTTTTGCAGGCGGCGAAAGTTTCGGACACCGCCAACGCGTGATTTCCTCGACCAATCGCAACTTCGAGAGCCGTCAGGGTCCTGAAACGCGCACGCATATCGCGAGCCCCGAGGTCGTCGCTGCGAGCGCAGTGACGGGTCGCATCACCGACCCGCGATCGCTCGTGCCAATCCATGACCTCGCCGGTAGCAATCTCGCAGGGGGACCGCGCTGATGGAGGCGTTCACCGTGATGACGGCTGTCGCGGCACCGATGCTGCGCGACAACATCGACACCGACATCATCATTCCTTCGCGCGAGATGAAGACCGTCTCCAAGACCGGTCTTTCGGCAGGTTTATTCGCCGGTTGGCGGTACACGGCCATCGGTGGTCGGGAACCGAACATCGAGTTCGTGCTCAACCAGCCTGCGTACGCGGGCACGCGGATCCTGCTCGGGGGCAGCAATTTCGGCTGCGGCTCAAGTCGTGAGCATGCCGTGTGGGCCTTGCATGAGTACGGCATACGCGCGGTGCTTGCGCCGAGTTTTTCGCCGATTTTCCAAGGTAACTGTATCCGTAACGGCATCGTGCCCGTGACGCTCGGCGCCGTTGACATCGCAGCGCTTGCCGCATACGTGACCGAGGCGCCGCAGGAGCACCGCGTGACGGTGGATCTGCGGAACTGCGAAGTGACGGCGGGAGCGCAGCTGAGGTACTCGTTTGCGCTCGAGGGTGAAGCACGCGAGATGTTGCTCGAGGGGCTCGATGCCATCGATCTGACCTTCAAGCATCGCGCTGCCATCCAGCAATTCATTGACCAAGATCGACGGGTTCGCCCGTGGATCTACCAGGGGGCGTAACGTGAGTGGCATATTGATTAGTGAGGTCGGTCCGCGAGATGGGCTGCAGAGCGTGCAGAGCATCATGTCGCTTGAGGCCAAAAAGGCGTGGATCGCCGCCGAGGCCGCCGCGGGCGTCACCGAGATCGAGGTCGGTAGCTTCGTGCCGGCGAAGTTGTTGCCTCAGCTGGCCGATACCGCGGAAGTTGTGGCCTTTGCGCGCACCCTCCCGAATCTGACTGTTGCGGTGCTCGTGCCGAACCTGAAAGGGGCCGAGGCAGCCGTTGCGGCCGGTGCGCACAAGATCACGCTGCCGTTGTCGGTGTCGGAGACGCACAGTCTCAAGAACGTCCGGCGCACCCACGCGCAAATGCTCGAGGAGACGCGCGGCATCGTCGCATTGCTTCGCAGTCTGCCGCCCGAGAGTCGGCCCAAATTCGAGGGCGGCCTGTCTACGGCGTTCGGCTGTACGCTCGAGGGCGTGGTACCGCAGAGCAAGGTCGTCGAACTCGCCGAAGCGCTGATGTCGGCGGGCTGCGATGAAGTCGGTTTGTCAGACACCACCGGTTACGCCAACCCGCGCCAGGTGCGCGAACTGGTGCGTGCGGTGCGTGCGGCGGTGGGCGAACACGCGCTGTCGGGATTGCATTTGCATAATACCCGCGGTCTTGGGCTTGCGAACGTGATGGCGGGATTGGAAGAGGGCATCACGACCTTCGACAGTTCGCTGGGCGGGCTCGGTGGGTGCCCGTTTGCGCCGGGAGCCTCGGGCAACATCGTCACGGAGGATCTCGTGTTCATGCTCGAGGCGATGGGACTGCGCACCGGCATCGATCTGCCCAAGCTGCTCGCGGTGCGCGACATTCTGCGCCAAGCCGTGCCCAGCGAGTCACTGTACGGTTTTACCCCTGATGCCGGCTTGCCGCTCGGGTTTGTCGCAGCCTCGGCTGCCTGAGGAGACGACGATGAGTGATTTGCCTGATCCGACCAGTCTGCCGCTGCATGGCATCAAGGTCGTGGAGTTCACGCACATGGTGATGGGGCCTGCGGTGGGCGCCATTCTCACGGAACTCGGTGCCGAGGTCATTCGCGTGGAGCCGCCCGGCGGCGACTCCACCCGCAAGCTGATCGGTTCGGGTGCGGGATATTTCCCGATGTACAACCGCAACAAGAAGAGCATCTGCCTCGATCTGAAATCACCGCAGGGGCTCGGGCTCGCCCGTCGACTCTGCGACGCCGCGGACGTGGTGGTCGAGAATTTCCGCACCGGTGCCATGGACAAGCTCGGGCTTGGATACGAGTCCCTCTCACAGACCAATCCGCGGCTGATCTATTGCTCGGAGAAGGGGTTCTTGTCGGGTCCCTACGAACACCGCACGGCGCTCGATGAGGTCACGCAGATGATGGGCGGGTTGGCCTACATGACAGGGCCGCCGGGCCGTCCGCTGCGCGCGGGCACTTCGGTGATCGATGTCACGGGCGGCATGTTCGGCGTCATCGGCGTGCTGGCGGCAATCGAGCAACGGCACCACACTGGGCGCGGCCAGAAGGTCAGCAGTGCTTTGTTCGAAACCACCGTGTATCTGGTCGGTCAGCACATGGCGCAGATGGCGGTCACCGGACAGCCGGCCAAGCCGATGCCGGTCCGCATCTCGGCCTGGGCCATCTACGATGTGTTCGAAACGGCCGATGGCGAGCACGTATTCGTCGGTATCGTCTCCGACGGTCTGTGGCAAAAGTTCTGCCAAGCGTTTGCGCTCAAGGAGCTCGGCGCGGACGAGTCGCTCAAGACCAATTCGCAGCGCGTGCTGCAGCGCGAGAGTCTGCTGCCGAAAGTGCGCGAGTTGTTCCGCGGCTATCGCAAGGCGGATCTGGTGCCCATACTCGAGAACACCGGCCTGCCGTTCGCGCCGATCGGCAAGCCTGAAGAGATGTTTGACGATCCGCATCTGGCAGCGAGCGGCGGTCTCGGCGAGACCACCTTGCCCGATGGCAAGCAGACGAGGCTGCCAAAACTGCCCATCGAAATGGACGGACAGCGACCCTCGCAAGGCGGCAAACTGGCCAAACCGGGTGAGCACACCGACGAGGTGCTGGCCACTCTCGGCCTGTCGGCGGACGAGATCGTTCAACTGCGCAACGACAACGTGATCGGGTAACCCATGGCACACGATCCTCTCGACATTGCGGGCATCGAAGACGAGTTGCAGGACGAGGAGCGGTTGGTTCGCGACTCGGTCGCGCGCTTCGTTGATGACGAGGTACTGCCGATTATTGGCCGCTGCTTCGCCGAGCACAGTTTTCCGAGTGAGCTGATTGCGCCCATGGCGAGGCTTGGCTTGCTCGGCTCCTCGCTCGAAGGTTACGGGTGCGCGGGTCTCAATGCCGTGAGTTACGGATTGATTTGCCGTGAACTCGAGCGGGGCGATTCGGCGCTGCGCAGTTTTGTGTCGGTGCAGTCTTCGCTCTGCATGTTTCCCATCTACACCTATGGCAGTCCCGAGCAGCGTGAGCGTTGGTTGCCGGGGATGGCCCGCGGCGAAATCATTGGTTGCTTCGGGCTCACCGAGGCGCACGGCGGCTCCGATCCGCTCAACATGAACACCACCGCCAAGCGACAGGGTGGTGACTGGGTGCTGAACGGGTCGAAGATGTGGATCACGAATGCACCACTCGCTGATGTCGCCATTGTTTGGGCGCTGACGGACGAGGGCGCGCGCGGCTTTCTGGTCGAACGCGGTATGCCGGGTTTCAGTACGGCCGAGATCGAACGCAAGATGTCATTGCGTGCTTCGGCGACCGGTGCGCTGTACTTCGACGACGTTCGCATCCCGGAGGCTAATCTGCTCCCCGGGAGCAGTGTCGGTCTGAAGGCACCGCTCAGTTGCTTGACCCAAGCACGCTTTGGCATCGCCTGGGGCGTGATGGGTGCTGCGCAAGCCTGTCTCGGTGAGGCGCTGCACTACACCAAAGAGCGTGTGCTGTTCGGGCGGCCGCTCGCTGCGACTCAGGCGGTGCAGATCCGTCTGGCGGAGATGTCGCGCCGCATTTCGCTCGGCGAGGTGCTCGCGCTGCACATGGCGCGGCGTAAGGATCGCGGCACGCTGTCACCAGTGCAGGTGTCTCTGGCGAAGTGGAATAACTGCCGCGCGGCGATTGACGTGGCGCGGGATGCGCGCGATCTGCTCGGCGGCGCAGGCATTACCACGGATCATGCCGCGATTCGGCATTCCTTGAATCTCGAGAGCGTGATCACCTACGAAGGGACGGAGACCATTCATCAGCTGTCACTCGGACGCGAGTTGACGGGGCTGAATGCCTTTTAGCAGCCTTTCAGACGCGTCCGTCATCGGCACCCTAGTCGCGCTTGGCGTGGGTTTGCTCATCGGCATTGAGCGCGAGCGACGCAAGGCAGATCCGCACTTCGGTGGAGCGGGCGGTGTCCGCACCCACGTGATCGTCGCCCTTGCCGGGGCGCTCGCCATGCAGTTTCCGGGCTTTGGGCTTGTGCTGGTCGGCGGTGTGTTCGTCGCAGCCCTCGTGCTGCTGGCCTATGCGCGAGATCGCAGCCCGGATATCGGGATCACGAGCGAAATCACCCTATTCACCACGTACTTGCTTGGCGCCGTGGCCACGCTCGCGCCTGAGCTCGCGGCGGCGGTTGGGGTCGTTATCGCTTTGCTGCTGGCGCTTCGCAAACCTCTGCATCGCCTTGCTGGCGAGGTGTTGAACGATCAGGAGCTGCTGGATTTTCTGCTGCTGGCCGCAGCCGTACTCGTGGTGTTGCCGCTCATGCCCGAGCAGCCCATTGATCGCTACGGCGTGGTGAATCTCAAGACCCTATGGACCCTGGCTGTGCTCGTGCTTGCGCTCAACGCCGCAGGCTATGTGGCCTTGCGTGCATTGGGCCCGAGTCGCGGTCTACCGATTGCTGGGCTATTTGGCGGGTTCGTGTCGAGTTCGGCCACGATCGCCTCCCTCGGCGGAGTCGCAAGTCGCACGCCCGAGCTACTGCGCGCCGCCGCGGCTGGTGCCGTGCTTTCCTGCATCGCGACGGCGGTACAGGTGTTATTGGTGCTCGCCGTCGTTCGCCCTGAACTGCTACGCGAGTGGTGGCTGCCCGCGCTCGTCATGGCGGCGGTCAACGCCGTGTACGTTGTCGCCGTATTCGGGC
>CAISHQ010000051.1 GCA_903885195.1 uncultured Pseudomonadota bacterium | reverse complement strand
GTCCCGAGACCGAGGTGTCGACCCTGATGGCGATCTTCATGGACGCGCTCGATCGCGAGGTCGAGGAGCTGCATGCCAATCAGGTGCGGCTGCGCGTGATCGGCAACCGGCAGCGTTTGTCGGTGCGCTTGCAGCAGCGCATCGCCGAGGCCGAGGCGCTCACGGCGGACAACACGGGCCTCAAGCTGCAGGTGGCGGTGAGCTACGGCGGCCGCTGGGACGTGCTCGAGGCTGCGCGGCGCCTCGCCGAGCAGGCGGCGAGCGGCGCGTTGCGTCCGAGCGAGATCGACGAGGAGCGCTTTGCGCGCGAGTTGCAGCTCGCCGATCTTCCGGATCCCGATTTGTTCATCCGCACGGGCGGCGATCATCGCATCAGCAATTTTCTGCTCTGGAACATTGCCTACGCGGAGCTTTTCTTCACCGACACGCTGTGGCCGGACTTCGGCGTGGCTGAACTTGCCGAAGCGATCGAGGACTTCTCGCAGCGCGAGCGTCGCTTCGGACTCACCGGCAAACAGGTTCGCGGATGAATAAGCCCGTCGGCCTGCAGCAGCGCATCGCCACGGCTCTGGTGCTGCTTTGCGGGCTGTTGGCGATCCTGTTCGTGCTGCCTCCGCTCGCCACTCTGGTGGTGGTGGTGCTCGCCGTGGCGGCGGGCGCCTGGGAGTGGAGCGCCTTCCTTGGCGATGCTGAGCGCATGACCACCGCGCGCCGCGCGCTCTACGTGCTCGCGGTGGTGGCTGTGCTTGGGGCACTGGTCGGTTGGGCGCAGGATTCGGGCAAGCTCTTTTTCGTGATGGCGATGACGGCCCACTGGTGGTTGATCGCTTTTCTTTGGATTGTGTTCGCACCTGCCCGCGGCGGGCCGCGGACCACGGCGCTGGCGGGCGTGCTCACGCTCGCACCGCTCGGGCTTGCGCTCGGGGCCTTGCGCGGCGCCGACACGGGCGCCGTGTGGCAGTTGCTGTTCGCACTCCTCGTGATCATGGCGGCCGACGTGGGCGCCTACTTTGCGGGCCATGCCTTCGGGCGCACCAAGCTCGCGCCTAAGGTATCGCCTGGCAAGTCCTGGGAAGGCGTCTTTGGGGGACTGCTCGTGGCGGCGCTCCTCGCCATCGTGGGTGCGCAGCAGTTTGGCTGGCCCGTGCTGCCCATCGTGGTCTTGGCGCTCGGCGCGGTGGCGTTTTCGATCGTGGGTGATCTCACCGAGAGCCTGATGAAGCGACACTCCGGGCTCAAGGACAGCGGGCGTCTGCTGCCGGGTCATGGCGGGGTGCTCGATCGGCTCGATAGCCTCGCGGCCGGTGTGCCGCTGTTGCTGCTCGGCCTGCTGCAGGGTGGGTATGTGGCGGCCGACGGCTGGCAGTCGGTGTGGGTGCTCCCATGAGCGCCCCCGTTGGCGTCTGCGTGCTCGGTTCCACCGGCACCATCGGCGACAACACACTCGATGTGCTCGCGCGGCACCCGGAGCGCTTTCGTGTCGTGGCGCTCGGCGCGCGACGCGATCACGCCAAGCTCTTTGCGCAGTGTCAGCGCTTTCGGCCGGACTATGCGGCGCTCGTCGAGCCCGAGGCGGCGCGCAGCCTCGAGCAGGCCCTGCGCACGGCGGGGTTGCCGACCCGGGTTCTGGTCGGCGAGGGCGCGCTCGATACGCTGGCAGCGCTCCCCGAGGCGCCGTACGTCATGGCCGGGATCGTGGGTGCCGCGGGGCTCTCCTCATCGCTCGCGGCGGCTCGAGCGGGCAAGCGATTGATGATCGCCAACAAGGAACCGCTCGTCATGGCCGGGCCCATCCTCATCGAGGCGGCGCGGGTGGGCGGGGCGACACTGCTGCCCATCGACAGCGAGCACAACGCCATCTTTCAGTGCTGGCCTGCCGGGGCGCGCATGGGCGAGGCGCCGAAGGGTGTTCGGCGCATTCTGCTGACCGCCTCCGGTGGCCCGTTCGTCGACTGGAGCGCCGAGCAAATCGCCGCAGCGACGCCCGAGCAGGCCTGCAAGCACCCGAAATGGGTCATGGGCCGAAAGATCTCCGTCGACTCGGCGACGCTCATGAACAAGGGGCTCGAGCTGATCGAAGCGCGCATCCTGTTCGGTCTCGACACCGCCCAGGTGGACGTCGTGGTGCACCGCCAAAGTCTGGTGCACTCGCTGGTTGAATACGTGGACGGCTCGATGCTCGCCCAGCTCGGCTCGCCCGACATGCGCACCCCGATTGCCTACGCCCTCGGTTGGCCGGAGCGGCTCGACTCCGGTGTACAATCGCTCGATCTGGCCCGGGCCGGCTTGCTGCAGTTCGAGCCGCCCGATACGGGTCGTTTTCCCTGCCTGGCGCTCGCGCGCCAGGCGTCGATGGCCGGGGGCGCTGCGCCCGCCATCCTCAATGCCGCCAACGAGGTGGCCGTGGCGGCATTTCTGGAGGGGCGTTTGAACTTTAGCGGGATCCCGGCGGTCATTGAGGCTGTGATGAATCAGGCAGCCGGCTCAGCCAGCGACCTTCAGAGCGTGCTCGCGGCGGATGCCCGTGCGCGCTCGGCTGCCCAACAGATCGTCGACTCCGGCCGATATGCCGCCAATGGGCGACACTCATCGAGTGGCCCGGGCGCATGATGACGCTGCTGTGGACCCTGCTCGGTTTCATCGTCGCCGTGAGCCTGCTCGTCACGGTGCACGAGTTCGGGCATTACTGGGTCGCACGCAAGCTCGACTTCAAGGTGCTGCGTTTCTCGGTGGGTTTCGGCACGCCGCTCTGGAAAAAAGTCGCCGGTGCCGATCGCACCGAGTACGTGTTCGCGGCACTGCCGCTTGGCGGCTACGTCAAGCTGCTCGATGAACGCGAGGGCCCTGTCGATCCGGCGGACCTCTCCCGTTCCTTCACCCGCAAGGCGCCTTGGCAGCGCATCCTCGTGCTGCTGGCGGGTCCTGCGTTCAATATCGGTTTTGCCATCCTCGTGCTGTGGGGCATGTTGTGGATTTCGGGCGAGCCGCAACTGCGGCCGGTGGTGGGCCCCGTGGTGCCCGACTCCATCGCCGCGCAGGCCGGGCTGCAGAACGAAGATGAAATCCTGCGCGTCGAGGGTCGCACGGTCAGCAATCACTCGGACGTGCTGTTCGGCTTCATCGATGCGATGAGCGATGACGGCCGCATCGAGATCGAAGTCGAGCGTCGCGGCTCGGGTCAGCGCACGCTCGAGATGCGCGTGGACGACCCTGAAGTGCGCCGCGCTCTCACCGAGCCTACTGCGCTGCTGCGGGGCATCGGCATGCGCTTTTGGACACCGCCGGTGCCTCCGGTGATCGGCAAGGTTACGGCGCAGGGCCCTGCGGACCTCGCCGGGTTGCAGGTGGGCGATCGCATCCTCGCGGTGGATGGCGAGGCCATCAAGGATTTCTCGGCGCTCGTCGAGGCGATCTCGGCGCGTCCCAATCGCGACATCGACGTCGAATACGAGCGCGGCGGCAGCCGTCTGCGCGCCACAGTGCGCAGCGCCGCCGATCTGCTCGAGGGCCGCGAAGTCGGGCGCATCCGCATTGAGACGCCGCCGCCACCGCCGTGGCCGGCCGACCTGGTGACGCAGCGCAGCTTCGGGCCGATCGAGGCGCTTGGCGAGTCGATGCAGCGCGCTTACGACATGACCCTGCTGCAGGCGAAGATGTTCGCTCGCATGCTCTTTGGCCAGGTCTCGCTCAAGAATCTTTCCGGCCCGATCTCGATCGCCGAATACGCCGGCGCCTCGGCGCAGTCGGGGCTCAGCGAGTTCCTCGGCTTCCTGGTTGTGATTTCCTTGAGTCTCGGGTTCCTCAATCTGCTGCCCATCCCGATACTCGATGGCGGGCAGATCGTCTACCAACTCATCGAGTGGGCGCGCGGTTCCCCGCTGTCGGAGCGGCTGCAGGCAGTCGGTCAGCAGGTCGGCATCGCGTTGCTGCTGCTGCTGATGGGTGTGGCGTTGTTCAATGATTTTGCGAGGCAGTTCGGTTGAGCACAGTGATTCGGATGAGCACAGTGGTTCGTAGTGCAACGCGGCATCGTTGGGTCGCCTGGGTCGGCGCGTGTCTGCTCGCCGCGGGCTCGGTCACGAGTGCTCTGGCGCAGCAGCAACCGGCGGCGCAGCCATCGGCGGTGCCGGAGTCGCTGCGGGTCGACAATATCCGCGTCGAGGGTCTGCAGCGCGTCTCCGAAGGCACGGTGTACAACTACCTGCCGGTGAACATCGGCGATCGGCTGACGCCGCAGCGCGTGCGCGAGGCGATCCGCGCCCTCTACGACACCAACTTCTTCCGCGATGTGGAGCTGCGCTGGGACGGCGGCACACTGGTCGTCGCTGTGCTCGAGCGGCCCTCGATCGAGAGTTTCGAGCTCAAGGGCAACAAGGACATCAAGACCGAGGATCTCACCAAGAGCCTGCGCAACGTGGGCCTCGCCACGGGCAAGACCTTCGATCGCTCGGTGCTCGAGGACGTCAAGCAGTTCCTCACCGACCAGTACTTCAGCCGCGGCAAGTACGCCGTGCGCATCGATGCGCAGGTCGAGGACGTGCCGGACAACCGCGTGCGCGTGAAGATCGACATCAAGGAAGGCAAGCGCGCCCGCATCCGCCAGATCAACGTGGTGGGCAACCAGACCTACTCAGAGAAGGACATCCTCGAGGATTTCGAGCTCAAGACGCCGAACTGGCTCTCCTGGTACCGGCAGGACGATCGCTATTCGCGCGAGTCGCTGCAGGGTGATCTCGAGAAACTGCGCTCGTACTACATGGACCGCGGTTATGCGAACTTCGAGATCGATTCGACGCAGGTGGCGATCGCCCCCGAGAAGGACGATATCTTCATCACGGTGAACGTCAGCGAGGGCGAGGTCTTCAAGGTGAGCTCGGTGAAGCTCGCTGGTACCTTCGTGGTCCCCGAGGAGGAGCTCAAGAACTATCTGCTCATCAAGCCGGGCGAGACCTTCTCCAAGAAGCAGATCACCAACACACAGGAGCTGATCCAGAACCGGCTCGGTCTCGAAGGCTACGCCTTCGCCAAGGTCGACCCGGTGCCGAGCAGCGATGATGCGAAGAAAGAAGTCGGTCTCACGTTCTTCGTCGATCCGGGTAATCGCGTGTATGTGCGTCACGTGGTGTTCAACGGCGTGACCAAGATCAACGACGAAGTGCTGCGCCGCGAGATGCGCCAGCTCGAGGGCGGCTGGTTGTCCAACGTGCTCGTCGAGCGCTCCAAACAGCGTCTGCAGCGCCTGCCGTATATCGAGAAGGTCGAGTCCGAGAACACGCCCGTCCCCGGTTCACCCGATCTCGTCGATGTAGAGTTCGAGATCAAGGAAGGTCCCTCGGCGCAGCTCGGCGGCGGCATCGGTTACTCCGAGTCGCAGTCGTTCATCCTCAATGGCAACTACGCTGACAGCAATTTCATGGGCTCCGGTGAGCGCATCTCCATTGATCTGAACTCGGGTCGTTACTCCAAGGTGTACGGCATCTCGCACACCGACCCGTACACCAACATCGACGGCGTCGCGCGTACGCTGTCGTTCACGTATCGCGACGTCACGCAGTTCGTCTCGGCCTCCTCGGACTTCTCCTCCGAGTCGCTGGCGCTCGGCGTCGACTATGGCTATCCGCTCACCGAGTACCAGGGCCTGCGCCTCGGCTTCTCGGCGCAGCGCTCCTCGCTCATCACGGGCGAGGGCTCGGCCGACCAGGCGCGCAGCTGGGTGCAAACCAACGGCGATTATCGGCAGCAGCTCGTGCCGGAGCAGGATTACGGCGGCGGCTTCATCGTGCCCTCGACCACGCTCGACACTACGCAGTTCGACACCTTCGAGATCGTGGCCGGCTGGAGCTACGACAGTCGTAACCGGGCGCTCTTTGCCGACCGGGGCATGCGCCACTCGCTCTCGCTCAGCTACACGCTGCCCTTCAGCGACGTGCAGTACGCCTCGGCCAACTACGACTACCTGCAGTTCCTGCCGTTGATCGGCCGCTGGACGATGGCCTTCGGTGCCGAGGTCGGCTACACCAAGGAACTCGGCGACACCACGGCGCCGCCGCCGTACCGCAACTTCTTCGCCGGCGGCCCGGACACGGTGCGTGGCTACCGCGAGAGCCGGCTGGGTCCCAAGGACAGCTATGGCAACCCCTATGGTGGTGACCTGAAGGTTGCCGCCCGTGCTGAACTCATCATCCCGACGCCTCAAAAGTGGCAGGCATCGGCCCGCGCCACGGTGTTCTTCGACATCGGAAACGTCTTTTCGATCAACAAGTTCTACAAGTTCACGGGTATCGACGCGGTGACGCCGGTCGAGTACAAGTTCGGGTATGATAAGTTGCGTCAGTCAACGGGCGTCGCGGTGCAATGGCTCGCGCCGCTCGGTGTGTTCCGCTTCAGTTACGCGATTCCGCTGAACCCCTTCCGGGGCGATGGCGTGAACTTCCCGGACGAGGAGGAGCGCTTCCAGTTCACGATCGGTCAGGCGTTCTGATCGTTCATCTCACAGAGGTTGGTCGAGCGATGCGTGCGAATTTCAAGACGATGATTCCGGTGCTGGCGGTGATGGCGACTCTGGTTGGAGCGCCCGCGATGGCCGAGATCAAGGTGGGCGTTCTCGATTTCGGACGTCTGATGGACGAGAGCCCGCAGGGCAAGGCGCTCATCGAGACGTTGCGCTCGGAAGCGGCTGCCAAGCAGCGCGAGCTGCAGGGGCAGGCGACGTCGCTGCAGGGCAAGCGCGACAAGCTCGTCAAGGACCGCGCCACGATGACGCCGGATCAGATCTCTCGCGCCGAGAAGGAACTGCGCGATGGCGAGCGCGATCTCGGTCGTCGCCAGCAGGAAATCAACGACGATTTCAACGCGCGGCGCAACGAGGAAATGACCAAGTTGCAGCGTACGCTGATCGAGGAAGTGCGCGTGTTCTCGAAGGCGCAGAACTTCGATCTCGTGGTCACCGATGGCGTGATCTACGCGACGACCGCCCTCGACATCACCCCGGCGGTGATCGCCGGCATGCAGGCCAAGGCGACGGCGCCGAAGCCGGCCGCGCGCTAAGCAGCGCGCCGGCAGCCCGCGGCGATGGCCGATGGCGGACATCACCCTCGGCGAACTGGCGGTTCGATACGGTCTGACGCTGCGCGGTGACCCCGCGCGGCGCGTCGACCATGTCGCCACGCTCTCGGGAGCGGGGCCAGGTTCGGTCGCCTTCCTCGCCAATCCCAAGCTGGCGGATTCGCTCGCCGGCTGTAGGGCCGGCGTCGTCATCCTGACTCCCGCACTCGAGGCCGACTGTCCGGTCGATTGTCTCGTGGGCCGTAATCCGCACGCCGCCTTCGCACGCATTGCGGCTGAACTCTATCCGGCGATGCCGATGGCACCCGGCGTACACCCTTCGGCCGTGATCGAAGAGGGGGCCGTGGTGGATGCTACGGCGCACATCGGCGCACAGTGTTTCATCGGTGCGGGCGCGCGGATTGGCGCGCGTGTGCACCTCGGGCCCGGCTGCATCGTGGCGGCGGGGGCTGAGCTCGCCGAGGACGTGCGGCTCGTGGCGCGGGTCACCGTGCTCGAGCGCGTGCAGATCGGTGCGCGCTCGATCCTGCACCCCGGGTCCGTGATCGGTGCCGAGGGCTTTGGTTATGCACCCGAGGGCGAGCGCTGGATCGCCGTGCCGCAAGTGGGCACGGTACGCATCGGCGCTGACGTCGAGATCGGCGCGAACACCACCGTCGATCGTGGCGCCATCGAGGACACGGTGATCGCCGAGGGCGTGAAGATCGACAACCTCGTGCAGATCGGTCACAACTGCACGATCGGTGCGCACACGGCGATCGCGGGCTGCGCAGGGCTTGCGGGCAGTTCGCATCTCGGCGCGCGCTGTCGCGTCGGCGGTGGCGTCGGCATCGCCGGGCATCTGCGGATTTGCGACGATGTGACGCTCACGGGCTTCACGCTCGTGGTGGGTGACATCCGCGAACCCGGCGTCTACTCGGGCGGTATACCGGCCGAGCCCGCCGCGGACTGGCGGCGTATCGTCGGCCGACTGAAACGTATCGATGGACTGGCGCGCCGCGTCGGTGAACTGGAACGACAGACTGCCGAAGGCGGCGGGGAGACAACGTGAGCGACATCGTGACCTTGGACATCAACGCCATCCTCCGGCAATTGCCGCACCGGTATCCCTTCCTGCTGGTCGATCGGGTGACCGAGTGCCGCAAGGGCGAATCGATCGTCGCGCTGAAGAACGTGACCTACAACGAACCGTATTTCCCAGGGCATTTTCCACATCGGCCGGTGATGCCGGGGGTGATCATCATCGAGGCGCTCGCGCAGACCGCAGGGATCCTCGCCTTCGTGACCGCGGATGTGATCCCGGACGAGAGCACCCGGTTTTTCTTTGTGGGTATCGACAAGGCGCGCTTTCGTCGCCCGGTCGAGCCCGGTGATCAACTCATCCTCAAGGCGAGTCTGCAACGACAGATGCGCGGCATCTGGAAGTTCGAAACCTCCGCGTGGGTCGGCGAGCATGAGGCGGCCTCGGCCGAACTGATGGTGGCGCCCGAGACCGGGAGGGGTGCATGAGCGGCGCAGGATCGATCGATCCGCGCGCGGCGATTGCCGAGGGTGCGAAGCTTGCACCCGATGTCGAGGTCGGCGCCTACGCCATCATCGGACCCGATGTCGAAATCGGTCCCGGATGCCGCATCGGACCGCATGCCGTGGTCACGGGCTGGACGCGGCTCGGCGCGAACAACCACGTGTTTCAGTTCGCCTCGATCGGCGATGCGCCGCAGGACAAAAAGTACAAGGGTGAGCCGACGCGCGTGGAAATCGGCGATGGCAACGTGTTTCGCGAGTACGTCACCGTCAATCGCGGCACGACGCACGACAAGGCGATCACTCGCATCGGCAGCGACAACCTCTTCATGGCCTCCTCGCACGTCGCCCACGATTGCATCGTCGGCAGTCATTGCGTGTTCGCCAATCTCGCCACGCTCGGCGGTCACGTCGAGGTGGATGATCACGTGATCCTCGCCGGCTTCACGGGCGTGCACCAGTTCTGCAAGATCGGCGCGCATGCCTTCATCGCCAACAACACGGCGGTGACGCGCGATGTGCCGCCGTACGTGATGGCGGTCGGTCATCCGGCTGAACCACACTCGATCAATGCCACCGGCCTCTCGCGCCGCGGGTTCTCGCCCGAGCAGGTGCGCAACATCAAGAATGCCTTTCGTACCCTGTATCGCGAGGGCTTGCCGCTCGAGACGGCGATCGGGCGACTGCGCGAGGCGGCGGCCACGCAGCCCGAACTCGTGCCCTTCGTCGAGTTCATCGGCCGCTCCACGCGCAGCCTGATCCGCTGACGGCGGTGGCGATGGCGAGCGAGGGACCGCTGATCGCGCTCGTGGCGGGCGAGGCCTCGGGGGATAACCTCGGCGCTGCCTTGATCGCCGCACTGCGCGAGCGCGTGCCCGGCGCCCGCTTCATCGGCATCGCGGGTCCGCGGATGCGCGAGGCGGGCTGTGAAGTGATCGCCGACAGCGAAGAGCTCGCGCTGATGGGTCTTGCGGAAATCCTCCGTCACTTGCCGCGCTTGCTGCGCCTGCGGCGGCGCGTGGTGGCGACGCTCTGCGAGCGAGAGCCCGCGGTGTTCATCGGTATCGATGCGCCGGAGTTCAATCTGGGCCTTGCGCGACAACTCAAGCGTGCGGGTCTGCGTACGGTGCAGTACGTGAGTCCCCAGGTGTGGGCGTGGCGACAAGGGCGCGTTCGCGGCATCGCTGAGGCCTGCGATCGAATTCTTTGTTTGCTGCCCTTCGAACCCGCGTTCTACGCCGCGCATGGAGTCGAGGCGCGTTTCGTCGGTCACCCGCTCGCCGATCAGTTCCCGCTCATACCCGATCGTGCCGGAGCTCGCGCGACGCTCGGCATTGCCGGTGAGGCGCCGGTGCTCGCGGTGCTGCCCGGCAGTCGGCGCGGTGAGGTCGAGCGGCTCGCCGAGCCTTTCGCCTTGGCGGCGGCCTGGTTGCACACGCATCGACCGGAGGTGCAGTTCGTCGCACCGCTCACGAGCGAGGCGACGCGGGCCCAGTTCGAAGCCGTCTGGGCCAGCGTGGCACCGGGCGTGCCGGTGCGTGTGCTGCTCGGGCAATCTCGCCTTGTGCTGGCCGCGGCCGATGCCGTGCTCGTGGCCTCGGGCACGGCCACCCTCGAGACGCTGCTGAGCCGCCGACCGATGGTGGTGGCCTATAAGCTTGCGCCGCTCACGGCCTGGCTCATCCGTCGATTCAAGCTCGTGAAGGTGGCGTTTTTCTCGCAGCCGAACCTGCTACTCGGGCGCGCGGCCGTACCGGAATTTTTTCAGGAGCAGGCGCGACCCGAGGCCCTCGGCGCGGCGTTGCTCGAACTGTTCTCAAACAGCGAACGCTGGCCTGCGCTCGCCGCGGAGTTCCGTGCCGTGCACGAGCAACTACGCTGCGGCGGTGCGGCCGCGGCGGCGGAGGCGATTTGCGAGTTGCTGCCCGCGGCGCCTGCGCGATGAGCGTGGAGTGGGTGGCCGGTGTCGATGAAGCCGGGCGTGGACCCCTCGCTGGACCCGTGGTGGCGGCGGCCGTGATCCTGGATCCCGCGCAGCCGATCGTCGGACTGGCCGACTCGAAGGCGTTGAGCGCCGAGGCGCGCGAACGATTGGCGCCGCTCGTCCGCGCTCGCTCGCTGGCCTGGGCGATCGGTGTGGCGAGTCCCGCGGAGATCGACTCGATCAACATTCTGCAGGCAACGCTGCTCGCCATGCGCCGCGCCATCGTGGGGCTTAGCCTTCGGCCCACTCGGGTGTTGATCGATGGCAACCGTCTGCCCAAGCTCGAGGGCATCGCGGGTTTGACCTCGGCCGAGGCCATCGCCAAGGGCGATGCCAAGGTTGCGGCGATCAGCGCCGCCTCGATCCTCGCCAAGACCGTGCGGGATCACGTTATGGTTCAACTGGATAGGCGTCATCCTGAATATGGATTCGCGATCCACAAGGGCTACCCGACCGCGGCCCACCTGGCCGCGTTGCGTGCGGCGGGCGTCAGCAGCGTTCACCGGCGCTCGTTCGGGCCGGTAAGATCGCTGCTGCGATGAGCACCTTCGTCCATCTCCGCCTGCATACCGAGTACTCGCTGCGCGACAGCGTGGTGCGTATTGCTGAGCTCGTCGACAAGGTGGCTGAGGCGGGCATGCCGGCGGTGGCGATCACCGATCAGAACAATCTCTTCGCGATGGTGAAGTTCTATCGCGCGGCGATGAGCAAGGGCGTCAAGCCCATCATCGGTGTGGATCTGACCGTCGCCGAGAGCGATGCCCGCTCGGCACCCACGCGGATCGCCTTGCTGTGCCAGAACGAGGCCGGGTATCGCAATCTCACGCGTATCGTGACGCGCGCCTACCTCGAGGGTCAGCAGCGCGGCGAGCCGCGCATCGAACGCAGCTGGCTTGATGCGGAGGTCATGACGGGTCTGATCGCGCTGTCCTGCGGGGCGGCGGGTGACGTCGGGCGTGCGCTGGCGAGCGGCAAGAGCGGCGACGCCGAGCGGCACCTCGAGTTTTGGCGCGGCTTGCTCGGTGATCGCTACTACCTCGAGGTGAGCCGGATCGGGCGCGAGGGGGAAGAAGCGCTGATCGCCTCGACCGTGGCGCTCGCCGTGCGTACGCAGGTGCCGGTGGTGGCGACCAACGATGTGCGTTTTCTCGCCGAGAGCGATTTCGAGGCCCACGAGGCACGCGTGTGCATTCACGAAGGCTCGCTGCTCGCCGATGCGGCGCGGCCGCGCCGGTACACGCGCCAGCAGTATCTGCGCACGCCGGAGGAGATGACGGCCCTCTTTGCCGATCTGCCCGAGGCGCTCGAGAACTCGGTGCAGATCGCCCGTCGCTGCAGTCTGTTGCTGCAACTTGGGGAAAGCCGTCTGCCGGCGTACCCCGTGCCGACGGGTCAGACCACCGAGGAGTTCCTGCGCAGCGAGTCGGCTCGCGGCCTCGAGGCGCGGCTCGCTCGTCTGCCGCATGCCGATCCCGCGGTGTATCGCCCGCGCCTCGCGAGTGAGCTCGAGGTGATCTGCAGCATGGGCTTTGCAGGTTACTTTTTGATCGTCGCCGATTTCATTCGCTGGGCGCGCGAGAACGGCGTGCCTGTGGGCCCCGGACGCGGTTCGGGCGCGGGATCCCTCGTCGCCTATTCGCTCGGCATCACCGACATCGATCCGCTGCAATACGACTTGCTGTTTGAGCGATTTCTCAATCCCGAACGCGTGTCGATGCCCGACTTCGACGTCGACTTCTGCATGGACGGTCGCGATCGGGTGATCGAGTACGTGGCCGACAAGTACGGCCGCAACCGCGTCTCGCAGATCATCACCTACGGCACGATGGCGGCGAAGGCGGTGCTGCGCGATGCCGGGCGGGTGCTCGGGCTCGGTTACGGTTACGTGGATCGCATCGCCAAGCTCGTACCGTTCGAGCTCGACATCACGCTCGATGCGGCGCTCGAGAAGGAGCCCGAGCTCAAGAAGCTCTACAAGGACGAGGAAGAGGTCCGCAATCTCATCGATCTTGCCCGCTCGCTCGAGGGCCTTACGCGCAATGCCGGCAAACACGCCGGTGGCGTGGTCATCGCGCCCTCCGTGCTCGAGGACTTCGCGCCGCTTTACTGCGAAGAGGGTGGCGGGAGTGTCGTCACGCAGTTCGATAAGGACGACGTCGAGGCCGCGGGACTCGTCAAGTTCGACTTTCTGGGTCTACGCACGCTCACGATCATCGAGCACGCTGTGCGCACCATCAACGTCGCACGCAGTGCGGCGGGCGAGGCTGCGCTCGACATCAGTGAACTGCCGATGGACGACGTGGCGAGTTACCAGTTGTTGAAAGGCTGCGAGACCACGGCGGTGTTCCAGCTCGAGTCGCGCGGCATGAAGGATCTCGTGCGTCGTCTGCAGCCGGATCGATTCGAGGACATCGTCGCGCTGGTGGCGTTGTTCCGCCCAGGTCCGCTGCAATCGGGCATGGTGGACGATTTCATCGCGCGCAAGCATGGGCGCATCGACGGGCCCATCGATTACCTGCACCCGAGCCTCGAGAATGTGCTCAAGCCCACGTACGGCGTGATCCTCTACCAAGAGCAGGTCATGCAGATCGCGCAGGTGCTCGCGGGCTACAGCTTGGGCGGCGCCGATTTGTTGCGCCGTGCGATGGGCAAGAAAAAGCCCGAGGAGATGGCCAAGCAGCGTACGGGCTTCGTGGCCGGTGCCGTGGCGCGAGGCGTGAACGAGCCGCAAGCCGCGCACATCTTCGATTTGATGGAGAAGTTCGCCGGCTACGGCTTCAACAAGTCGCACTCGGCGGCGTATGCCTTGCTCTCCTATCAAACCGCGTGGCTCAAGGCCCATTACCCCGCTGCCTTCATGGCTGCGGTGCTCTCGGCGGATATGGATCACACCGACAAGGTGGTGACCATCAAGGACGAGTGCGACCGGATGGGGCTCGCCGTGTCGCCACCCGATGTGAACAGTTCCGCCTACGAGTTTGTCGTGGTCGGGCTGCGCGAGGTGCGCTACGGACTCGGCGCGATCCGCGGCGTTGGCCGCGCCGCCGTCGAGGCGATTACCGCGGAGCGCGAGGCGCGTGGCGCGTTCCGCAGCCTCGAGGACTTTTGCCGACGACTCGACCTGAATCGCGTCAACCGGCGGGTGCTCGAGGCGCTGATCCGTTCGGGCAGCTTCGACTCACTCGGTGTCAATCGCGCCACGTTGATGGCGCGGCTCGGGGCTGCGATGCAGCTCGGCGAGCAGGCGACGCGGGCCGTGGCCACGGGCCAGAACGATCTGTTCGGCTTGTCGACTCCGGCCGAGAGCGAGACGGCGGGTCCCGCCGGCGTGCTGTTGCCCGAGTGGAGCGAGACGCAGCGACTCGCGGGCGAGCGCGAAACACTCGGCTTGTACCTGACCGGCCATCCGCTCAGTCGCTATGAGCGGGATCTGAATCGTTTCGTGACCGGCCGCATCGCCGATCTGATCAGCGATCGACCGATGCAGGGTTCCCCTGAGCGCGGTTTCTTTGGTGGTCGGCAGGCCTCGGTCGCGGGCTACATCCACGAGGTGCGAAAGCGTGCCAATCGAACCTCCATCGTGCTCGACGATCGCACCGGACGCATGGAAGTCACCTTCTTCGAGGAGGTGCTGCAGCGTCATCGGGAACTCATCGTGAAAGATGCGCTGGTGCTGATCGAAGGGCAGTTGCGGTTTGATGAGCAGGGCGACACCTGGCGGTTGGCGGCCAAACGGGTCACGGAGCTCAATCGTGCCCGCGAGCAGCAGGCGCAGCGCATCGTGCTGCTCTGGCCGCGTGCGCAGGGCGCGGATCAAAGTTTGTTGCTGCAGCGCTTGGCGGACACGCTGGCGCCGTTCAGGCCCGGTCCCTGCGCCGTCGGCGTGCGTTATAGCGGAGCGCAGGCGAGCGCAGCACTTGAGCTCGGCGCGGAGTGGCGCGTGCGGGCGAGCCCGGAGCTGATCGAGGCGCTCGAGCAACTGGTCGGCAGCCACGGCGTGCGGGTGGTGTACGGTCCACCCACAGGCACGGCAAGTTCGGCCTACGGCTGATAAGATCACGTTGATGGGCATCAATTTTCTCGACTTCGAACAGCCGATCGCCGAACTCGAAGCCAAGATCGAGGAGTTGCGCCACGTCACCGCCGGTGCCGGGGTGAACGTGCAGGATGAGATCGCGCGCCTGCAAGGCAAGAGCGAGCAGCTCACACGTAGTATTTTCTCGAAGCTGAGTCCGTGGCAGATCACCCAGCTCGCGCGTCATCCGCAGCGACCGTACACGCTCGACTATCTCCAGAGCGCCTTCACCGAATTCCAGGAGCTGCACGGCGATCGGATGTTTGGTGATGATCAAGCGCTGATCGGCGGCCTCGCGCGGCTCGATGGCACGGCGGTGGTGGTCATCGGCCATCAGAAGGGTCGTGATACGAAGGAGCGCGTGCGGCGCAACTACGGCATGCCCAAGCCCGAGGGGTATCGCAAGGCCTTGCGGCTGCTGCGCCTCGCCGAGCGTTTCGGCTTGCCGGTCATTACCTTCATCGACACCCCGGGTGCGTATCCCGGGCTCGACTCCGAGGAGCGCGGCCAGAGTGAGGCCATCGCTCGCAACCTGTTCGAGATGGCGAAGCTGCGCGTGCCGATCATCAGTGTTGTCATCGGCGAGGGTGGCTCGGGCGGTGCGCTCGCCATCGGCGTCTGCGATCGGTTGGTGATGCTGCAGTACAGCACCTACTCGGTGATTTCGCCGGAAGGTTGCGCGTCGATTCTTTGGAAGAGCGCCGATAAAAAGGAAGCGGCAGCCGATGCCATGGGTCTCACGGCCGATCGGCTGCACGCGCTCGATCTCGTCGATGAGATCGTGGCCGAGCCTCTCGGCGGTGCGCATCGCAACCCTGCTGTAATTGCCGAGTCGTTGCGCGCAGCGCTCGCGGGTCATCTGCAGGATCTGCGGGCCAAGTCCATCGAGCAGTTGCTCGAGGAGCGCTCGAGCAAGATCGCAGGTTTCGGAGTGTTCACCGAGGCGGAAGGCTGAAGCGCTCGCGGCCGCAGGCGGCTGAGTTGCCGCGTCGGCTCGCGCTGCGACTGCAGGCTGCGCTTGAGGGCCCGCTCGCAGGCGGGCGCTTCTCCGGATTTTGCGTGGCGCTCAGTGGCGGCGTCGATTCTGTGGCGCTGCTTCTGGCGCTGCAGCAACTGCGCCGGCGCAGCGCGCGTTGGCGCCGATTCACGTTGCGAGCGGTGCACGTCAATCATCAGTTGCGTCCCGCGGCGAGATCCTGGGAACAGCACTGTCGCAGTCTCTGCGCGGCCCTCGAGGTCCCGCTCGTGGTGCGCCGCGTGCGCGTGCCGCAGGGGCCGGGTCGATCGCTCGAAGCCGAGGCGCGTCAGGTGCGTTACGCCGCACTCACGCGCGCGATGCCCACGAGCGAGCTGCTGCTCACCGCGCATCATCTGGACGATCAGCTCGAAACCTTCCTGCTGCAATTGCTGCGCGGCGCGGGTGTAGCGGGTCTGGCGGCCATGGGTGAGTGCACGCGGCTCGGCGAGCGCTGGCTGCTGCGCCCCCTGCTCAGTGAGCCTCGCAGCGAACTCGAAACGTTCGCGCGCGCCAGTGCCGTGGCCTGGGTGGACGACGACAGCAATGTCGATCAGCGATTTGATCGCAACTATCTGCGGCAGCGCGTGCTGCCGTTGCTGCGTGAGCGCTGGCCTGCGGTTGCCACGGTGGTTGCCCGCAGCGCCGCGAACCTCGCGGACGCCCAAAACGTGTTGCGTGAGCAGGCCCTCGCCGATCTCGAGCGGCTCGCCCCGCGCGGCCCTCTCGAGCTCGCAGCGCTCGCCGAGTTGTCGGTGACGCGGCAGCGCAATGCGCTGCGCGAGTGGTTGCGCGCGGCCGGGTTGCCTCTGCCCGATCGCGTGCACCTCGAACGTATCCGCTGCGAGTTGCCGGCGGCCCGTGCCGATGCCCAGCCGATCGTGCGCTGGGGTACGGCCGAGGTACGTCGATTTCGCGGACAGTTGTATGCCCTCGCGCAGCCGCCGGTGCCGGTGCCCGAGGGCGAGTGGCGCTGGCAACAGGCGCGGCCCTATGCGTTGGGGCCCAATCGTGGCGTGTTGCGCTTGCGATCTGATCGGAACGGCCAAGTCGATGCGCGGCGCCTGCCGGCGGTGCTGACGGTGACCGGTCGCGCTGCGGGTGAATCCTTGCGGCCCTCACGGGGTGAGCCTCGGCGCAGCCTGAAGGAACTCTTGCGGGCTGCGGCGGTGCTGCCCTGGGAACGCAATCACTGGCCGCTGCTGCGCGCAGGCGGTGCCTCGGGCCCGATCGTGGCCGTGGTGGATCTGGCCATCGATGCCGCCTATCGGGCCGAGGCCGGAGGCACGCCCCCGCGCGACCGATTGAGTCTCGTCTGGGAGTCGGGCCCGGTCATCCGCGTTGAGTAAACGTCCTATTTTTATTAAGATGTCTTCCCGTCGTGCTGAAACTCATCGACGCCCTGCGCGGGCCCCGCGCGAGTCGAAGAGTACGGCGCTTTAACTGCGGCGGTCCCCCATGCCTCGTTTTATTTTCGTCACGGGCGGTGTCGTTTCCTCTTTGGGGAAGGGCATCGCCTCCGCGTCATTGGCCGCGATCCTTGAGGCCCGTGGCCTGAAGATCGCCATGGTCAAGCTCGACCCCTACATCAACGTGGATCCGGGCACCATGAGCCCGTTCCAGCATGGTGAGGTCTTCGTCACCGACGATGGCACCGAGTCCGACCTCGATCTCGGTCACTACGAGCGCTTCGTGCGCACCGTCACCGGTCGGCACAGCAACTTCACGACCGGTCGTATCTACGAGCGCGTGATCGCCAAGGAGCGTCGAGGCGATTACCTCGGCGCCACGGTGCAGGTGATTCCGCACATCACCGATGAGATCAAGGCCAGCATCATGCGCGGCGCCGGTGATTCGGATGTGTGCATGGTGGAGATCGGCGGCACCGTCGGCGATATCGAGTCCTTGCCCTTCCTCGAGGCGATCCGGCAGATCGGCGTCGAACTCGGCCGCAGTCAGGCGATCTTCATGCACCTGACGCTGGTGCCGGTGGTGGGCGGCGGCAATGAGATCAAGACCAAACCGACGCAGCACTCGGTCAAGGAACTTCGCAGCATCGGCATCCAGCCGGACATCCTGCTCTGCCGCGCGCACGATCCGCTGCCTGCCGAGCACCGTCGCAAGATTGCGCTCTTCACCAACGTCGAGGAGCGCGCGGTCATTTCGGCGGTCGATGCACGCGATATTTACGAGATTCCGATGCTGCTGCACGAGCAGCACCTCGATGAGATCGTGGTGGAAAAACTGCGCCTCGAGTCGAAGACCCAGCCCGCTGACCTCTCGGCGTGGCAGGCCGTGGTCGAGGCCAAAGCCAACCCGACCGCAGAGATCCATCTCGCCATGGTCGGCAAGTACGTGCAGAACCGCGACTCGTACATCTCGCTCAACGAGGCGCTGACCCATGCCGGGGTCAAGACCCGCACTCGGGTGAATATCCATTTCATCGAATCCACCGATATCGAGGAGCAGGGCACGGGCGTCTTGCAGGGTATGGACGCGATTCTCGTGCCGGGCGGGTTCGGTGAGCGCGGCGTCGAGGGCAAGATTGCTGCCGTGCGTTACGCGCGCGAGCAGCGCATCCCGTATCTCGGCATCTGTCTTGGCATGCAGCTCGCCGTGATCGAGTACGGTCGCCACGTGCTCGGGCTCGACGGCGCTACCAGCACCGAGTTCAATCGCACCACGCCACACCCTGTGGTCGCGCTCATCACCGAATGGCAGGACACGCTGCGCGGTGCGCAAGCTCGCGACGAGTCGTCCAATCTCGGCGGCACGATGCGCCTTGGCGGGCAGGACGTGACGCTGTTCGAGGGCACGCGGGCACGCGCCCTGTATGGCAAGGGTGTGATCCGCGAGCGACATCGTCATCGCTACGAGTTCAACAACACCTATCTCGAGCGCTACCGCGCGGCGGGCCTGACGTTCTCGGGTCTCTCGCCCGATGGACTCGTCGAGATCGTCGAGCTTGCTGATCATCCGTGGTTTGTCGCCACCCAGTTCCATCCGGAGTTCACCTCCAACCCGCGCGATGGGCACCCGCTGTT
>CAISHQ010000050.1 GCA_903885195.1 uncultured Pseudomonadota bacterium | reverse complement strand
GAACGGATCGGCCACCAGCATGGCTTCGCGACCGGCGTGCTGCGTCAAGACGGCACCGAGCGCGACGCTGAAGTGGCCATCCACGAGCCGACGGCTGCGACCGGTCTGCGGGTCGAAGACGAGCACACGACTGTCTGCCACACTAGGCAGATAAATCAGCCCGTCGGGACCGAGTGTGAGGTTGTCGATGACGTCATCGAATCGTCCGAGCAGGGTGTTTTGCTGCGAGCGCAGATCCGAGCGCCACAGTTCGCCGCGCAGGTAATCGATACTGACGAGCGAACCCTCGCGACGATCCACCTTGACGGCCGCAGGCGATCCCAGACCCTGCGCCACAACGCGATGTGCGCCGGTATCGGGATCGATGGCGACGAGGCGATCAGTGCCGAATGCCGGTGCGTACAACATGCCATCGGCGCCGAAGTCGAAACCGTTCAAGGGGCCCTGACCCCGACTCACCAATCGCGGTGGGCGGCTCCCCGTGGTGTCGACTTCCCAGAGCGCGTCATCGCCCGCTCGACTCTGTGCGACGAACAACCGTCCCCGATCGTCGAAGGCGACGGGATTCACGCGCGGCACATTGGGCAGCGCGACCTCGAGCGAGCCGTCGGGCCGGCGGATGCGCAACTCGCCGGAACGCTGCGCAGTCCACGCCATGATGCCTGCTGCAGGCGAACCCGGAGGGCCGAAGGCCACATCATCGGCTTCACCAAATGGGGCAGGCACCGCGTAGGTGACGGCCCCGCTCCGGGGATCGATGCGATAGATGCGCCGGTCGTAGACACTGGTGCCGTAGAGCTGGCCATCGGGTCCGAAGGCCATTCCTTCGATGGCGTGCAATGGACCGCCCGGCACCAGCACCTGCGGCGTCGGCTGGTCGGCTCCGACGGCAGCCGCGCAGAAGGCGAGCAGCAGACTCCAGCCTGCCGATAGCTGCTTCATGCGAAGGTGATCAGTTCCTTGCCAAGCAGACGTCCAAGCGAGAGTGCGGGCATGACTGACATCCCGCCTGGCATACCGTTGCCCATTACCGTTCCCATGCCGAGCAACTCGCCCGCAGCGTACAGGTTCGGAATCGGCGAGCCGTCGCGCCGGATCACACGAAGTTGTGCATCGACGGCGACGCCGGCGTAGCTCAGTAGATTCCAGCTGTTGATGGTGATCGCGTAATACGGCGCCATGGCAATGGGTGCCGGCAGATGTGTTCGACCGAGAGTGTCTTTACCGGTTTCCCGGCCGCGGTTGTAGTCGGCGACCGTCTCGAGAAGGCCTTGCGTGTCGATACCGGCGCGTTCGGCCAGCGTGCGCAGGTCGGTGGCACGATGAAAGCCGTAGGCGCCTTCGGCGAACGCCTGCTCGGTGTCCGCTTCGGTCCACGGCCCGGAAAAACCACCGCGCAACAGCGCGGGCGCCTGCCGACGGATGGTCTCGTCGAAAACAAACCAGCAGCGTTCGTCTGGAAGACGTGCCAGCGCCATTTCATAGGCGTCGTGGCTCGGAATATCCTCGCGCAGAAATCTTTGGCCTTTGGCGTTGACGAGTATTTCCCAAGGCGGACGCTCAGGCGGGAAGTGTCGTGCCATGGCACGCATGGCAGTAGGCGACTGATCGTCGGCGAGCACAGCACCGAACAACGGCGTGTGGTGTTCGCCACCGCGAATGTAGCCGCCCGCCGCAAGACCGAGCTCGAGACCAATGCCTTGGCTGAACGGATAGGTGGCGCGTGTGTGAGTGCGCGTGCCTTCGTAATTAAGGAACATTTGCGGATTGGCCGTGTAGCCGCCGCTGGTCAGCGCCACGTGACGAGCGCGCAGCGTGATCTTGCGGTTGTCGGGATCGCGCACGACGAGACCGGTGACAGCACCCGAACCTCGCGCCTGTACGAGTTCGACAGCTGAATGACCCGTCAGGATGGTGACGCGTCCAGACTGCATATGCGGCGCGAGCTGCCGATTCAGCACTTCGAGGATGTCGCGACCACCGTTGCGACCCCAGACATATCGGGGCTGGCTGTAGGGCTCGTGGGTCGTACCGGTAATCGGGTGCGCGTCGATCGGCTTGAAACCCTGATCCATCAACCAGTCGAAGGCAGGCGCCGCGGCATTGACGGCCAGGCGCAGGATCTCCGGATTGGCCGTGTTCTTGCTGATGCGCATGACGTCGGCGTAGTGAAGATCCGGGGTGTCGACGATGCCGCGCTGTCGTTGCAAGCGCGTTCCCGCAGCGCTCATCTGGCCACTCGAGAGGTGCAGGGTGCCGCCGAGGATGCCGGCGGCCTCGACGATGGCGACGCGGGCGCCACGCTCAGCCGCGAAAATGGCGGTCGGCAGGCCTGCGTTGCCTCCGCCGACAACGATTAGGTCGAAGTGGCTATGGCGGGCGGCACGAGCCTTACTGCTCATGACGCCGAGCGCCATCGTGGCGCCGGCCCCGACGAGAAACTCGCGTTTGCTGAGCATGCTCATACCCGTCCGATCTCAGTGTGGTCGTCCGATCCTAGAGTGAGCCACGCTTCGGCGGAACCGTCGAGGAAGCCGTGCGCCGCCCTGTGGTATGGCGTATCGTCATCGTCGTTCGTCAACCTGTCGGGGGGTGGGTTTTGAGTTCACCAGCAGCGGCTGTGTCCGCGACGCCTAATCGGCTGCACATCGGTTGGGGGATCGGCACTCTTGGGGCGTCTACCCTCCTGAACAGCTTTGCGGCCCTGCAACTCTATTACCTCACTGACGTACTCGGCGTAGCCATCGCCACGGCATCTCTGGTGCTGTTTGCGGCGAAGATTTGGGATTGGATCGCAAACCCCCTGATGGGTTTGATCAGCGATCGCACCCACACCCGCTGGGGTCGTCGTCGGCCCTACCTCATTCTGGGTGGGGTAATTTCGGGCTTCGCGTTCGCTGTGTTCTTCAGCTCGGCGTTGACTCCGGTATCGCAGTCGTTGGTGCTCGTGACCTTGTCGCTCGCGCTTGTCGGTACGGGCTATACCATCTTCAACGTGCCGTACATGGCGATGCCCTCGGAGCTCGTCGACGACTACAAGGAGCGCACGCGCATGATTTCGGTGCGCGTCTTCTGCATCGGCATCGGCACCATGATCGGCATCTCCACGCAGCGCCTCGCCGAGATTCTGGGCGGTGACGCCGAGGGCTATGCGCAGATGGGTCTGATCGTCGGCGTGTTCGTGTTTTTCTTCATGGCACTCACGTTCTTCGGTACGGCCGGAGGTCGCCAGCACGCGCGCGAGACCCAGCGTGTACCGCTTGCTGAGCAGTTGCGAACGGGCCTTGCCAACAAGCCGTTCGCCGCACTGCTCGGTACGAAGTTCACACAGCTCTTTGGCCTCTTCACCTCGACGGCCATGAGCATCTTTGTGGTCAAGTACGTGCTCGGCAAGGAGAACCCGGGCGAGTGGATGATTTACTTCACTGCGGTGAGCTTCATCGGTCAGACACTCTCGATCCCGATGTGGACCTGGATCACCAACAAGGTAGAGAAGCGCGCGGCATACATGCTCTCCACGGCGGCCTTCTGCCTGATGTCCCTGACTTGGCTGGTGGCGAGTCCGCAGGAGGCGATCTACATTTTCCTGCTGCGTGCGCTGCTCAAGGGCTTTGCAGCCGGCGGCTTGCTGTTGCTTGGGCAGTCGATGCTGCCAGACACCATCGAGTACGACTACCGGCGGACCGGCCTGCGTCGCGAAGGTGTGTTCTCGGGTCTTTATAGCGTGGTCGAGAAAGTCGCTTCGAGTTTTGCACCGACGTTACTCGGTCTCGGCTATGCCTGGTTCGGCTTTCAGTCGAAGGCGCCGGTGCAAACGACTGAGGCGATCGATGGCATTCGCTACTGCGCAGCCTTCCTACCCTGTTTTTATTTCGGGATTTCGCTGATCCCGTTATGGTTCTATCGTCTCGATGAAAAAACCCTGAAGAGTGCGCAGCGCGCCTAGAGACTGCAGATGACGGAACTCGATCCCGAAGGCCTGGTATTCCGCGATGATCCGAGCAAGCGGTCGGCGTTCTTCGCGGGGCAGGCGGATGTGGGGCGCTTGCTCGGCATGATCACCGCGCTGACGAGCGAGATCGCCATGCTGCGCGCGCGCCTCGATACGCATGAGCGGCTGGCTGCCGAAGGCGGGTTTGATCGTGCAAAAGTCGAGGCCTATCGTCCCGACGCGACGGCGCTGGCTGAGCGGATGACCGATGACCAGGCGATGATCGGTCGAGTATTCAAACCCCTCTCGGATGAGCTCGATCGTCTGCTCGAAGAGCCCGCCGTGCAGAAAACCTTGCTGGAGACCCACCGATGAGCCCCACGCCCCACGCGATGATGCCTGAGGCCACCCATGACGAGGCCGCACGCTTTGCCCATGTGGTAGGTCTCAAGAATTTTTTGATGCGCCAACTCGAGCCGAAGTGGCGCACGCTCGTCGACGAGAAGCTGGCCCCGCAACTGGCGTCTGAAGGGCGAGACGCCAAGGAAGAATATCGGGCGCTCGAGCGCAGTCTCGCGCGACTCGGTGCGTATCGCACCTGGCAGCAATTGACGGTGTCCGCGCAAGAAGAGATGTGGCGCAGTGTCGGTGAGTGTGTCGATCGGCAACTGCCGGAACTCGAACGACGGGCGAGCGACAGCGAGGCAGGCGGCTCCGTGCGCACCGATCCGCAGTTTCGCCCGCCGCGCTATCTGAGTACGGTCGACATCCACCTGATGCCGGGTGGCTACGCTGACGATCGCGGCGAGGGTGACGTGCGTCAGGGCGCGGTGTTCGACAAGGCGGCTGCGCTCTATCACATGGGTCGTAACGGCGGCGAACTCAACGACGTTCGTGGGCATACGCTGGTACAGCACTATTTCGATCGATTCCCGGGAATGACGCCGCAGCGCATCCTCGACATGGGCTGCACGGTGGGTCACAGCACCACCGCGATCGCCGGGTATTTCCCGCAAGCTGAAGTACACGGCATCGACGTGGGCGGTGCGCTACTGCGTTACGCGCGAGCTCGTTCCGCATCACTCGGTGCGTCGATCCACTACTCGCAGCAGAATGCCGAGCAGACCGACTTTGCGGACGGCTCGTTCGATCTCGTAGTGTCCTCGGCGGTGCTGCACGAGACGTCGTTCAAGGCTCTGCCCCGCATCATGCGCGAGGCTCATCGTCTGTTGCGGCCGGGTGGCGTGATGATGCACCTCGAAGTGCCGCTGCGCTTCGATACGGCTTCCGCCTGGAACCGTGTCCGCGGTCTTTTTGAAGCCCTGCACAACAACGAACCGTTCTGGATCGGTGCTCAGCAGGCCGACATCGCGCAGACGGTGCGTGACGCCGGCTTCGCCGACGTGGCTTCAGGCTATCAGCCTGCCGTGCGCGTAGCGGATCGTGCCGCGGAGCCGCGCTTCACTTCGACGCCGGGGCCGGTGCACGTGGTGTGGTATCTGCTGTCGGGCGTGAAGCGCTGAGATCACGCGCCACGCGCAGGCCGAAGATCTGACTGACGAGCGTCGCAGGGTCGCGACCCCGAAATGTCGGGGTCTGGCGTGAGAAGCTGCTGAGCCAGGATCCACCGCGAGAGCCGCGCCGATCGCAACCTTCGGCGAGTTGCGCCGAGCCGTCGCGCGGTGCGCTTGGCGGCAAGGGCATGACGTAGCAATCCTCGACCCACTCCCAGACATTGCCGAGGATGTCGTGCACGCCAAAGGGGTTGGCTGCAAGACTGCCCACCGGCGCCACCTCGGCGAAGCCGTCATCGCAGGGCGCAGCGTCGATGCGTCGATCGGGCCGTGCGCGTTTTGCGCTCTGGTCGAATACGTTGGACTCGCGACAGGCTTCGGCCGGACGTTCGCCCCACACGAAGCGATGGCCGCCGCGGTTGCCGCGACCCAGGTATTCCCATTCTGCTTCCGTCAGCAGCCGATAGGGTTGACCGGTGCGACGAGCGAGCCAGGCGACGAAGGCCTTGGCATCGTTCCAACTGATGCACACCACCGGCTCGTTTTCACGAATCGGTCGCTGGTAGCCGGGGTCCTGCCAGTTCGTGCCTGGCTCTGCTCGATAGGTACCATCGCGCAGCAGGTTGCAGTCACGCGCCGAGACATGACCCGTATCGTTGATGAAGCGCCGATACTCGGCGTTGCTGACTTCGTATTTACCGACCGCATAGGCGTAATTGATGGTGATTCGGCGCACCGGCCCTTCGTAACGCCCTTCCTCGCCGCCATCGAAACCCATATCAAACTGGCCAGGCGGTATCACCACCATGGCGGGACAGTCGGCACAATCGCGAAACTCGCTACCCGGATTCAAGGAAACCGGGGCCGCCGTGCCTTGTGCGGAGATATCGGTAGGCAGGGTCAGCGCTGCAAGGGCGAGAAGACCCGTCAGACGAGTGAGAGCGTGCGTCATGGAGGTGACCTAGGGTTGTGGGCGATAGCGCGCGTGAACGGCGAGCATTTTTTTGACGCCTTCTGCGACATGGGTCGCCGACAGCGTGGACCCGGAGACCATTGGCACGGTTCGGGTCGGATCCCATCGGCCATGCTCGAGTCCCACGAGCGTGTTGCGCCATTGCGGGGTATATAAGTCGCAATAACCATCGGCGCAGGTCAACACCTCGATGCCGCGGCATTTGCCATCAGCGCCGATGGCTACGAGATAGGTGACGATATCGTTGAGACCATAAACCTGGTCGATGTACAGCCAGCCACCGCCTTCGACTTTCCAGCCGCGAAACAGCGGGCGAAACGCCGGAACTTTGTATTCGAACTTGAGCTGTGTGAACTGCTCTGGGGCGAGCTTGAATTCGAATGGCGTGAGCTTTGCGTTCGGATACAGACGCTGCTGCGCTTCTTCGAGGGTCTGTAACTCGTAGGCGGGAGCGTACTGCGCCGCCACGATGGCCATGGCCGGGACGAGAAGAAGGCGGTGATGCATCAGGGCGTCACGGCGCGCTGCGCCGCCGTCACACCTTGATGCTGTGCCGCACGCCGAACCCGGGCAGGGCAGGCTTCGCGTTCTTAACTACGTTGAAGCCTCGCGCACCGATTTCGTTAGTGAAATTCAGCGCGTGATATTCGAAGCTCCACACTTCGTTGTTCCAGCGGTGGTCGTACCATCGGCTGTACATCATGCGCGCCGGCATCTTGGTGCCGCCCGAGTTGAAGTCGATCGGGTAGTAGACGCCGCCCGGTCGCGTCACGCGGCGCGCTTCGTCGATCACCTTCTTGGTGATCTCGCCCGGCAACTCGTGATGCATGATGTAGCTCGTGACGAGATCGAAGTAGTTGTCCGGGAAACCGCTGAGCTCCGCGAGGCGCTGCGCGAAATTCACCTCGACACCGAGCCGACGGGCGCGCATGTGCGCGTAGCGCACCATCGGTCCACCGACGTCGATGCCCCAGACTTCGGCGTCCGGGAAGCGCTCCTTCAGCGCGACCGACATCTGGCCGATGCCGCAGCCCATGTCGAGGATACGCTTGACCTTGCCGTCTTCGGGCAGCGGCAAACGCGCCGCGGAGCCCTTATGCACCTGGTCCTGTTCGTTGTGACCGATGACGCTGATATAAAAACTGTTGGTGCCGTAGTGGTAGATGTGGCCGGCGAACGGGTCGCCGACGTAGCCACCCGGCTGAATGTGGATTTCGTGCCGCGCGTAGGTCGGGATGTCGAGGTTCGGCGCGAGCGCGAGTGTGCCGGGACCGGATTTGTCCGCGGCTTCCATCTCTGAGAGATAGGCGTCCGCATTGGCGTGGAAGTGATCGCGCAGCGTCTTCCAGGTGACCTGCTGGTTGGCCAGCCAGGCACGCGAGGCGATATTGATGCCGGGTTCGGTTTCGACGAGTTGACGGACCTGCTCGCCGGTGAGCGGCGTCAGCGGATCAATACCTTCGCGCTCGAGCACACGCTCGAAGGCCGCGGCCGATGCGGCACGCAGAGCCTTGCTGTGCATCAAGCGAAAGCCGAGAGTGAAATCCTGATGGCTCTCGAGATCGAGAGTCGCGAGGCGCGCCAAGCGTCCATCGGTCCCGCGCGGCAGGTACGATCCCTTCGGCGCGGCGGTGTAGGACTTGAGTTTTTCGGCGGCGACGGCGGCATCGGCCTTGAGCGTCTGCGCCATCACCAACGCGCCAGCGGTGGCGCCAAACAGTTCACGACGACCGATCATGGATCACCCCCGGAGTGCGCGCCTTCAGCGCTTCGGAAAGCCCGTGCCGATGGTACGGAAGCCATCGTTGGCGAGCGGTCCCATCGCGAGTTCGATGAAGCGATCGCGCTCCTTTTCCCATTCTGCGGTTTCCGCAGCGGTAGGCACGTAGCCTTCGATCATTTCTTGCGTGATGCCTTTCTTGGCGAGCAAGGATTCAAGCACCTTCATGCGGCGTTTGGTCGCCCACATTTCGGCGTTCATGGCGATCACACAGGACAGCAGGTTGTCTACGGCAGGGTTGCCGAGGAACACGCTATTGGTGATGTCGGACGGAATCGCCTCGACGGCGTAGGTGGGACGGTTCTTGTCGATGGCCATGGGCTAACCTCCTGCAGAACAGACCGACGATATCATCCCCAACGCCCCAGTGAACAAGGGAGTTTCATGCGTTCAGAGAACGGTCATTCGTCGCCGGTGCCGCAGCCGGTGCTGCAGCAGACCCGGCCTGGTCTTGGCACCTACGTCACCGTCGGGGTTGCGGGTCTGCCGGAGGTCGAGGCCGAGTCTGCCCTGGAGCGGGCGTTCGCTGCGATCGCCCGGGTCGATGCGGTCATGAGCTTTCATAGCGGGGACAGCGACCTTGCACGCCTACATGCCGCCCCTGTGGGGGTGGCGGTCGAAGTGTGCGCCGACACGATGGCCGTGCTGCAGTGCGCCGACCGTCTGTATCGTTTGTCAGGGGGTAGCTTCGATGTGACCGTTGCACCCGCGCTGGTGAGAGAGGGCGGGTTGCCCGCGCCGGCGTCCGGTACCGGCAATCCGGATCCGCGCGCGCGATGGGCGGACGTTGAGTTGCTCCCGGACAACCGTGTGGTGTCGCGACGCTCGGTGTGGATCGATCTCGGCGGCATTGCCAAGGGGTATGCGGTCGACAGGGCGATCGAGGCCTTGCAGTTGCCGTCCGCGGCCAGCGGTCAGGTCAATGCGGGGGGCGATCTGCGGGTGTCGGGGCCTGACATCCAGGCTGTGTCCCTGCGTGTTCCCGGACACCCGGAGAGCACGCACCCCGTGATCGAACTGCGGGAGGCGAGTCTCGCGAGCAGCGCGACCGATGCGCCGCAGGCAGTGCATTTCACGGGCAGTGACCATCGGGCCGTGGTGTCCGGACGGTTCGTCAGCGTGGTAGCTCCCACCTGCATGGTGGCCGACGGACTGACCAAGGTCGTGCTCGCGGAGGGGTCGAACCTCGAGACCGTGCTTGCTGCCTGCGATGCGACCGCGTATCTCTACGCACCCGTCAGTGGCTGGAAGATCCTCGGAGGCGAGAAGCGGTGAACAGTGTTCGGACAGGAGTCTTGCCGCCCGGACGTCGGCGCCTGCTGCACGCGCTGGCCATCGGCACTTGGGTGACCGGCGGTGTATGGCTGATCTTCCACTACTTCATTCGCGTCGTGGATCAGTTCGGCTTCGACGGTCCCCACCCGCAACAACGCTGGTGGTTGATCGGTCACGCGGTGTTTTCGTTTGCTGCCGTGTGGATGTTTGGAGCGCTGTGGTCGGATCACATCGTGCGCGGCTGGCGCGCGCGACAGCGCCGGCCCACCGGCGGCACGCTGTTCGGCGTGCTCGTGTGGCTCACGATCACGGGCTGTGCTCTGTACTACATCGGCAGTGATCGCTGGCGGTCGTGGACGTCGCTCGCGCACTGGATCATTGGGCTTGCGGCGATCGTTCTGTTCATTGTGCACTTCCGCAAAAAAAAGGGCCGGATGCAAGCATCCGGCCCCAATTGAATGATCTGCTCTTTCTTGGAGCGTGTACTTAGAACTTGTAGCTGAGTCGCGCGCCCCAAGCTTGCGGCAGCGGCGGCGAGAAGCGCACTTCGTTCTTGTTGGGCGGCACGAGGAAGGTGAAGGCGTCGATGCCAAGCAGCGCCGAGGTCATCACTTTGTTGTCGGTGATATTGGTGCCAAAGATTTCGAAGGTCATCTTCTCCGAGCGCAGGCCAATGCGCGCATTCACGTTATCGGACGAACCGACCCAGGCCACGTTCGAGAAGTCGGTGTACTTCTCGCCCTGATGCATCAGATCGACGCGCGTGTACCAATCGAGCGAGTCACTGAAAGGACGTGAATACTCGGCGGTCAGCGAGTAGGTGATCTTCGGCGTGGTCGGCAGGCGATTGCCGATGGCCCCGCCAAAGCTGCCGTAGACGAGATTGCAGTCGGCGCAGTTGCCGCTCGAACCCACGCCGTAGCTGACGAGCTCCGACTTGTTGTAGGCAAAGGTTCCCGAGAGTTTGAGGTTGCGGGTGGCCTGGAATTGGCCCTCGAACTCCATGCCCTCGAGCTTGGCTTCGCCGTTATTGACGGTGATGGTGATCAGGTTGGTGAAGCCGGGCAGTGCCACGGTCGAGCCCACCTGCCCATCGATCCAGTCGTTCTTGTAGAAGGTCAGGATGGCGCGCGCCCGACCATCGAGGAAGGTCGACTTGATGCCCACTTCGTAATTGTCGAGCTGCTCCTGCTCGAACGCGAGGCTTGCCGTGGGCACGACCGACAGCAGCGCAGCCACCAGAGCCGGTGGCGAGGTCTTGAGGGCTGCGTTGAAGCCACCCGGGCGGAAGCCGCGGGAGAACAGGCCGTAGATCAGCGTGTCATCGGTGATCTGGTAGTCGACCGAGATACGCGGCGAGAAGCTCGTGAATGTCTCCGAGAGCGTTTCGGCGGCGACACCCGTGGTCGCAACGCCCGGCGGCGCGACGAGCGGGGTCTGCTCGATCTTGTCCCACTGATAACGACCCTCGACGCTCACGGTCAGCTGATCGGTCAGATCGTAGTAAGCCGCGCCAAACACGGCGGGCGTCGTCACCTCCTGTCGGGTGATGGACGCCGTGAACGACGGACCGCTCGGCAGCAGGCCGTACACCGTGCCGCCCGGGCTCATGCCGGAGAAGTAATTGCCGCCGACCACCCAGCGCAATCTTTGCTCTTGGGGTGAGGTCAAGCGCAGTTCCTGACTCCAATCGCGGAACTTGCCTTGCGAGACCAGAAGTGCCTGCAGCCAGGGCACGGTCGTCGTCGGTCGCGTGGCGTAGAACGGATTCACCCGGTCCTTGCCGTTGCGATAGTTGAGATCGATGAGCGTCATCGTCTTATCCTGGTGGGCTGCTGTCAGCGACGACAGCGAGTAGCCACCGGCGAAGTCGTAGTCGACGCGCAGGTCAGCCTGCAGCGCCTCACGCTTGATGCCCCCGTCCTGATTGAAGCTCGTCTCGAATCGCGTCCAAAGCGGATTCGGCTCGAACAACGCCTTGTAGGTGTTCGGGTTCGAGGTGTCGTAGTCACCCGAAATGATGCTGCGAGGAATGGCGGCCATGGTGGGCACTTCGCCGCAAACGTAGCCGAACGAAGCGCGGGAGTTCGCCGCTTGCCCCAGAGCCGCGGTGCCCGCCGGCGCTTGCGAGAACGGCACGCAGGTGCCATCGGCGGTGACGCGACCGGTGAAGGAGTCGGACTTCAAGGCACCTTGAGCCGGCGGGCCGTCGTCATCGCGGAATACGTTGACGTAGGCCTTGATCTTCAGCGAGTCGGAGGGCTTGAAGACGAGCGCTGCAGAAAACGATTGGGTCGTTTGTTCACCGAGCTTCTTGCCGCTCGAGTCGGTGAAGTTGGTGTACTGGCCGCCGCGCTTGAAGTCGCGCACCGTCACGCGACCGGTGATGCTGTCTGTGAGTCCACCTTCGAAACTGCCGCTGACGTCGTACGAAGACCAGGAGCTCACTTCAGCGATGACCTTGCCTTTGACGTCTTGCCCGGGCTCGCGGGTCACGAAATTGATGGCACCCGCGAAGGTGGAGCGGCCGAAGTAGGCGCTCTGCGGGCCCTTCAACACTTCAATGCGTTCCACGTCGACGATGGCCGGCGGCTGCGCGCCGAGTACGGGAGCGCCGTCGATGAATAGGTTGCCACCCGCGTTTAGGCCGGTGTTGAGGTTTAGATACAGGCCGCGAAACACCAGCGAGCTGGCCGAGCGATCGTTGCGGCCCGAACTGCCTTGCTGGTTGACGAAGTTGAAGCCCGGCGTCATGAGCATCACATCGCCGAGCTGCTTGATGCCCGCCGACTCGATTTCGGCCGATGAAAACGCTGTGATGGCGATGGGCACATCCATAAGGTTTTCTTCGACCTTGCGTGCCGTGACGACGATTTCCTCGAGGCTGATCGCGCCGTCACCGCCCGCATTTTGCGCGGGTGACAGCACCGCGGACGGTGCAGCGAGGATGGCAAGGATGGCGCTGGTAACGCGGCGCGCGGACGATGCTGACATTAAGCCCCCTGAGCGTTTGTTGTTGTCCCGTATAGACGGGTGATGCAGCGCTGAGGCTACGGAGGAAAACGGCTCCGGTACACAAAAAAGCATCGTCCATTCGCAGGGTGAACAGACGGGCGGTGTCGTGGGGTGGGGCCGGGGCTCAGGCTAGGAAAAAAAAGGGGGCCGGGTAGATTACCCGGCCCCCAACGGTGTTACAGATCAGACCGTATCGCGGATCAGAAGCTGTAGGTTGCGCGCAGGCCGAAGGCGCGGGGCAGCGGCGGCGAGACACGAAGTTCGTTCCGATTCGGCGGTGCCGCCAGGAACGTCAGCGCGTCAACACCGATGAGGCCGGCTTCAGCCACGTTGTTGTCGGTCAGGTTGTTGCCGAAGAGTTCGATCGTCCACACATCCGAGCGGATGCCGACGCGGGCATTGATCGTCTGCTTGCTCTCGATCTCCGCCGCATTGGAGAAGTCGGTGTACTTCGAGCCCTGGTTCATGATGTCGAGACGGCTGAACCAGTCGAGCCCGTTGGCAAACTTGTCACCGAGTTCCGCCGACAGCGACCAAGTGGTCTTTGGTACGGTGGGTAGCTGATTGCCGATTGCGCCGGCAAAGGAACCCCACACGTAGCTACAGTCGATGCAAGCGCCGGCACCCAAGCCGTAGCTGACGATCTCAGTGTCGTTGTAGGCGAAGGTGCCGGACAACTTCAGGTTACGCGTCACCTGCAATTGACCCTCGAACTCGACGCCGCTCAGTTCCGCCTCGCCGTTGTTGATGACGAGCGGGATGAGGTTGGCAGTACCCGCGACGACCACGGGGACGGAGTTCGACACCTGGCCGTTCTTCCAGGTCGAGTCGTAGTAGGTCAGCACGGCACGAGCACGACCGTCCATGAACGTCGACTTCACGCCGATCTCGTAGTTGTCGAGTTGCTCCTCCTCGAACGACAGACCGGCCGAAGGTACGGCGGCCTTGAGCGCTTCGATCGTCGCCGCCGAAGAGGTGACGAGACCGGAGTTGAAGCCGCCCGGACGATAGCCACGTGAGAACAGTGCGTAGAGCAGCGTGTCTTCGGTGATCTGGTAGTCCAGGGAGACGCGCGGCGAGAAGCTCGTGAACGACGCATTCAGCGGCGTGGCGGCCAGCCCCGTGACCACGGCGCCGGTCGTGCCGACCTTCGGGATCTGGTTGAGCTTGTCCTTCTGGTATCGACCTTCGACGCTCAGGGTGATCTTGTCTGTGACGTCGAAATAGAAGCCACCGAAGGCTGCCGGGGTCTCGACGTTCTGCTCCGTGATCGCTGCTGCGAACAGCGGACCGATCGGGCTCAGGCCGTAGACCGTACCGCCCGGCGTGTTGCCATCAAAATAGTTGACGCCAACCGTCCAGCGCAGCGCCTGTTCCTGCGGCGAGGTGAGACGCAGCTCTTGACTCCAATCCTGCACCTTCACCTGCGAGATCAGCAGGAACTGGGCCCAGGGTACTGTGGTGGTCGGGCGCGACGCGTTGAACGGATTGATCCGATCACGTGCAGCACGATAGTTCAGGTCGATGAGCGTCATGCTCTTGTCCTGGTGTGACGCCGTCAGCGAGCTCAGCGTATAGCCGCCGCCGAAGGTGTAGTCGATGCGCACGTCTGCCTGGAAGGCCTCACGGTTCATGCCGCCGCTGGTGTTGAACGACGTATCGAAGATTTTCCAGGCCGGGTTCGGCGGATTGAACAACGCGGCGCTGGTGGCTGCGGGGCTCGTATCCCAGTCGCCCGAGATGAGGGATTTCTGGACGCTGCCAATGCGCGGCACCGTGCCGCAGACATAGCCGAACGAGGCGCGTGAGTTGGCGGCCTGGCCGAGCGCGGCAGTGCCGGACGGCGCTTGCGAGAACGGCACGCAGTTGCCGTTGGCATCGACGCGGCCCGTGAAGGATTCGGATTTCAGCGCCAGCTGCGCCGGCGGACCGTCGTCGTCCTTGAACGCGTTGATGTAACTCTTGATGCTGAGGCTGTCGGTCGGCTTCCACAGCAACGTGAGCGCAGCGGACTTGGTGCTCTGCGCACCGAGCTTGTCAGTCGCCGGGAATGCCGCATTGGTGTACTGACCGCCGCGGTCGAAGCTGCGCAGCGTCAAGCGAGCCGAGGCGTTCTCGCCAAGCCCGCCCTCGACGCTCAGCGAGGCGTCATGCGAATCCCAGGAGGAGATTTCCGCGGAGATACGACCCTTGAACTCTTGCGAAGGATCGCGGGTGATGAAGTTGATGGCGCCCGCAAATGCCGAGCGGCCGAAGTAGGCGCTCTGCGGGCCTTTCAGCACTTCGATGCGGTCGATGTCGACCATGGAGGGCGGTTGCGCACCGATCACCGGTGCGCCGTCGATGAACAGCAGGCCGCCGGCGCTCAGACCCGCGTTGCCGCTGATGTAGAGACCGCGGAACACAAGGGAGTTCGTCGAACGGTCGTTGCGGCCCGAGCCACCGAACTGGTTGACGAAGTTGAAACTCGGCGTCATGCGCATGACGTCGTTGAGCGTCTTCAAGCCCGCCGCTTCGATGTCCTTGGACGAGAACGCGGTGATGGCCATCGGCACGGTCATCAGGTTTTCTTCGACCTTGCGTGCCGTGACGACGATTTCTTCGAGCGCGAAGCCATCGTCGGCGGGCTGTTGGGCCCAGGCCGACAGCGTCAAAGGCGCAAGTAGCGCCGTGGCGACAGCGAGCGAAACTTTGTTGTTCAGTGTGCGTGCAGACATCGAGAATTCCCCTCCCTCAATGATCCGTTGTTGGTCTCGTCGACCGATGAGTACTACACCGATGAGTACTACAAGTCGAAGTCAAACTCCATAGTCGCGCGTCTTTCGTGTCGCTACGTGGCAACGTGCAGGATGATTTGGTTGCACTCGGCAGGATGATTTTTTGTTCAATAACGTTTGCCAGAATCCAGCGGGGCGAAGGCAAAAGAACGCATGGAAGAAGAAATCTGCGGATCGTAGGTGGCCTGCCACGCCGGTGACTCCGGGGCTCCGCTTGGGGTTGTTGCGAGCGCACCACCTTTACTGCGCATCAGCAGTTGGTAGCCGGTGCGCGAGCCGTAAGGTCCGCGCGTTTGTCCGGGTGCCCGCCAAACGTAGGCGCCGCTTTGCATGATCCCGCGCGGGGTCGCGACTTCGCCGCTCAGCAGAAAGGATTCTTCGACGGCCTTGTGCACTATTTTAGGGCGTCGCGGCTCATCGCGGCCCATCGGGTCTGCGGCGACCTGGATCAGCCACGTACGCTCTCCCGTGTCTGGGTCATCGCGCAGCAGCTTTTGACGCACTTCGGATCCAAGACTGGTCAGTGCCAAATCTTTGGCACGCGCCCAGCGCATCTCGCTGGTGGCGAGGCGGCGAATCAGTTTTTCGGGCTTGTACATTCCCGCCGGGGTCGGCTCGTAGAACGCCAGATGCTCGCCCTCGTAGAAGTTGATCAGCGTTGCACCCGGGGCGCTGCTGCGACTCTGATGGGCAAATCCCGCGGGCAGATAGGCGTAGTCGCCCGCGCGGTAGCGCTCGCCGTTGATCTCGAGCTCGCCATCCAGAACGAGGAATTCCTGATCGCTGTTGACGTAGTGCGGCCGGGTCATCGACCAGTTGGCCGGGAAACGGAAGACCACCGTCACTGCCCGTGTGCCTTTGGCATCGTACGAGAGCGGCGTGCCGGTGACGCCGGGCTGCGAATTGCTCGCACCGAGCACGCGCGAGGGGGCGAGCTGCGATTGGATGAAGTCCGTGTGTGGTCGTCCGAGCGCAAGCGGGTGCACTTCTTGGGCGCGCAGTCGCGACGGTAGGGCAGCGGCGAGGAGCAGGCCGGCGACAGCGTCGCGACGAGTGATGTGCATGGAGTCCCCCGGGAGTACGAATGTCAGTCGATCGGAACTCGCCGACTATAGTGGTCAGGGAACCCCGACAGTCCCGATCAAGTGTCGTTGGTTTCATCCAGCGGATTACTGAGAGATCGGTTTGGCACCGCCCCGGTGGTTCCGTTACCGTACTTTGCATGCTGATCTCCATCCTGCGCTCGCCTCAGCCGAAGTCTCGGGCTTCGACAGTTGGATCCATATCTGTAGGGTCGGTTGGGTTTTGGGTAGCTGTGATGGGCTTGCTGGGTGTCTTCGCCCTGCACCCGGTGCGTGCTTCAGCGCAAATCGCTGCGCCGGCGCCTGCGAATCTGCATCTTGGGCCGGTGCGCTTCTATGCCGATTTGTCAGCCGGCGAACAAACGGCCACGGTGGCGAGCGTGGGCAGCGGGCGCGCCGAATTTTCTCTCGATCGGCAGACGCTGACTTTCTCCTGGCGTGTCAACGTGGACAAACTGACCTCGCGTGCGCTCGGCGTGTCGGTCAACGGGCCACAGCGGCCGGGCACCAATGCCGGCGTGCAGATCGATTTGGCGCCGCGCGGCCTCGCGCCGCGATTGCAGGGTTCCGCGGTACTAACCGAGGCGCAACTCGACTACTTACTGGCCGGTCGGATGTACGTCAATGTGCGCACGGCGCGCTACCCGGCTGGGGAATTGCGCGGCCAGATCCAGCGCGTGCCGCTGACAGCAGAGCAATTGGCCGCTTTGCCCGAGCCCGCACCACCGATACGCGTCACCTCGAGCAAGGCGCCGTCCGTTGCGGCGTCCCCGGCGCGTGCGCAAACCGCGCGCCGTCCGCGCACCCTCGGCTACGTGGTCGCCAATTGGGATAACGCTATATACGAATCGCGCTTCATGGACGAGTGTCCGGAGGGTCCTGCGATCGGCAACGACGAGTTGTGGTGGCGGGGTCTGGCGCGGGCCGACAAGGACAAGCTGACCGACAAGGGTCTGGTACAGCCGGTCGATCGTCGGTTCGTGTCCGTGTTCCGTGGTCCGAAGGGTGAAGACGTGTGCTGGAATCCCACGCTCGTCAAGGATCCACCCCTGCGCACCGTGAAGGGCAAGGTGGCCTACGGCTTCGATCTCGACGGTCGCAGCGATGGTCGTGCCACGCCCAAGTCCTGCGCCCACTCCAATTTCGTTGGTGTACGTGGCGAGCGCGGTGTCGACAACCAGATGTACCGGGTGCTCGGTTGCCACTACGGTTGGCGTCGCAACGGCGTGCTCGACACCTTCGGCAATGAGGAGCGACGCAACAGTGGACGCGGCGTCATCTTGCTCGAAATCAAGGGCGTCACCGACGAACGCAACTCGCCGAACGTCGAGGTGGGTTTCTATCGCGCCACGGATCCCTACCAGATCGACAGTGCGGGGCGGATCCTGCCGTGGGCCAGCTATCGCGTGGATACGCACGACGGTAAGCCACGCTACGGCGCCGTGGCTCGGGGCCGAATCGAAAACGGCGTCCTGAAGACCGAACCGCTCAGTCTCAAACTGCCGTTTTACGGCAACGCTGCCTACGCGGAACTCGATCTGAAGGACATGCGCCTCGAACTCGATCTGAAGCCTGCCAAAGACGGCAAGGTGCATGGCCTCGTCGGCGGCTACTACGATTTCGACAAGTGGTGGGAATACATGCTGAAGCTGGAGTTTCTCATTGCCACCGGCGATTGGAGTTGTCCCGGGTTGTACCAGGCGGCGCGCGAACTCGCTGATGGCTACCCTGACCCTCGCACGGGAGATTGCACGGCGATTTCTTCGGCGTTTCGCATGGATGCGCTGCCGGCATTTATCGTGCATGAGTCAGCCGAGACGCCGGTGAGGGCGTCTCGATGAAACGCTTCACACGCATCGCCTGCGCTGCTTTGGGTGCGCTGTTGCTCGTGGCTTGCGGTTCGCGTGAGCCGTCGACGCGCGGCGGACCGCCGACACTGCGCCTGCTTACCGAGTCTCAGTACCGCAACGTTATCGCCGACGTTTTCGGCGAACACATTGAGGTGGCAGCACGCTTCGATCCGATCGTGCGCGTCGAGGGCCTGCTCGCCATCGGCGCCGGGCGGGCGACGGTGACGCCTTTCGGTGTCGAGCGCTACATCGCGCTGGCGCGATCGATTGCGACGCAAGTGATGGCCGAGGGCAATCGAGAGTTGCTCGTCTCCTGTCAGCCGGCGCAAGGGGCGACCTTCGATGCCCAATGTGCCGAGCGCTTCATTGCGCAGACCGGGCGTTATCTTTTTCGTCGGCCGCTCGCGGCAGCAGAAGTCGCGTCGTTCGTGCAACTCGCCGAGCGCGCCGCCGCCACTCGAGGGGATTTCCACGCGGGTCTCGCGTACGGATTGCAGGCGATGCTGGCCTCGCCGGAATTCCTGTTCGTCGCTGAGAATGTGGTCACGGACAAAAAGGGCCAGCCGCAGCTCGATGGTTATTCGCGCGCCACGCGGCTGAGTCTCTTCCTTTGGAACACGACACCCGACGAAGCGTTGCTCGCAGCGGCTGAGCGCGGTGAGCTGGACGATATGCGCGGCATCCGCCGTCAGGTCGAGCGCATGATGGCTTCGACGCGCTTCGAAACCGGTGTGCGCGCGTTTTTCACCGACATGCTCGCGCTCGATGACTTCCAGACGCTCGAGAAAGACTCCAGCCTCTATCCGGCGTTCAGCCTCGCGGTGGCGAACGATGCGCGGGAGCAGGTGCTGCGTACTTTGGTGGAGATGCTGCTGGTGCGCGAAGAGGACTACCGCGACATCTTCACCACGCGCCGGACCGTGATGAGTGGGCCGCTCGGGCTCGTGTATCGCGTGCCTGCAGCCTCGCCGAGCGGTGGCTGGGTGCCGTTCGAGTTTCCGGAGGGTGACCCGCGGGCCGGCATCCAAACCCAATTGAGTTTCGTAGCCTTGCATTCGCATCCCGGCAAGAGCTCACCGACGCTGCGCGGCAAGGCGATCCGCGAACTGCTGCTCTGTCAGCGCGTGCCGGATCCGCCAGGAAGTGTGAACTTTGATCTGTTCAACGATCCGAATTCAGCCAGCAAAACGGCGCGCGATCGCCTCGTTCGCCATTCCACCGACCCATCCTGCTCCGGTTGCCATAAGTTGATGGATCCGATCGGGCTGGCCCTCGAAAACTTTGATGGCGCCGGTCAGCAGCGCGGGTACGAAAACGGCGAACTCATCGACACGAGCGGCGAGATCAATGGCATCCGCTTCACCGATTCTTCGGGGCTCGGGTCGGCATTACGCGACGATCCGGCCGTGCCAGCGTGCCTCGTGCGTCGCGCCTACACTTACGCCGCAGGCCGACCCATACAGCGCAGCGAACGGAAGCTCCTCAATCATTTTGAGGACGAGTTCGCGGCGGAGGATTTCCGTCTGCGGGAGTTGATCTCTGACATCGCCACAAGCGATGCTTTGTACGCGGTCAGCGTGACGCCCGTTCGCACGGCGCTGCTCGACCGCAAGGAGCCACGTACATGAGCGTTCTGATCAAAAAACCCTTTACTCGCCGCGACGTATTGCGCGGCTCGATCGGCGGCTCGGCGATCGCCGTGAGCTTGCCGTTCCTCGACTGCTTTCTCAGCGAGAGTGGCGAGGCGCTGGCCTCGGGAGCGCCCGTGCCAGTGCGTTTCGGTACCTGGTTCTGGTCGATGGGGCACACGCCGGGCTATGCGGTCGGCGAGCGGACCGACCGCATCGAGTTCCTCGAGGAGTGCAAGGCGCTGATCCCGTACGTCGATGAGATCAATTACTTTGGCCACTTCAATTCACCGCTCGACGGCAGACCGAATCACGTCCATCACACCGGCTGGGTAGCCACCCGCACGGCGACCGCGCCGGTGTTGCCCGGCGACATTCCGGCACCGACTCTGGATGTGCTCGTCGCCGATGCTATCGGCGGCAATACGCGGTTCCGTTCGATCGACATGACCTGCACGGGAAATCCGCGCGACTCGTTCACGGCGCGCAACACGCATACGCGTAATGCGGGCGAGGTCTCGCCGCGAGCCCTATACGCCCGCCTGTTCGGCGAAGGTTTCCAAGATCCCGCAAAGACGGGCTCGCAAGCCGATCCCGATCTGATGCTGCAGCAGAGCGTGCTGTCGGGCATCCGCGAGCAGCGGCAACGGTTCGAGCGGCGCGTAGGCGCCGCCGATCGTGCGCGCCTCGATGAGTACTTCACCTCCATCCGTCAGCTCGAGACCCAGCTCGCGCTGCAACAACAGCAGCCCGCTGCGCTCGCCGCCTGCCTCAAGCCGCAGCTTCCTGCAGAGGGGCCGGTCGGTCTCGAGATCAACGTTGCGCAGGGTAACCACGACGCCATGGCGCGGTTGTTGGTGATGGCGCTCGCCTGCAACCAGACGCGCGTGTTCAACATGGCCTTCAACAATGCCCTGTCGAGTCTACGTCGCCCGGGCACGGCTTACACCCACCACACCTTGACCCACGAAGAGGCCGTCGATCAGAAATTCGGCTATCAGCCAGAAGCGTTCTGGTTCAATTGCCGGGTCATGGAAGCGTTGGCGAGCTTCATCGGCATCTTCAAGTCGGTCAAGGAAGGCAATGGCACACTGCTCGACAACACGCTGATCTTCGCCCATGCCGAAACGAGCTACGCCAAAGTGCATGCCGTCGACAACATTCCGGTGATGACGATCGGCCGCGCCGCTGGTCGGCTGAAGACGGGCAAGCACATTGCGGGGCACGGCGACCCCGTGTCGCGCGTGGGACTGACGGCCATGCAGGTGATGGGTTTGCCGATCGAAACCTGGGGCACCGGTTCGCTGCAGACCTCGAAGACCATCAGCGAAGTGCTCGTTTAACGTGACGCGATCTATCTGATGCGACGCGTGCCGCCGATGCGCTGGTTGAGCCTTGGAGCGTGGCTGCTTGTGGCGGCCTCCATTCCTTGCGCCGTGTCCGCGGAGTTGGTGCTGCCCAAAGGGCTGGCCGCGCAGCGCACTGCGGCGGGCGCGACGCTGCTCGATTCCCGCGGCCGCGTGCTCTATACCTACGCCCGCGATTCCGTGCGCGACGTGTCGAGCTGCGTCGCCGAGTGCGCGAAGCTGTGGCCGCCGCTGCCGGCCGATTCGGTCGCTTCGCCGACCGCCGACTGGGTGGCGATCAGTCGTCCCGATGGCACGCGGCAGTGGTCATTCCGTGGCAAGCCGCTCTACAGCTTCGCAAAAGACGCCGCGCCGCGTGTGGCACTCGGTGATCGAGTGGGCCAGGCCTGGCGTGTGGCGCACGTGCCACTGCGCACGCCGCCCGGTATCGCGCTGCGCTCGATTCATATCGGGCGTACGCTCGTCGAGGCCCGCGGGCTCACGCTCTACTGGCACGAGGACGAGGTGCCGAAGTCCGGCGGCACAGCCAAACTGCGCTGCGTCGAGGAATGCCTGCGTGAGTTTCAGCCGCTCCCGGCGCCGATGCTGGCGAACGCCGTGGGGGAATTCAGCCCGATCGATCGTGACGATGGTCCGCGCCAGTGGACTTACAAGGGTCGTCCGCTGTATCTGCATGTGGGCGATTTGCAGCCGGGTGACAGCACGGGCGAAGCGGCCGAGCGCGACGCCTGGCGTGCGGCCGTATTGGAACCGGCGGCACCGCTGCCTTCGTGGCTCAAGATCCAGCGCGCCGACATGGGCGAGGTCTATGCCGATGCGCGCGGATTCACGCTCTACACACTTGCCGGGCCGCTCGAACGGATTCGCACGTTGATTTGCAATGACGAGTGCATCCGTCGCAATTGGCGCCTCGTGCCGGCTGCCGCCGAGGCACGCCCCTCCGGCGAGTGGACCGTCATCGAGTCGCCCTTCGGTGATGGCGCGCGGGTGTGGGCCTACAAGGGTGATGCGCTGTATACGCACAGCCGAGACCGTGAACCCGGTGCGGTCGGTGGCGACAAGTGGGCCGCCGGCTCCGGTGGCGCGGGTGGTGGCTGGAATCCGCTGCTGCGACGGCGCGATTACGAACTGTAATTCAGCGGGCGGGCGCTGACGCAGGCGCGGGTGCTGATGCGGGCGCGGTGGCCGTCCGCTGCCTGCGCAACTGGCCGCGCAGTTCACCGTCCTTGTAGCGACGGGTGTGGATGTTCACGTAGACGCGGCCCGTGGTCAGGTAGCCGAGCACGCCATCGCTGACGATGGTCGAACCCACGATCGGGCTGCGCAGACCCCGGGTGCCGAGATCGACGACTTGTCCGGCATTGGCACCGACGTTCTCTGGCCCATAGAGACCGGCTGCGATCGGCGGTGAGGTCAGTCCCTGGTAGGTGATTTTCCAAGTCAGTTTCAGCGTCGCCCGTTCGAGGCGAAATTCGGCGAACCCCTTGCCGGGACTGTATGTCGGCGTGCTCTGATCCTCATCCGACAGCACGGCGGTGTAGACGATGTCGTCGTTGGCCGCGATGGCACCAGGCGCGAGGATGGCGCAACCCAGCAGTGCCAACAGGCAGTGACTGAAGGCACGAAGTGGGATGAACACGAGACCTCGCAGTGTCGGACCGGACGGGGAGCACATTCTGCAGCCAACGCGGCAATGAGCCGGGAGCCCGTGGTTGCCTTGTCCACTGTGTGAGCCGGCAGGTGTTCGGTGGGGTTCCGGCATGGCGTAGCTGGGGCGAAAGTTGGTATACCCACGGGCCATGATGTCCACTTCGCTCTTTGCCCGCCGGGCCGCGTTCGTTTCGCTGTTCGGTCTCCTTGCCATAGCCGCGCAGGCGCCGTTGCACGCCGCCGCGAATGGCCAGTCTATGGGCTTCGTCGTCACCACCTGGAACATCGCGTCCTACGAGACGCGATTCGTCGACGAGTGCCCCGAAGGCCTCAATGTCGGCTATGACGAGTACTGGTGGCGCAGCCTCTCCAAGCCCGATCGGGCGCGCTACACGGACAACGGCTTGAAGAGCCGGCTCGAGCGTTATTTCAACGCCATCCGGCGCGGGCCGAACGGCGAAGACGTCTGCATGAACCCGACCGTGGTGAAAGATCCGCCGCATCGGCTCGTGGAGAGCGAGAAGGCCTATGGCATGGATCTCGACGGCAAGGATGGCGTGACTGCCGGTCGGTCCTGTCCGCACAAGGAATTCACGGGTATCGACGGCACCAAGGGCGTCGACAACCAACTCTATCGACTGCTCGGCTGCGTTTACGGATTTCGTTCGTACGGTCAGTTCGAGGCCAACGAAAACGAGAACCGCAAGTCGAACGGCAAAGGCATGACGCTGATCGAGATCACGGGCGTCGACAACCCGCGCAACGATCCCGAGGTGACGGTCAACTTCTATCGATCGATCGATCTGTACACCCTCGATGGCAGCGGCCGATTTCTGCCGCATGGCAGCTATCGCATCGACACTTACGGGGGTAAGCCGCGCTATGCGAGTCAAGTGCGCGGCAAGATCGTCAACGGCGTGCTGATCACGGAGCCGGGTGACGTCAACCTTCCGTTCTACGGCAACTACACCTATCAAAATCGCCTGTTTCGCGATCTGCGGATGCGCATGACCCTGTCCAAGGACGGTGATAGCGCCGAAGGAACGGCCGCCGCCTATTTCGATCTCGACGAGCTCATGTTCTACATCGGCGGACTTGGCCCGATCCAGTCGACGGCGATCTCCAACTGTCCTTCGATCTACGTGGCGGCGCACGAGATCGCCGACGGCTATCCCGATCCGAAGACGGGCGAGTGCACTGCGCTGTCTTCGGCCTTCGTGTTCAAGGCGGTGTCGGCCTTCGTCGTGCATGACGGGGCCGCAGGCACGATGAGTGCGGGTCAAGGCTGGTGGCAGCGCGTCAAGGAGTGGTTCCGGTGAGTCGTGTGCGTGGTGTTGCCTTGCTGGCGCTTGCCCTGTCGTTTGGGATTCTGGCGGCCTGCGGCGGCGGAACGCCGGCAACCCGCGGCGCTGAACCCGGCATGCGTCTGCTGACCGAGCCGCAGTATCGGCGCATCATCGCCGATATCTTTGGCGAGCAGATCACGATCGGTGGCACCTTCGATCCTCTGGTTCGGACCAACGGCCTGTTGACGGTTGGTTCTTCGGATGCGCACATCACTCCCGCAGGTCTCGAGCAGCTCGATCGCATGGCGCGATCCATTGCAGCGCAGGTGACGAGCGAGGAAAACCGCGACTTTCTCATCCCCTGCGCGCCGGCCGATGCGCTGAGCCCCGATCCGCAGTGCGCACGCCTGTTTTTCCGCGACACGGGTCGACTGCTGTACCGCAGGCCCTTGAGCAAAGATGAACTCGATGCAGCCGTAGCCGTGGCGGACGCTGCCACCACCGAGCTCGGCAGTTTCCACGAGGGGCTCGCCGCAGGACTCGCGGGCATGCTGATTTCGCCCTCGTTCCTCTTCGTCATCGAGGAGGTCGAGCCCGATCCGGATCGCGAAGGTGCGGTGCGCCTCGATGCCTACGCCAAAGCCGCACGGCTGAGTTTCTTCCTGTGGGGCACTTCGCCCGATGACGAGTTGTTGCGCGTCGCCGAGAGCGGCGAGTTGCACGCGCCACGGATGATGAAGAAGCAGGTTGATCGCCTGCTCGACTCGCCGCGCCTCGAGCAGGGCTTGCGCCTTTTCTTTGACGATATGCTCAACTTCGAGAACATCGCGCGACTTGAAAAGGACGCGATCATCTACCCGGCGTTCAGCACGGCTGTCGCCAACGATGCCCGCGAGCAGACCTTGCGCACGATGATGGACGTGGTGCTGCGGCAGGATGGCGATTATCGCGACGTGTTCACGACCCGCAAGACGTTCCTCAGCGGACCGCTCGGGCGGATCTATCGCGTCCCCGTCTCGCGGCCCGACGGCGGCTGGATGGAGTACGAGTTCCCCGAAGGTGATCCGCGGGTCGGCATCGCCACGCACATCAGCTTCACGGCCCTGCACTCGCATGCCGGGCGCAGTTCGCCGACGCTGCGCGGCAAGGCGATCCGCGAAATCCTGCTGTGTCAGCGGGTGCCGGATCCGCCGGGCACCGTCGATTTCTCGAAGTTCAACGATCCGCAATCCCCGGCGCACACCGCCCGCGAGCGCCTGACCGTGCATTCGATCGAGCCTGCTTGTGCTGGCTGCCACAAGCTCACCGATCCAGTGGGCCTCGGCATGGAGCACATCGACGGGGCCGGCCAGCTGCGCACCTCCGAAGAGGGCTACCCGATCGATGCGACCGGCGAGCTCGACGGTTTCGACTTCAAGGACGTGGCCGGGATCGGCCCCGCCCTGCGCGAGAACCCGGCGGCGCCGGCCTGCCTCGTCAACCGGCTTTATTCCTATGCCACCGCGCGTACCCCGGTACGCAACGAGCGCAAGTACCTCAAGCACCTCGAGCACCGCTTCGAGGACGATGGTTTCAAGGTCCGGGCGCTGCTGCGCGAGATCGCGCTCGGTGAAGCAATGTATGCTGTGAGGCAACCAGCGGCCCGTACGGCCGCCGTCAATGGCAGTCCGAGAGGCAAGTCATGAGCATTCTGTTACCGCGTCCCGTCACCCGTCGGTCAGTCCTGCGCGGCGCGTTGGGCGGCGCGACGATCGGCATTTCCCTGCCTTTCCTCGACGCATTTCTGAACGAAAGCGGCACCGCACTGGCGGGGACCGGCGCTCCGCTGCCGGTGCGTTTCGGCACCTGGTACTGGGGTCTTGGGCATACGCCGGGTCACGCGATCGTGCCGAAGACGCGCACCGCCGAAGGCATCGAATTCCTGACCGAGTGTCTGCCGCTCAAGCGTCATGAGAAGCACCTGAACTTCTTCGGCGGCTTCAACATGCCGCTCGATGGCCGCTCCAACTACACGCATTTCAGCGGTTGGGTGGCTTCGCGTACGGGCTCTGCGCCATCGACCAATAGCGAGATTCCGGCTCCCACGCTCGATCTGCTCGTGGCCGACCACATCGCCCGTGGCTCGCGGTTCCAGACCATCGACGCCACGGCCTGCGGCATCGCGCGTGAGAACTACAGCGCCCGCAGCACCAACAGCCGCGCGGCCGCCGAGGCCTCGCCGGAGCGGCTCTACTCACGCGTGTTCGGCGTCGAGTTCGCCGATCCGAACAAGACCGACTTCAAGCCCGACACCCGGATGATGGTGCGGCGCAGCGTGCTCTCCGCGGTGACCGATGAGCGCAAGGCCCTGCTGCGCCGTGTTGGCACGGCGGACCGGCAGCGACTCGACGAGTACTTCACCTCGATCCGTCAGCTCGAAGGACAACTGGAGGCGCAGTTGCGCAAGCCAGAGCCCAACCAATCCTGTGCGATCCCGAGTGCACCGCGTCGCGATGGCGCCGAGCAGGATATGCCGCAGGGTCTCGAGGTCGACACTGTGGTGGCCAACCACAAGGTTATGTCGCAGATGATGGCGATGGCCGTCGCTTGCAACCAGACCAAAGTATTCAACATGGTCTTCAGCGACAACTTCTCGCACATGCGTCGCCCGGGGCAGACCTACACCCACCACTTGCTGACGCACGAAGAGACGCCGGATAAGGTGCTCGGCTACCAGCCGGTGGCGTTCTGGTTCAACTGCCGCACGATGGATGCGTTCGCGACTTTCATCGATGCCTTCGCAAACATCCGTGAAGGCGCCGGCTCGCTGCTCGACAACATGCTGATCTTTGCCGCCACCGAGACCAACTATGCGCGCGTGCACTCCGTCGACGGCGTGCCCGTATTCACGGCGGGTAACGCCGGTGGGCGCATCAAAACGGGTCTGCATGTCGTCGGTAATGGCGATCCGATCACGCGCGTCGGCCTGACCGCGATGCAGGTGATGGGTGTGCCCATCGATACCTGGGGTACCCGCTCGCTGCAGACCTCGAAGACCATCACCGAAATCCTCGTCTGAGCGCGCAGCGGCCCATGGTGCGAAACGCGTCGATCCGTCGACCCTTTGCAGGCGGCCTCGCCGTGGCGATGGCCACGATGCTGCTGGCCGAGTGGTCGGCAAGCGCGGCGCAAGCCACGTCCGGCCAAGCCGGTTCGGCGCCGACGAGTGCCGCGGCGGTGGCGTTGCCGGCCGGCATTGCCACGCGACCGCGCGGCGACGGTCTCGTGTTCACCGATGCGCGGGGCATGACGCTCTATTTTTACGATCGTGACGAGGGCACGCCGGGTCGCTCGGCTTGCGAGGGTCCTTGCGCGACGAACTGGCCTGCGGTGCTCGCTCCGGCGGGCGCCAACCCTCCGCCCGGATGGTCGATGGTGCAGCGTGCCGATGGCAGTTTGCAGTGGGCCTTTCGCGGGCGCCCGCTGTATCGATACACGCTCGACGATGCACCGGGCGCGTCGTTTGGCGACGGCGTTGGCACGGTGTGGCGAGCGGCACTCAAGCAAATTCCGCTGCCTCGCGAAGTCCGGATCCGTCCGACGTATCTCGGCCAGGTGCTCACCGACGCCAAGGGCCTGACGCTCTACGCGAGCGGGGACGACAAGCCCGGCAAGACGCCAGGCTGCAACGATCGTGATTGCCTGCGGTCCTGGCAGCCGCTGGCGGCGCCTTGGGGCGCGACGCGACAGACCGGCGATTGGACGACCGTCGCGCGTGCCGATGGTTCACGGCAGTGGGCGTTTCGCGGCAAACCGCTCTATCGCTACAGCAGCGGCGACGTGTCGGCGGGCGAGACCTTCGGTCATGGCGTCGATGGCTGGCAGGCGATCGTGCTCGAGCCCGCGCCGCCGTTGCCGCCTTGGGCGACGGTGCAGCCGTCCGACGCGGGGGAGTTGATTGCCAACAAGCAGGGCATCACGATTTATTCGTTCGGTGCCAATGCGCGTGGCTCGCGCGTGTATCGCGGCCCCGGGGTTAAATGTCCCGATGGCACCTGCATCGATGCACAGTGGAAGCCGTTCTACGCATCCCCAAGCGACAAGCCGATCGGCAGTTGGGGGGTCGCCCGGCTCGAGAGCGGCAAGCTGCAATGGACCTACAAGGGCATGAAGCTCTACACCAACGTGCTCGACGAGAAGCCGGGTGACTTCAAGGGCATCCGCTTCGGCGGCGATCGCTCCTGGTCTGCGATCATGCGCAGCGGCGAACCCATGCAGGGCGTCACCGTCGGCGGTTGAGTCAGTGCTGTAGCGCGAAGCGCGGCTTGCCGAGCGTCCCCGTCACCACCGCACCGAAGATCATCGCGCCGGTTGCGAAGTACAGCGTCGGCACATAGCTCTGGTAATGGTCGTACGCCATGCCTGCAGCGAGTGGGCCGATGGCAGCACCCAGATAGAACGAGGTCAACTGCCAGCCGTAGATCTCACCATACGACCGCATGCCGAAATATCGGCTGGTGAGATAGGCGACAAGATCGACCTCTGCGGCTGCAGCGAGGCCCAGTGACAACACGCTGATGCCGATGAGCCAGATCGACGCATCCGGCATGGTCAGCGCAAGGCAGCCGAGAGCGCACAGTCCGAGCAGGATTCGGGCCACCGCTGGCGCAGCGAAACGATCGAGCATAAAGCCGATGGCGACGCGCCCGACGAGTACCGCGATGCCCATGACACCCGCGATACTCGCAGCGCTTTGCTGCGCGAGTCCGCGATCCACGAGCAGTGGGATCAGATTGATGATCAGTGCCGCGATGACGGCTGAGACAAAGAAAAAGCCGACGGCGATTTTCCAGAATGCCACTTCGCGCAGCGCCTCGGCGAGAACGAGGCCCGGCATCGGCGCGGCAGGCTCTTCTGCCTTGTCGGATTGAGATGCCGTCACCGCCGCCGTGGGGCGCTCCTGCAGCAGTACCGCGATCGCGGGGACCGAGACAATCAGGATGAAACCGCCGAGCGCGAGATAGCCTGCTTGCCAACCGTAGTCCGCGATCACGCGACTGATCAGCACCGGTGCGAAGATCCCGGCGACGCCCGAGCCGGCGAGTGCCACACCGAGGGCGAGCCCACGACCGCGGTCGAACCAGATGTTGACCGTTCGCGTCCAGACGACGGGCGTCGTGCCGCCACCGATCAGCGACAGAGCAAGCCATGCGGCATAGAACACGCCGAGCGTACCTTCCAGTTGCGTCAGCGCCGCATACACGAACGCGAGTGCGATCATCGAGGTGATGCCGACGCGGCGCGCACCGTAGCGGTCGATGACCGAGCCGATTAGCGGCGCGGTGATCGCCGTGCCGATGATGAGGAAACTTGCCGCAGTGGACACCTCGCCACGCGTCCAGCCGAACGCGGCGGACAGCGGCAGCACGAACACACCAAACGTGTAGAAAGACAGGCCGCTGAGACCAGAACCGTTGCCGATGGCCGCAGCCAGCAGCGAACGCCAGCCGCGCTTGAACTCGAGTGCAGTGGGCGACATGCGGAAACTCCGTCAGGGTTGCGAGACAGGTGGTAAAGCGAACGCGACGATCGCATCGGCGAGTTCCGGGCTGACGCGAGCGTTGCCGCCCGCGGCGATGACGACGTACTGCCGGCCATCGGCCATGTAGCTCATCGGCACGGCCATGCCGGGTGCAGGCAGATCATGACGCCAGAGCTCGGTACCGCTTTTGACGTCGAACGCGCGTAAGCGACGATCCATGGCCGCGGCGACGAACACGAGTCCGCCCGCCGTCACCATGGGCCCACCGATGTTGGGTGAGCCCCAATCCAGTGAAGCCGGTGCCGTGAGCCCCTTGTAGCGTGCTTGGCCGAGCGGCACCTGCCAGCGCAGTTTGCCGCTCGAGAGGTCGATGGCGCTCAGCGTGCCGAAGGGCGGTGGCGTGCACGGCAGGCCGAGCGGCGAGACGAATAGCCCCATCTCGGCGCGGTAGGGCGTATCGACAAGATCGGCACCGACGGGCTTGCCCGAGGCATCGATTTCTTTGGCGCTCTTGCGGATGAGTCGTACGCGAAGCGCGAGATTCTGACCTTTGGCGATGAGCAGATTATTGACCCGATCGTAGGCGACGCCGCCCCAATTGCCACCGCCGAAGGGAAACACGATCGAGCCTTGTTCGCTCGGCGGCGTGAATGGGCCCTCGTAGCGCAGCTTGCGGAACTCGCGGCGACACCACGCGCGGTCGAACCAGCTGAGCCCCCACAGATCGTCTTCAGTGAACGTCTGTCGCGAGAAGGGTTCGGGCAGCAGCGGGAAGGGCTGCGTGGGTGCGGTACGTTCGCCTGGAATGTCCGAGCGCGGTGCCGGCCGCTCCTCGATCGGAAACAGCGACCGGCCGCTCGAGCGGTCGAACACGAACACGCGTCCCTGCTTGGTTTGCTGGATCGCCACAGGCACGCGTTGTCCCTGGTGCAGGATGTCGACGAGCAACGGGTGACCGGGCAGATCGAAATCGAACAGGTCGTGCCGCGTGGCCTGAAAATGCCAAACGGGTTCGCCGGTGGCGGCCGATAGGGCCACGGTGGCATCGGCATACGGAATGTCGAATTGGCGTCGCACGCCGTAGAAGTCAGGTGACGGATTGGTGGTCGGCACGAAGATCAGGCCGCGTTCGGGGTCGGCGCTAAGCGTCGACCAGGCGTTCGCCGCGCCCGTGTCGTGGGCATGCTCGCGCGGGATCGGATCGAACTCCCAACGCAACTCGCCGCTGCGCACATCGAAGGCACGCACGAAGCCGTTGTTGGCATCGGTCAGCGAGTCGCGCGCACCGGCTGTCGCGACCACCATATCGCCGATGACCAGCGGGCCGGAGGTCATCCCCCGTGAGGTGTCGCCCGTGCCGCGCGAGTCGAAGTCGGCATGCGTGACGTAACCGGGGTGGCCTTGTTTGGCGCCAAAGTCGCGGCAGCTGCGTCCCGTGTCGGCATCGATGGCGAAGACGTGACCGTGCACGTCGCCCTTGAAAATGCGCTTCTCGCAGGCCTTGCCCGCTTGCGGGGTGGTGGCTTGCCAGTATGCGACCGAGCGGCAGATGCCGCTGCGCCGGGGTGCCGCGATGAGAGCGGCGCCGCCGTCCTGCGCTGCGTGCGGGTCGAACGCCCATTTCTGCCGCCCAGTGGCCGGATCAAGGGCAATCACGCGGTTGAATGGCGTGCAGTAGTACAGCGTGTCGTTGACGTGGATTGGCACGGCCTCGAGCGCCGTCGCCCCCCGCGGGTCGCCCTTGCGGGCGACATCGCCCGAGCGGTGGATCCAGGCCACCTTCAGCTTGCCGACGTTAGCCGAGGTGATCTGGCCCAGGGGCGAGAATTGGCTACCCCCCGGATCATTGCCGAAGGCCGGCCAATCGCCGGGGGCGGCCGACGCCGCGGCGCTGAGTGCGCCCCACGCGGCTCCGACGATCACGGTGCGCCAGCCCTTCGATAAGCTCATTAGTCCCCCCTTGAGCCAGCCTATAATCGCACAGTCATTTCCCGGAGTGAGACCGCCACCGTGAGCTCTGTCCAAGATTCTGCTGCTGACGACACCTTGCCGCGCCGCCGCTTCCTCGTCTCGGTGGTGGTCGGTGCATCCGGCGCACTACTGCTCAAGGAGGGTGTGTTCGCGCATGAGCCGGCCGAGACGCCCGCCGCGCCTGCGAAGAAACCGGCTGCCGGCAGCCCGTTTGCCGCCTACGTCGAAATTCTCGCTGACGGCGAGGTGCGCATCGTCAGTCCGCAGCCCGAGATCGGTCAGGGCATCTTCGACACGCTGGCGATGATCATCGCCGACGAAATGGACGCCGACTGGGATCGCGTCACGGTGGTACTGCCGCACGCCAATCTCGCCTTCGCCAATCCCGCCAATCAGCGGCAACGCATTGGTGGCAGTGATTCGATCGTCGCGTATCGTGAACCCTTGCGCCAAGTCGGCGCGGCTGCACGCGAGATGCTAATCACAGCCGCTGCGGCACGCTGGAACGTCGCTCCTGAGACTTTGACGACGGAGCGCAGCCGCGTGCTGCACGCGGCGAGCGGCCGCTCGATCGGCTTCGGTGAACTCGCGGCCGAGGCTGCCGTGTTGCCGGTGCCAGCCAAACCCAAGCTGAAGGACCCGTCAGCGCTGCGTCTGACCGGGCGCCGTCACGTGCGCAAGGACACGCCATCGAAGGTCGACGGCTCGGCGCTGTTCGCTGTCGATGTCCGTGAGCCCGGCATGCTGTTTGCGGCGCTGCGTCGCTCGCAATCCCTGCGCGGGTCGCTGAAGAGTTTCAACGCAGCCAGCGTCAGCTCACGCAAGGGTGTGGTGGCCGTAGTGCCGCTCGATGATGCGGTGGCGATCGTGGCCGAGTCGTGGTGGGTGGCGCGTCAGGCGGCCGAAGCGTTGGAGGTCGAGTTCGACGAGTCGGATCTGCGCGGTTTGTCCTCGGCCGGGCTCAACGCCACGATTCGCCGCACTCTCGCCGACGATGCAAAGGCCATTGAGTTGCCGCTCGCGGTCGCGGGCTCCAATCCGCCGAAGCGAGTGCCCGCTGATCGCGCTGCGGTAGAAGCTGCGCTGCAGCGCGCCGATGCAAAAAAAATAGATGTGTACTACGAGGTTCCTTACCTCGCGCACATGACGCTCGAGCCGCAGTCCTGCGTGGCCAAGGTCACGGCGGATTCATGCCATGTATGGGGCGGTCTGCAACAGCCGGACTTCGCGCGCCGTTTGGCCGCACAATTGACGAAGCTGCCGATCGAGAGTGTGCGCGTCGATGTAGTCTTCGGCGGCGGTGGTTTTGGTCGCCGTTGGGAACTCGACAGCGTGCGCCAGACGGTGAACATCGCTCGCGCCGTGCCCGGTCGCGCGATCAATCTCATCTGGACTCGCGAACAGGACATGCAGCATGACTTCTACCGACCGGCGCACATGGCGCGCTATCGCGCGAGCATCGATCGCGAGGGGCGGATACTCGCCGTGCATGGGCGCACCGCCGGACAGTCGCTGCTCGGATACAAGGGCATGCGACCCGATCCAAAGATGCCGGACTTCTCCTCAGCCTTCGGCATCATTCCGGTCGAGTACGACATGCCGAACCGCTGGTCCGATTGGGTGGAAGTGGCGGCTCCGGTGCCGGTCGGTTTCTGGCGGGCCGTCGGCGCCTCGCAGAATGGATTCTTTGCCGAATCGATGATGGACGAATTGGCGCATGCTGCCGGGCGTGATCCGCTGGAGTTCCGTCGCGGACTGCTCGGCAAAAATCCGCGTGCGCTCGCTGTGCTCGAGCGGCTGGCCCGGGAGTCGAACTGGTCCTCACCGCTGCCCAAGGGAAGCGGTCGGGGCGTGGCACTCAGCACCGGCTTCGGCAGTATCTGCGGTCAGGTGTTCGAAGTGTCGGCGAAGGGGTCGTCGATCCGCATCAATCGCGTCACCTGTGTCTACGACTGTGGCCCAGTGCTCAACCCGAGCACGGTCGAGGCACAGCTCGAGGGCGGTATTTCCTACGGCTTATGCGCCGCGCTCGATGGCGAGATCAGCATCGAGGGTGGCAAGGTGCAGAACTCCAACTTCCACGACCAGTCACTGCTGCGTATCACCGAAATGCCGCAGATCAAAGTCGTGCTGCTCGAGTCCGAGCACCGCATTGGCGGTGTGGGCGAGGGCGGAGTTCCGCCCGTGGCAGCCGCGCTTGTCAACGCCATTTTCGCGGCGACCGGCAAGCGCTACCGCAGCCTGCCGCTGCGCAAGGTCGGGCTCGAGTTCAGCGTACAACGCGCCTGAGGCGTGCGTCGTCAGCTGAACTCGCCCTTGTCGGGCAGGGCCACCATCAGGAAGTGACAGGGCTCTTCGCCGACTACCTCGATCTTGTGGCCTTGGCCGCGCGTATCCCACAGCGTCAGCATGTCGCCGCGCACGAAGTGTCGCGTGTCACCATTGCTGACCGTGAAGTTGATCTGTCCCGAGAACACGGACATGAACATCAGATCGGGGACAGTGGCGAAGTCCACCTTGTGACCCGGTTTGGCCAGGCCCATTTTCCAATACAGAACGTTCTGGTTTTTCGAAGAGACGCGCTGCGCTGTGCCGTACTGCGGCAGGTCGATCTCTTTGAAAAAAGAGTGACCCTGCTCGTCGACGTCGATATTGACGAATTTCATGCGCGCGGCCTCACTTCTTGAATTCGTAAACGTTGGTGCCAGGGAAGGTCAGGCTCAAGGTGATCACCGGTTCGCGACTGCGCGCGAACGACGAGTGGTGCAGGCTCGGCCCTGTGACGATCACGCCTTCGCCCATTCCCGAGCGGCGGATCTCGCCGCTTTGCAGCGTATTGTCGAGTTGACCCGACATCGCCCACACCATGCGCGGCTGGTTGGTGAGGTGCATTTCGTTAGGCCCACCGCCCACAGGCTCGCCTGGCTGGTTGATCGAGATGCCCCAATACGCGCCATCCTGTTTCGCGGTTTCCGCATAAAGCGGCGTCACCTCGCGAAAGGGGATTTCGGTAACCGTCCAGGTGGATCGACCATTGGCATCCATGCCAAAGGTCTTCATGCGGATCACGGCGCCACTCCGTTGGTGGCGATGAACGAGGAGGGCTCGAGGATGTCCCAGAACACCGGAATGCCGGCCGGTTCGCGCAGCGCATCGCCGGCCTTCACTTCGAATACCTCGTCACCAAGATGCAGGTTCATGCGTCCCGAGAGCAGGTAGATCAATGCGTCGACCTTGGGCACTGCCGTGGCGTTGCGACCGGGCCCCGACAGGCGTGCGACGCGGATGGAGTTGCCGTCGTAGGCGTAGCGCTGCACGCTGACCTTGGCGGGGCCTTCGCCCGCTTTTTCGCCCGCCTCGATGACCGCGGACGGGTTGTCCTTGCCACGCACGACAACGGCCTTGGGATCCTTCACCGTACTCTTGATGGTGTAGAGGATGACGGTGGTGTCTTCGGCCCCGGCCGCTGCGGTGCGCAGCACGCCGCTCGGCAGGTTGACGACATCACCCGCCTGCAGCTCGGTGCGCGCGCCTGCGACATCCACCGAAGCGGAGCCGCTTGCGACGTACAGCTGGGTTTCGCTCGTGATCTGGTGCAGCACGCCACCTGCCGCCTTGCGGAACTTCAGCACGCGGATTTCGCCGCTCGGGAAGCTGAAGGTCTGCGAGTCGTAACGCACTGCATTGGCCGGGGCCTTGGCGAGCTCTTTGTCACCCGCGGCGATGAGGATTCGGGCGCCCGTCTGCTCGCCACGACCCGTTTGCAGGATTTCCCACTCGGCCATCGGCACGACTGGGACTTTGCTGCCGTAGCGCATTTCTCCGGCCAGCGAGGCGGCTGAGGCGTTCGTGGGCAGCAGCAGGCCCATGGCGAGCAAGGCGACAGGAATGATTTTCGCAAACATGATGACCCCCCTTCAGGATCGGTTGTGACGGACAGCACCGCCGAGACGCTTCGAGTGTAGCCCCGCGACCGTCGTCTACCGCCGTCTTGGCCGCCGCGGTTTACAGCGTGGACATAGAGCCTGAGGACCCACGCGGGTTTCGACTGCGACCTAGAATGGATCCAGTTTCCGAGGGTGGGCGGTTAGAGCAATGATCAAGGCACGAGCGGATTGGCGTCGGTTTTTCGTCTCCGTCGTGGTGCTGATCGCAGCCGCGACCGAGGGAGCGAGTGCACTGGCACAGGATGCCGTGGCTCGCGGGCGCTATCTCGCCACGGCGGCCAACTGCCAGACTTGCCACACACGCTCGGGTGGTAAGCCGTACGAGGGTGGTTTGCCGTTCACCACCGATTTCGGCGTCATCTACTCGACCAACATCACGAGTCACCCTCAGGCCGGCATCGGCCGCTGGACGCTGGCGCAATTCGTGCGCGCGTTTCGTGAGGGCGTGGACGAGCAGGGCCAGCATCTGTATCCGGCGTTTCCCTACACGGCCTTCACTCGCCTGACCGACGCAGATCTTGCGGATCTCTACGCCTACTTCAAGACCGTTCCGGCCTCTGCCTATCGGGCACCGGACAACGATATGCGTTTCCCTTTCGGCCAGCGGCAATTGCTTGGACCGTGGAAGTCGATGTTTTTCGAGTCGGCGCGATTGACGCCGCGGCAGGATCGCAGTGCCGAGTGGAACCGGGGCGCCTACCTGGTCGAGGCGCTCGGTCATTGCGGTGCCTGTCATTCGCCGCGCAATCTCTTGGGTGCCGAGAAGACCGATCAGGCGATGGCCGGCGGGTGGTATTACGACAAGATTCCGGGCGGTGCCGTGCGTCGCTGGAGCGCGGTCAACCTGACTCAGGCGCAAAGTGGTCTGCGCGCCTGGTCCATCGGCGATCTGACGTCCTACCTCAAGACCGGGCATGGCACGCGGGCCGGATCGTTCGGCCCCATGAACGAGGTGATCGAGAACAGCACGCGTAACCTCAGTGACGCTGACGTGCGTGCGATGGCGGTGTACCTGAAGAGCCTGCCAGCCGTCGAGCGCAGCGACGAACAGAGTCTGTCGGATCGGGAACGCGGCGCGGGCGAGACGCTGTACACCATTCACTGCGGAACGTGTCATTTGCCCACGGGCGCCGGCGCCAAGCCCGGCGAGGACCTCGGTCCGCCGCTGGCGGGCAGCGCCGTCGTTCAGTCGCCCGAGCCCTACTCGCTCATCAATATCATTCTCTACGGCACCCAGGTCATCACGCCGACACCGCCGAAGGCCTGGAAAAACATGAAACCGCTCTACGACTCGCTCGACGATGACGAGGTGGCGCAGATCGCCAACTATCTGCGCAGCAGCTGGGGCAATCGTGGCGGCAAGGTCACTGAAGCAGACGTCGCCGAGCAGCGCAGCGACGACGAATAGCGTAGCGACGACGAATGAGAGTGACGTCGAACCGTCACCGAACGAGCACGTAGGAGGGGGTTATGGCAGTGTCACGGCGCACGGTGTTGCGCACATCTCTGGCCGCCTTGTCGTTGGGTGTTTCCGCCACGCGCGGTTGGGCGGCAGCAAACCGCACCGATGTCATCGTCATCGGCGCCGGCTTTGCGGGCCTTAACGCGGCCGCGCAGTTGCGCGATCAGGGCTTGCGGGTGCTGGTGCTCGAGGCTGCGCGCCGTCCCGGCGGCCGCTCGCACACCGCCCATCACCTCGATTCGCGCATCGAGCTTGGCGCATCACAGATCGGCCCGATGTATGCACGGGTGCGTGACGTCGCCACGCGGCTCGGCGTGAAGCTGAGCCCGGGTGCTCATATCAACGCGCCGTACTGTTACGTGCTCGGCGAACAGATCATCGGCGCCAAGGCCTGGACCGCATCACCGCACAATCCGCTTGAGGGCAAAGAGCGCGAGGTCGGTCCGCAGGCACTCAGCGCGTTCTACGTCGAGCGTCGCAGTCCCTTCGAAGCACTCGATGATTGGCTCACGCCGCGCGCGGCGGAGTTCGATCTTTCGCTTGGTCAGTGGTTGCAGCGTCAGGGTGCTTCGCCTGCCGCACAGCGCATCATCGATCACACGCTAGGCAATCCCGGGCTCGACAACGTCGGCCTGTTGCGCATGCTGCAGGAAGCGACGCGCAGTCGTGCCGACGTTAAAGCGATTGCCGCCATGCCAAACATGGAAGGCAAAGACGTCTACGAGCGCTTTGCGATCACCTCGTCGCACGTGGTGGGTGGCACGTCAGTACTCACTGATCGCATGGCTGCAGCATTGGGTGACGGCGTACGGCTGCGCCACAAGGTGACGAGCATCGATCTCGATCCTACGGGTTGCGAGGTGCGTTGCGAGGATGGCAGCCGACATCTGGCGCGGCGGGTGATCGTGGCCGTGCCTTTTGCGGCGCTGCGCAATGTGACGATCACGCCCTCACTAAACGGTGCGCAGTCGGATGCCGTGCGCCGCATGCCCTACAACAATCAGAGTCAGGTGTGGCTGCGCATCAAGGCGCCGTACTGGGACGACGATGGGCTCGAAGCGTCGATGTGGACGGACGGCCCGTTTTCCCTGATTCGTCAGCAGCTCGAGTACGACGGCAAGCGCGAACTGATGAGCGTGCTCTCCTTCGGCAATAAGTCGAAGGCGGTCGATGCGCTTTCGCCCGCCGATCGCGGGCGTTTGGCCATCGACTACATCGAGAAAGTTCGTCCGAGCACTCGCGGCAAGCTGGAGTTCATCGGCGTGCATTCGTGGGCGCAGGATCCGTTGCAGGGCGGCTGCAGTCACGCATTCCTGCCGTGGCGCGGTGCGGCGTGGGCCAACACGCTCAACAAGCCGCATCAGCAATTGTATTTCGCAGGCGAGCACACGCGCCGACTCGAGGTGGGTATGGAAGCCGCCATGGAGTCTGGTGAGCGTGCCGCGCTCGAGGTGCTCGAGTCACTCGGATGACAGGGTCCCCGCACGCATTGCTGGGGCTTAGGGCTCTGCTGACCATCGGCGTATTGGCGTCGGCAGCGCTGCAGGCCGCGCCCGCAACGGTGCCGGTCAGTTTGTCTGCGGGAGCGTCTTTTAAAGAATGCGCCGAGTGTCCGACGATGGTGGTCGTGCCCGCCGGATCGTTTGCCATGGGATTCGACGGCGGTGAGGAAGGGCGCTACGAAGGACCCGTTCGCCAGGTGACGATTACGCGGACCTTCGCTGCCGGTCAGTTCGAGGTCACGCAAGCCGAGTACCGCGCTTTTGTGACCGCAAGTGGACACGTGGGCGGGCAGGGCTGCAACGTGCTGCGCACGAATCCCGCACGACTCGAACGTGATGCAACGCTGAGTTGGCAAAATCCGGGCTATGGTCGACCGCCGCGCGATGACGAGCCGGTGGCCTGTATCAGTTGGAACGATGCCCAGGCCTACGTGGCCTGGTTGCGTCAGCGAACCGGTCAGCCCTATCGGCTGCTGAGCGAAGCCGAGTGGGAATATGCCGCGCGAGCGGGTAGTGCAGCTGCGTTCCCGTGGGGAAATAAACCGGACGAGGCTTGTCGACATGGCAACGTCTACGACACCAGTGGTGCACGGGCCGGATTTCCAGCCGTTGCGGCGCAGTGCGACGACGGCTTCGAGCAGATCGCGCCTGTTGGGCGTTTCCAAGCCAATCGTTTCGGTCTGCACGATCTCGTGGGCAACGTCTGGGAATGGGTCGAGGACTGCTACCAGATGCCCTACGGCGCCGGGCCCGTGGACGGCTCCGCACAGCGTACTGTCGGTTGCGATCGTCACGGCAGTCGCGGCGGTGGATGGCGCAGCGACATCTCCCGGCAGAGACCGAGTTTTCGTGGCCGGGATCCTGCCGAACTGCTGAGTGCCGTGTTCGGCTTGCGCGTCGCGCGCGATCTGCAGCGCTGAGTCGTTGGTCGTCGCCGCACTGTCGGTGCGATGCAAATCTGTATGAAGCCGCCAGATTTAGTGCGTGCGTCATCGAGTGCCGACGGCTAGGGTCATCGGTAACTGCGGAATCTCGTAAGTTTTATCGGGTGTCGGTGGGTCGATCTGGCGCTAGCGTCGCCAAGATTCATCGGGAGGCCCCATGTCACTCGCCACTTCGCTCTACGACGCATTGACCGCCATCAACATCCCTAAGAACCAGGCCCGAGAGGTCGTCGAGGCGCTAGAGCATAAAATGACAACGGAGTTTGCGACCAAGTCCGACGTAGCCTTGATACGAGCAGACATTGCGGTGGTGGTTTCTCGTCTCGAGCGGTACGAAGAGATGACCAAAACGGAGTTTGCTGCCGTACGCAATGAGATGAAGGCCGAGTTTGCTGCTGTACGCAATGAGAAGGGGGCTGAGTTCGCTGCCGTACGCGGAGAGATGAGGGCCGAGTTGGCTGCCGTACGCAATGAGATGAAGGTCGAGTTTGCTGCTGTACGCAATGAGATGAAGGCCGAGTTCGCTGCCGTACGCAATGAGATGGGGGCCGAGTTCGCTGCCGTACGCAATGAGATGAAGGCCGAGTTTGCTGCCGTACGCGAGGAGTCTCGGTCGCTTGAATATCGCCTCGTCGTAAAACTCGGTGGTCTGATGGTGACCTTGTTCGGCGTCTTCACTGCTGTGATTGCTTTATTGCGTTGAGCGGCCACCCACGTTCCGCGTGGACTCAACGGGCCCTTACTCATCGCCGCGCTAAAGTGCGCCTAGATCTCGAACGATGGATGGGTCAAGACGTGAGTGCTCCGATCAGCCTGGCGCTACGGCCACGCCTGAGGCGGATTTCTTCGTCCCGGTATCTGCCTTCGCGGTGATGGCACCGCTTTGCAAATCAAGCCGCGCGATCTCGCCTGAAAAGAAATTGCTCAGATACACGGCATCGTTGACCGGTTGGCTCATCGACGCCCAACCAAACGAGCCGAGCGGATAGCGGCGCAGCACGGCGCCGCTCGTGGCGTCGAGCGCATCGACTCCTAGCCCCGTGACCACTAGCAGCCGACCTGCGCTATCAAAAGCAAGATCAAAGAAAAATCGCCCCGAGTTGTCGGCTGCAGCAACAAGATCGGGCAGGCTGGATCGTGCCGCGACGTCCCAGTGCATGATCCGCGGACCTGTTTCGGAGGTGTAGTACAAGGTCTTGCCATCGGCGGCGAGTGCGCTCGCGGTAAGTCCCTGGAATCCGCCCATGCCGCCGTGCACCGGCGTGCGATGCTCGTTCAGCAGGCGTCCGTTGGCGGAAAACTCGAACAAGTGGCCATCGCCCAGCCGCCGTGTGCCGGGGATGAACGGCAGCGTGGTGCGTAGTGGCACGCGTGAGGCCGTGCCGACAAAGTTTTCACCTAGGAAAAACCGGCCATCGGCTGCGAAGGTCACATGCGCGAAGGAGCGCGCGGGTGCCTTGAAGTCGGCGAGGCGCTGTCCATCGCGGCCGTAGCGCAATATCTTGTACGCAAAAGCATCGAACGCCCACAACACGCCGTCCGGTGCAAATCGCAGACCTTGGACGATATGCGTGGTGTCGTCGATCCACAGCGTGTTGCGAAGGCGCAGATCGGCGTCGTAGTGCAGGATCCGTCCGCGACCGCGATGATCGTCTGCGGGATCGTTCAGCAGCGTGCAGCCAACCAGCACGTCACCGCGGGAAAACGCGGTGGTCTCGGCCTGCAGCGCGGAAAAAGGCAATGCGCCGAGACCCACCAGTACGGTG
>CAISHQ010000049.1 GCA_903885195.1 uncultured Pseudomonadota bacterium | reverse complement strand
GCTCGCAGTGGTCATGGCCGACCAGACGATGACCGAGACCGCGATGATGTTGCGCCGACTGTAGCGATCGATGAGCCACGAGAGCGGGAAGCCAAAGAGGACGTAGAACAGGGCGAGCGCCGTGCCGGTGAGGAAGGCGATACCCGAGTCGGTTAGCTGCAGCTCCAGTCGGATGGGCTCGAGCAGCGTGGAAATGACGTAACGGTCGGCGATGCTGAGCGCGTATACGCCTACCATCACCAGCAGCACGTACCAACGCACCCAACCTGAGTCATGTGGTGTCGGCGCTGTGACCGACTCTGTGGCCGGCGCTGTGGAATCGCTCTTGACCATGATCGCTCCCCCCGGGGTATTCCCCGAGTGCAATCATAGCGGCTTTCGGCTCGGCGCGGCTCAGCGCGCGAGCGGACCGAGTGCGTCCTTCAATGGGCCGAGCCAAGGTTCGTAAGGCCGCCACTGATCGACGCCGTCCCGATTGATCGGCCGGCGGACCTGTTCGGCGCTCGCAGTGTGCACCCTTCGCTCCGTGCGATGGAACTCCACGCAGGCGGGCTCGAAGGGCAAGCCGCAGTAGTCGAGGATGCGTCTTACGCTGCCCTCGAGGTCTGCGAGCACGTCTTCGTGGCGCATGCAGAGCACACGGCCGGGTAGCACTCGATCCCAGTGGTCCATCAGGCTTGCGTAGCTGCGATAGTAGCGACCGATGTCATCGAGGTTGTAGGCGAAGGGGTGGCCGTTGGCGTAGAGCTGCTTGAAGTTGCTGAAGCAGCAATCCATGGCATCTCGTCGGGCATCGATGATCTTCGCATTGGGCAGTATCAGCTGGATCAGCGCGATGTTGCGGAAGTTGTTCGGCATCTTGTCGATGAAGAACGGCTTGCCCGTGCGGTAGACGCGGGTATCGCGGATGTAGGCTTCACCGAATTCGCGACACTGCTCGGCGGTCAACTGGGGCAACACGCCCGGGTAGTGGGTATCCCCGAACTTGTCGCCGCTACCGAGCGAACCGACGAGCCGCGGGATGTTGGCGAGCTCCATCGTGCCTTCCACCTGTGAGTGTGAAGCCAGGATCTGCTCGAGCAGCGTGGAGCCCGCACGCGGCAGGCCCAGCACGAATATGGGTGATGCGTCAGGGCAGCCCCAGCCGCTGCGTTCGGCGAAAAACTCGGGCGTGCAGAGTTCCATCTGCCTGTTTACCGCCCGTTCCTGCGCGGCGGGTCGGTAGAGGCTGCCTTCTTTCTTCAGCGCATTGCCGCGATCGTAATAGGTAAACGACTCGGCGTATTCCCCGCGATCTTCCAAGGCTTTGCCTAGAGCGAAACACAGGTGATAGCGATCCGCCTGCTGCAGGTAGGGCTGCGCCTCGTAATGACGCATGCGCTCTAATTCCGCGTCGGTGAAGCGATACGTCTTGAGGTTCGCGAGGCTCCAATAGGCTTCGCCGAAATCCGGGCGAACCTCGACGGCTCGTCGGTAGGACTCGATCGCCTTGGCCGATTCGCCGTTGGTCTTGTATGCGTGTCCCAGCGACTGGTGCAGTTCGGAATCGCGCGGCATCTGCTGCAGCAACGCCTGATAGCGCTCGATCGAGCCATTGACGTCACCGAGTGCCATCAGGATACCCGCGTGTGTCACGCGGACCCCGGGATTGCGCGGCTCTGCTGCCATCAGGCGTTCGCTCTCTTCACGCGCACGCTGGTGCTTGTGAAGATCGACAAGGGTGAGAATCAGATCGTAGCGCGCTGAGTTGTAGTTCGGCGCCTTGGCGAGCAGTTTGTCGAGCAGCACCTCGGCGTCGGTGTTGTATTCGAACTGCCTCGCGAGCATCGACAGGATGCGCAGACCCTCAACGTCATCGGGACGCTGCGCGAGGAAGGCCCGGATGGTGCGCTCGGCATCCTCGTAGTCGCCATCGGCCACCATGCCGCGGGCCGCCACCACCTCCGCGGGCAGGCTCGCGAGTTTGGCTACGTGGTTACCGGCGTTGGTCGCATCCTGGGCTCGTCCCACGATTCGATACAGCCGCTCCAGCGCCTGCCAGCTCGCGGGGAGGGCTGGGTTGTAGCGGATCGCCCATTCGAAGGCCTCGATGGCCTGCTGGGCATCACGATTGAACACGTGACAGTGACCGCGCTCCTGGAAGAGTCGCGAATAGCGCGGATGGAAGGATTGCAGCGTGGCGAGAGTGCCGAGTGCTTCCGGAATCCGCTGCAGCATGCGCAGCGAGACGGCGACGAGGTAGAGCAGTTCGCGATGACCGCGGTGCTCGCCAAGATAGGCATCCGCCACCTGCAACACCTCCGTGTAGCGACCACGACCCAGCGACGCGCGCAGCACGGGCAGCGTCGTGTCGAGATCGGGGAGCTCTACGGGTGGGGGTGCGGACTCCAAGCGTGTTCGATGCCGTCGAAAGTTGCTGTCAAAAAAAGAGCGGCGGACCGTTGCCGATCCGCCGCTCGGGTTGCTGCGAACTTACTCGCCGAAGCGGTAGCCGAACTGCAGTCCGATCGTACGCGGCCGCGGCGGGTTACGCGTTTCGACGAACTGCGCCGCGGAGATGAAGTCGGCGTCATGCCGATCCGTGACGTTGGTCACGATGAGCTCCGCGGTCCAGTTGTCCTTTGCGACGCCTGCCGACAGGCCCACATCGGTGTAGGCCTTCAGCGTGAAGGCCTGCAGTCGGTTGGACGCCGAAAGGCGCTCGCCCGAGTACACGATGCCGACCTGCGTGTAGTAGTCGTAGCTGTTTGCCGACCACTCGTAGCGGGCGCGGACGTTGCCCTGGAACTCCGGCGCGTAGGCCGCCGGGTCGCCCTCGACGCCGAAAACGTCCTTCACGCTGACCGCGCTGCCGCTCGCCGCCGAACCGACCCAAGCCTCCGTGATCGGCTTGCCGAAGTTCGGGGTGCCCGCGACGTTGTTGATGAACTGCGGGTTGTTGGTCAGCTCGGCCTTGTTGTACGAAGCCGCGGCGTCAATGGTGAGGTTCTCGGTGGCGCGCGCCGAGAGGCTCATCTGGATGCCCTTGGTCTCGTAGCTCGGACCGTTGACGCTCACCGTCAGGTTACCGAAGCCCGCCTGCGGGGCAAAGATGCCCGACTGGGCGTTGTCCCACTTGACCTGGTAGATCGCGCCGTTGAACACCACGCGGTTGTTCATCAGCGTGCTCTTCCAGCCGATCTCGTAGTTCACGAGGTCATCCGACTTGAAGAACAGCGGCAGCTGGAATTGATTGTAGCTGCCGCGCTGCGCCTTGCCGCTGCTACGGTCGACTGCGCGCAGCACCTGCGAGGAGCCGCGGTTGAAGCCGCCCGGACGGAAGCCTTCGGACCACGTGGCGTAGATCAGCAGATCCTCGCTGGCCTTCCAGCTGACGTTGACGCGGCTGCGGAAGCCCTTGTCGGTAAAGCTGTTGACGGCCTGGTTATTGAGGTTGGTACCGTACGGGGCGGCGCCGTTGGCGGGACCCGTACAGATGCCCGTCGCGGTGGAGAGGCCCGAGCCGTACTGCTTGCAGTAGAAGCTGCCGACGTTGCCGCCGAGCATCTGGTTGAAGCCGTCGAAATAGCGCGTGCCCGCGGTCACGGTCAGCGCATCGGTGACCTTCCAGTCGACCGAGAGGAAGGCGGCCTTCTGCTCATAAGTGCGCTTGAAGTCGTTGAAGAAGCCGGTCGCCGAGTTGCGGCGGCTGGTGTTGTTAAACGACGCATTGGCGAACTTCGGTGTGTTGACCGGGTCGAGCGCGAAGAAGCAGCTCTTCGGGCCACCGATGGTGCACTCGGGTACGGACTTGTACAGCCATTCAGTGTCGTCGTTGACCTTGCGCTCTTCGTAGAACAGGCCGCCGACGGCGCTGACGGTCCAGTCCGACGGGGTGCTCAGGCGCAACTCGTGGCTGGTGTTGATGTTCTCGATGGTGTCCTGCCAGATCGAGGACGGTGAGTAGCACTTGTCCACGGACGCGCCGGAGTAGCCCGTGCACTGGTAGTACGCACCATAGAGACCGCGCGCGTAGTTGGTGTAATCACCCTGGATGAAGTTGTCACGGTTTAGGCGCGACCCGGCGTAAACGAGGTCGAGTTCGCCGACCTTACCGGTGATGGTGAGGGCCGTGTTCGAGTAGGTGTCTTTGGTGATCGAATCGTTGAACAGGGTGACTTGATAGTCTTTGAGCGGGACGCCACGGGTACCACCGCCCGAATTGGTCGGGCCGCCCCTAGTGCAGGTGGACTCGAGCTTGGGGTTCGGGCAGTCCGACCCGAAGGGCATCTCGTAGAACACGCCGCCGCTGTTGATGTCTTGGAAGCTCTGCACGACCAGCACGTTCCAATCGTCATTGACGTCGAACGAGAGGCCGATGCGCGCACCCTTGTAGTTCACTTCGTTGATGTCTTTGCGGGCGATGCGGTAGTTGTCGATGACCACCGAATCGGTCGGTACACGGCCGCCCGTCAGGCTCGCAAACGAAATGTCGGTGCTGCGGCGCGTGAAGGTGGAGGGCACGTTGTCGATGTAGCCGCCGCGCGAGTCCGTGTAGGCCGCGACGCGCAGCGCCACCCGGTCAGACAGGGGCAGGTTGAGGGCGCCCTGGAAGCTCGAACTGTCGGCCCCACCTGCGGTGGTCGCGTAGCCGGCGCGGAAGAAGGACTCCGTCACCCCTTGCTTAGGCTTGTTGGTGATGTAGCGTACGACACCGGCCTGCGCGCCGGCGCCGAACAGCGTGCCCTGCGGGCCTTCGAGTACTTCGATGCGTTCGAGGTCCGCAGCGTACACGTCGAGGTTACGACCCGGCATCTGAACCGCCTGGTCGTCGTAGTACAAGCCGACGGTCGGCCATTGGCCGACGGTGCCGCCACCCTGCAGGACGGCCGCGCCGATGCTGAGGCCGCGGATCGAGAAGTTGCCGTGGGTCGGACCGGACGAGGCGGCCTGCACGTTCGGCAAGAACTTGACGAACTCATCGATCGTCGTGACCTTGAGGTTCTCCAGCGTCTCGCTGGTCAGGGCCTGTACCGTGATGGGCACGTCCTGAATGTTTTCACTGCGGCGCTGTGCCGTAACGACGATTTCGTCGAGGCTCAGGCTGTCTTCGCTGCCACTATTCTGTGCAGTGGCGTTTTGGCCTTGCGAGGCCAGTGCGGCAAAAACCGCCGCCGAGATCTTCTTGTTCACGGTGTCTCCCCTTGACAACACAGCGTGTCGTCGCTGCTTCGGTTGAGTATCCCCACGTTCACGGCGCGCTGCCAGCGAGTGACTGGCGTCGTGACCGTTGGCGCTGAGGATAGAACGAGGTGCGTAATCACCACAAGATGCCGCGATGCGGGGGCGTGGTCGCGCGAGGAAAAAGCGCTCCGTAAGGGATGACGTCGCAGATAACAAATGCGACGCTCAGGCACGACTTTACGCCGTCATGGGCGCGCAGACTCGAGGTCGACGATGGCCTGATACACCTGGTTGTGCATGTCCTGATACGTGCGGTTCGCGAGTCCGTCGGGTCCGCGCAACACTTGCGCCAGCACCACGGCGACGACGCCCGTGCTCGGGCTCACCATCCAGTTGGTATCGAGCACCCCCGGCCAGGTGTAGTCCCCGTTGCGGTTTGCTTGCGGCACGGCGCGAAAATCGATCACCGGCGAAACCCCGAGTCCGAAGCCGAGGCCACGCCAGGTGTCACCATAGGCTTTGCCCATTGCCGAGTCCGGCACCTGTTGGCTGGTCATCAACTCGACGGTCTGCGGGGCGAGATATCGCCGGCCTTCGAAGCGGCCCCCGTTGGCCAGCATCTGCGCAAAGCGCAAATAGTCCCCCGCCGTGGAGATGAGACCGCCGCCGCCCGAGGTGAAGGTAGGCGGGCTGGTGGGCGGCATTCCGAGTGGTCCATCCACGCGTTCGAGACCGCCCGAGGCATTGCGCCGATAGGTGACGGCGACGCGTGATAGATCGCTGGCCGGTATGTGAAAGCCCGTGTGCGACATACCGAGCGGGTCGAACAGCCGAACCTTCAGGAACTGCTCGAACGGCATGCCCGAGACCACGCTGACGAGGTGCCCGAGCACATCGGTCGCGTAGCTGTAGCGCCAGTCGCTGCCGGGTTGAAAGTACAGCGGCAGTTTCGCGAGTTGTCGGATGCTCTCGGCCATGCTCTGGCCGCCGTAGGGGTTGAACGTGCCCCAGCTCTTGGCGAGCGGTGAACTGCGATCGTAATTGATGCCGTAGCCAAGTCCGCTCGTGTGGGTGAGCAGATGGCGGATCGTGATAGGCCTACGCTGCGGTTCAGTTTCGATATTGCCGGCAGCATCCACGCCCTTGAACACGGGGGTGTCGGCGAACTCTGGCAGGTAGCGCGAGATGGGATCGTCGAGTTGCAGCTTGCCTTCCTCGTAGAGCATGAGTACGGCCACCGAAGTGACAGGCTTGCTCATGCTGAAAATGCGAAAGCGCGTGTCGAGCGACATCGGGATCGCGTTCTCCCGATCCTGCATGCCGACGGCCGTCGAGTACACAAGCTTGCCGTGACGAGCCACGAGAATGGCGTACCCGGCTGCCGAATTGCCTTGCGCTTCGCGACGAAAGAACTCGCCGAGGTTCGCGAGGCGCTCCGTCGACATGCCTATGGATTCGGGATTCGCTTTGGGCAGCGGAGTGTTCGCGGCCTTCGTCCCCTGCGCTGCGATCGGCAGGGCGTGCAGGGCGATCCACATCAAACCGGTCATCGCCGCGAGACGTCGGAACATTTGCGTCACCTGGATCGACTCCACCTTGCCTGAGAATGGCAGTATAGCGACACTACCGCGAGGGTCAGGAATTCATGAAGACATTGCAGCACTACATCGATGGCCGTTGGGTATCGCCCATCGAGCCGGGCAGCGTATTTCCCGTCATCAATCCCGCCGACGAAACGCAAGTGGCCGAGATCCGCATGGGTTCGGCGGCCGACGTCGAGCTCGCCGTGGCCGCGGCGCATCGCGCGTTTGCCTCGTTCGCCTCGACCCCGCTTGACGAGCGCCTCGAGATGCTACGTCGCCTCAAAGCGATTTTCGTTCGACGCATTGATGAGATGGCCGACGCGATCACCACGGAGATGGGCGCGCCGCACGACATGTCGCGAGACGCCCAGGCCGCCTCGGGCCCGGATCATATCGAAGCGACGCTGGTCGCTGCCCTGCAACTCGACTGGGAAACGCGCATCGGCACCTCCAACGTGGTGCGTGAGCCCGTGGGTGTGTGCGGCCTGGTGACGCCTTGGAACTGGCCGATCAACCAGATCATGGCGAAGGTGGCGCCTGCTATCGCGGCGGGCTGCACGGTCGTGCTCAAGCCGAGCGAGCAGGCGCCGCTCTCGGCGCAGCTCGTCGCCGAGTTCATCGACGAGGCAAAGTTGCCACCTGGCGTGTTCAACATGGTGCACGGCACGGGACCCGCGGTGGGTCACGCCATGAGCGCCCATCCGCTCATCGAGATGATGTCGTTCACCGGTTCGACCCGCGCCGGCATCGATGTGGCCAAGACTGCAGCCGACACCGTCAAACGCGTCGCGCAGGAACTCGGTGGCAAGTCGCCGAACCTCATCTTTGCCGATGCGGATCTCGAGCGCGCGCTCGGCAACTCCATACGACGCTGTTTCTACAATACGGGGCAGTCTTGCAATGCACCGACCCGCATGCTGGTCGAGCGGTCGGTATATGAGCAGGCGGTGCAGATCGTGCGTCGACTCGCTGAGGCAACCGTGGTCGGTGATCCGCGGCTGCCGGGCAAGCACATCGGTCCGCTGTCCTCGCGCATCCAGTTCGAGCGCGTGCAGGCCTACATGCAGATCGGCATTGACGAGGGTGCGCGTCTCGTCACGGGCGGCCCGGGTCGCGCACAGGGATTCGAGCGCGGGTACTACGTGCGGCCGACCGTGTTCGCCGACGTGCACAACCAGATGCGCATCGCTCGCGAAGAAATCTTTGGGCCGGTGCTGGCGATGATTCCGTTCGACTCGCTCGAAGAGGCCATCGAAATTGGCAACGACACACCGTATGGCCTTGCCGCTTACCTGCACACGAGCGACATGAGCAAGGCGCATGCGGTTGCGCGGCGATTGCGAGCCGGCAGCGTGCACATCAACGGAGCCGGGCAGGGCTATGCCGAGCCGTTCGGTGGCTTCAAGCAATCGGGCAATGGTCGCGAGTGTGGCGCATACGGTCTGCTCGAGTTCCTCGAACTCAAATCCATCAACGGTTACTACGCGGCGTGAGCCGCTAAGGGCATCGAATGATTCTCAAGGACATCGAGACTTTTGTCGTCGGCAATCCGCCGCCGGGTTTCGGCGGGCGTTATTTCGTCTTTGTAAAACTCACCACCAACGATGGCATCAGTGGCATCGGCGAGGCGTACTGCGTGCCGTTCCACCCGGATCTCGTCGCGCGCATGCTGGAAGACGTGTTCGCACGCTATGTGGCGGGTCAGGATCCGCATTCGATCGAGACGATCTGGCGGCGGGTGTATTCGAGCGGCTTCACGCAGCACCCTGATCTGACGCTGATGGGCGTATTGAGTGCGCTCGAAATGGCCTGCTGGGACATCATCGGCAAGGCGGCGGGGCAGCCGGTGTATCAGCTGCTCGGTGGGCGCGTGCACGAAAAAATTCGCACCTACACCTACATTTACCCGACAGCGAACGAGACGGATGCGATCTATCACGACGCCGAGCGTTCCGCCGAGCGCGCCGTCGAGTATCAGAAGCAGGGCTTCACGGCCATCAAGTTCGATCCGGCGGGTCCGTACACGGCCTTCGATGGTCGGCAGTTATCGCTGCACGAACTCGACCGCAGTGAACGCTTCGTGCGCCTAATCCGTGAGGCGGTCGGCAACAAGGTGGATCTGCTCTTCGGTACGCACGGGCAGATGACCGCAGCCGGTGCGATCCGTCTCGCCAAGCGTCTCGAGTTCGCCGATCCGCTGTGGTTCGAGGAACCTGTGCCGCCCGACTCACCGGAGGAGATGGCGCTCGTGGCGCGCGCGACGAGTATTCCGATCGCCGCAGGCGAGCGTCTGACCACGAAGTACGATTTCGCACGGGTGCTGCGGGCCAATGCCGCGGCTATCCTGCAGATGAATCTCGGTCGTGTCGGCGGACTGCTCGAAGCGAAGAAGATCGCCGGCATGGCCGAAGCGCAGCATGTACAAATCGCCCCGCACTTGTACTGCGGTCCCGTGGTCGGTGCGGCGAACATCCAGCTGGCCACCTGCAGCCCCAACTTTCTCATTCTCGAGGGCATCGAGCGCTGGCAGGGCTTCCATGCCGACATCCTGCGCAAACCCATCGAGTGGCAGGACGGCTATGTCATCCCCTCGCGCGAGCCGGGCCTCGGCGTCGAACTGAACGAGGAGTTTGCCCGTGCGCATCCTTATCGCGGCACCATGCTGCACCTTGAAATGACGCAGCATCCTGCGCCGCTCTGAGCCTGCGACCCAAAATGAACCGAGAGACATTCGATTACGTCATCGTCGGCGGTGGGACTGCCGGGTGCGTTGTGGCAAGCCGGCTGGCCTTGCAGAGCGATGCCAGCGTATTGCTGCTTGAAGCTGGCGGCAGCGACCTTCGGCCGATGATCCAGATTCCGATCGGCTACGCGCGGTTGTTGTTCGCCAAGGGAGTCAACTGGCTCTATGAGACCGAGCCCGATCCGGGTTTGGCCGGTCGACGCAGTTTCTGGCCGCGCGGCAAGGTGCTGGGCGGCTCGGGTTCGATCAACGCGATGGTGTACATGCGTGGTCTGCGCAACGATTTCGAGGATTGGCAGGCGCTGGGTAACGCCGGTTGGGGGTACGACGACGTGCTGCCGTTTTTCAAGCGTGCGGAGGATCACGACGATGGCGATCCCGAGTACCACGGTCGTGGCGGTCCGATCCATGTGACCGACGTCTCTGGCGACGTGCACCCGCTGTGCGATCGATATGTGTCCTCGTGTGAATCGCTCGGCTTCAATCGTACGGCCGACTTCAACGGAGCGCAGGGCGAGGGCGTCGGCGTCTACCAGATCAACACGCGTAAGGGCCTGCGCTCGTGCAGCGCCAACGAACATCTGCGTCGTGCCCGTCATCGGCCCAACCTGACGGTGCGTACCCACGCGCTAGCTACGCGCGTGCTCTTCGAGGGCAAGCGCGCCGTCGGCGTGCGTTACCTGCAGGGCGATCGCGAAGTCGAAGTGACCGCACGCCGTCAGGTCGTGCTGTCGGGCGGCGCGATCAACACGCCGCAGTTGCTGCAATTGTCTGGCGTGGGTGATGGCGAGAGACTGCAGGCACTCGGCATCGAGACGCTGCATCACAGCCCTGCGGTGGGGCGAAACCTGCAGGACCATCTGGCCGTATCGTATTTTTACGGCTCGACGGTCCCGACGCTGAACGATCAGCTCGGTCCTTTCCTTGGTAAGGTTCGCGCCGCACTGCGCTATGTGGCCACGCGACGCGGGCCGCTCGCGATGAGCGTGAACCAGGGCGGTGGCTTCGTACGCAGTGATCCTGCGCAGCCCGTGCCCAATCTGCAGTTGTACTTCAACCCGGTCAGTTACACGCAAACCCCGCTGTCGGCTCGCAAACTGCTGAGCCCGGATCCGTTCTCCGCGTTCCTGATCTCCTTCAATGCCTGTCGACCCACGAGTCGTGGTGAACTGCATATCGGCTCTCGCGATCCTCGTGTCGCACCCGTCATCCGTCCGAACTACCTCTCGACCGATCGCGATTTAGAGGAGGCGCGAGCAGGGTGTCGCTTGCTGCGGCAGATCGCAGCCGCCTCGCCGCTCGCCGATGTCATCACCGAGGAGCTGTATCCCGGGCCGGGCGTGGTCAGCGACGAGGAGTTGCTGGAGGATTTCCGGCAGCGTGCCGACACGGTCTATCACCCGACCTGCACCTGTCGTATGGGGCCGGATTCGCGCGAGGCGGTGGTCGATGCGCGGCTTCGAGCCTACGGGCTCGACAACCTGCGCATCATCGACGCCTCCGTGTTCCCGACGGTGACCTCGGGCAACACCAACGCGCCGACGGTGATGGTGGCGGAGAAGGGCGTCGCGATGATGCTCGAAGACCTCGGGGCCTGAGAGGGTCGTGCACTCCGAGCCGCATCGCAGCCGTCACGCCCAGGGCGAGCGAAACCTGCGGTTTTTCGGTTTCGACGTGCATGGACCTGTGTTTTTCTCCTCGGCAGCACTGCTGCTCGCCATCGTCGCCTGGGTGATCGCCTATCCAGCGCTCGCCACAGAATTCTTTGCCGATGCGCTCTCGTTCGTCACCACTCAAGCGGGCGGTTTGATGGGCGCGCTCGGCAATCTGTTCGTGCTGTTCTGCGTGTTTCTGATCGTCTCGCCCTACGGGTCGGTGCGACTCGGTGGCCCGCAGGCGAAACCCGAGTTCTCGAACCTCGCGTGGTTCGCGATGCTGTTTGCTGCGGGGATGGGCATCGGCATGGTGTTCTACTCGGTGGCAGAGCCGATCTCGCACTTTTCAAGTTCGATGGCTGCAACCACCGCCGAGGCGGCAGCCGCTGCGCCACTCGGGGGTGCTGCGGGCGATGCTGCAGCCTCGGCGCGCCTTGCGATGTCGGCGACGATTTTTCATTGGACTTTGCATCCGTGGTCGATCTTTGCGGTGGTGGCGGTGGGGCTTGCCCTGTTCACCTACAACCACGGGCTGCCGCTGACTATTCGCTCGAGTCTCTATCCGCTGTTCGGCGAGCGCATCTGGGGGCCGCTCGGGCATGTGATCGATGGACTTGCGATTATCGCCACGGTGGCGGGGCTCGCCACCTCGTTAGGTCTCGGTGCACAGCAGGCTCTCGCCGGAATGACCTACCTGTTCGACATCGAGTTCAGTGCGCTGAATCAGATCTTGCTGATCGTCGTCATTGCTGCGGTGACCACCACCTCGGTCGTGCTTGGACTCGAGCGCGGCGTCAAATGGTTGAGCCTGATCAATGTGGGTCTGGCGGCAGCCCTGTGTGCCTTCGTCGTCGTCGTCGGGCCAACCTCGTCGATACTCGCGGGCCTCGGGCAGAACGTCGCGGCATTGGCGCGTGAGCTGCCGGTACTGATGAGCGTGTCGGGCCGGGTGGATGACTCGTTCTTTCGCGATTGGACGATCTTCTACTGGGCTTGGTGGACGGCGTGGGCGCCGTTCGTGGGTCTGTTCATCGCGCGTATCTCGCGTGGACGCACCGTCCGCGAGACTGTCTTTTACGTGGTGCTGCTGCCCTCGATCGTTTCGGTGATCTGGTTCACTGCGTTCGGCGCACTCGCGATCGAGCAGATGGTTGCCGGCACCAATCCGGCGCTCATCGACAGTGAACTGCCTTTGAAGCTCTTTGTGGCCTTGCGTGCGTTGCCGCTGGCAGAGATCTCCTGCTTCGTTGGCATTCTGCTGGTGATGATTTTTTTCGTCACCTCCTGGGACTCCGGTACCTTGGTGCTCGATGCGTTGTCCGCGGGTGGCAAGACTGAGACGCCCAAGTTGCAGGCCGTGTTCTGGATTTTCGTGGTCGGTGCTGTCGCCGTGGCTTTGTTGCTGGGTGGCGGGCTGCGCTCGTTGCAGTCGGGCTCGGTGGTCACCGGCTTGCCCTTCATGATCGTCATCGCGCTCATTTGCGTTGGCACCTTGCGCGGTCTCGTGCAGGCGCGCCGGGCGCAAGCGGGCCCTGTTTGAAGGAGTCTGTTATGTCTCGTTGGTTTGATGTGATTCGTTCAGTTGCCGTTTCGATGCTGTGCTTGACGATTGCCGTCGGTACCTCGGCACAGGCCGCCGCCGCAGCGCAGGCCGGTGCTGCTGCGGGCGCTGCGTGGGGTGCCGAGCGCAAGACCGTCGAACTCGCCAACGGCATGCGTATGGGCTACGTCGAGCTTGGCGAGAAAAACAAGCCGGCACTGATTTTCCTTCATGGCTACACCAACAGTTCGCTCGGCTACCTGCCGCTCGGTCGGCTGCTGGCCCGCGACTACCGGGTCTTTCTGCTGGATCAACGCGGTCACGGGGAGTCGAGCAAGCCCGCCTGCTGCTACACCCGACTCGACTACGCCTACGACGCCAAACTCTTTCTCGATCACTTCGGCATTACGCGAGCGCATGTGGCCGGTCATTCACTCGGTGGCATGGTGGCTCAGACCTTCGCGGCGTTTTGGCCTGAGCGTGTCGATCGATTGATGATCATCGGGTCGACGATCGGACGGCGCAGCCGGCCGAGTCCCGATGTGCCGCTGCCGCCGCCGACGTTCGGGCCGCTTGATGCCGAGATCAAAGCCCTGAAGGATCCGATCGATCCGGACTCGGCGTTCATGAAGGAATGGTGGAACGTGCCGCGACTCGACCCGCAAATCCAGTACCACATGCGACGGGAATCGGCTCGCATCCCGGCGGACCTCTGGCGTGCCATCCTCGATCAGGGTGAGGTGTCACGTGATCTGCGCCTGACCGCACCGCGCATCAGCGCTCCGACCCTACTGCTCTTCGGCGGCAAGGACGCCCTATTCAGCGCCGAGGACAACCAGGACATGGCACGCTGGCTGCCGCACGCCCAGGTGGTGACGCTGGCTGATCTCGGGCACTCGTTGCCCGAGGAAGACCCGCCGGCGGTGGCCGAAGCGCTACTGAAGTTCCTAAGGTAAACCCGCCTCTGTTTACATTCTGTTGACCCACGGGACTCCTCGGCGGGCCTACACTCGACTGATCGTTGTCACGATCGGGATGGGGGTCCTCAATGAATGCCAACGTCGACACCGCAGCAGCGGCCGGTGGTTTGAAGGGTTTCCTGGCTCGGCCCCCATGGCCGGGTCTCATGGCGTTTTTCATCGTATTCATCGTGCAGGCCCTCGGCCACACGGTGATGATCATGATGGAAGACATCTGGCCGGGTCCTGGATACGTCTACGAGTCGGCGTTCGCCATGGGAGTGTTTGGTGCTGTGCTGTTGTGGCTCGGTATGCGTCACCCCAACGAGGTGGCGGCCACGTGGTACGGCTTTTGGGCGGGCACGTTTCTTTGGACGGGCTGGGTGGAGTTCGCCTTCGTCTGGTCGGCCCAGGTTTTGGGTGTTCCCGACCTGATGGACAAGCAAAGTCCGGGTAGCATCGCCACGAAGGGCGAGTACCTCGTGATGATGTCGTCCATCGGCGTCATGGGTGCGACGCTCGTCTACTTCCTCTTCAATAAGGAGACGAAGTGCAATTTCTTCATCTGGTTCCAGCGGCACCTTGGGTTGAAGACCGGCAAGCCGAATCCGGCGCACCAGCGCAGCTTCGCTGGCATCACGGCGCTCGAGACAATCTACGTCATCTGGTTCTTCTATCTGTTCCTGCTATTCCTGTACGACGAGCGCTTCTTTGGAGATCGCCACCCGGCCGCGTACGTCGTGTTTGGCCTCAACCTCATCTGGGCGGTGTATCTGTTCCGTCGGCTGATGCTGTTCTGGAAAGTCACGACGGCTATTCGCTACGGCATCCCGACGGCGATCATCGCCTGGAATGCGGTGGAACTCGGCGGACGTTGGAAGCTCTTCACGGAGTTTTGGGAATACCCCGAGAAGCATGCAATCGAACTCATCGCCATCACCGTCGGTGTGGTCGTGGCGGCCTGGCTGGCCGCGCGGACGCCGATGCATCAGAAGGCGGAATTATCTCGCCAGCAGCAGGCTACGACGCCGTCAGTCGGCGAGCGGCCGTAGCGCGTCGAGGCACACCGACAGCGAGGCGAAGTCCGGCGCATCCTGTGCCGCAATATCGGCGACGACCTGTTGCCAGCGGGTGAGGGCCGCGGTGCGTGTAGCGCTCCACGGCTCAAGACCTCCGCCTGCGGCGATGCGTTCGAAAATCCTGCGCTCCAGAGTTCGGGCGCTTTCGCGTAAACCGTTGCGCGCCGCAGCTTGAAGCGCGGAGTCCACGGCGAGACCGGTGATGCTGTCCTCGAGCCAATCGAGACGCAACGCGGCCGCCACCTGGAACCAGAGTTTCGCGGTATCGCCTACACGCCGCCGGCTGATGAGGGCGCTCTCGAGCACATCGAGCGCGTTATCGAGTACCCGTAACTCCGCGAGCGTTGCCACGAGCGTGGTCGGCAAGCCCGCCGCCGCGTGTTCGGTCTCCGCCGCACGATAGCGAGCCGCCGCACTGCCGGCGAGCGCGCCGGGCAGCGCATCGCGTAGCTGCCGCATCGGGGCGGCCAACTGTTTGACGGACTCGGCGACATTGAGATGCCCGTGACGATGCCGCAGCAACCACAACGTCACGTGACGTAGCAATCGGGCTGTATCGGCGTAGGCCACGTACTGTGTGCGGGCGGCAATGCGGTTATCGAGGGATTCGATCTTGCTCCACAGATCGCGCATGCCGAGGATGTCCCGAGCGATGCTGTAGGCGCGGGCGACGTCCGCGGCACTCGCGCCGCTTTCCGTACGAGCACGCAACACGAAACTCGGGCCCATGCGATTGATCAGACTGTTGGTCACGGCTGTGGTGATGATCTCGCGCCGCAACTTGTGACGTGCGATGTCGCGCGGGAAACGGCGTCGCACGGCCATCGGGAAATAGCGCTCGAGCTCGGCGGCAAAATGCCGATCCTCGGGGAGGTCGGATGCCAGCAGCTGGCGGTTGAGTGAAATCTTGGCGTAGGCGAGCACTACGGCCAGCTCCGGTCGCGTCAAGCCGAGTCCTTGTTTGCGTCGTGCGTTGAGGGTTTCCTCGTCCGGCAGCGACTCGACCGCCCGGTCGAGTTCGCCGGCGCGCTCCAACTCGCGGATCACGCCGCGCAGTTCAGGCAGACGCTCTGCCGATTGCAGCTCCAGTGTGGAGAGTGCCTGGCTCTGCAAGTAGTTGTTGCGCAGCACCAATGCGGCGACTTCATCGGTGAGCTTTGCGAACATCCGGTCGCGATCGCTACGCCGCAGTCGGCCACGTGCCTCGATGCCGTTGGTGAGGATTTTCAGGTTCACCTCGACGTCCGAGGTGTTCACGCCCGCTGAATTGTCGATAAAGTCAGTGTTGATGCGACCGCCCGCCAGCGCGTACTCCACACGGCCGCGCTGCGTGAAGCCAAGATTGCCGCCTTCACCCACCACGCGCGCACGCAGATCGCGACCATCGATGCGCAGGGCATCGTTGCCACGATCGCCTGCTGCCGACTGCGGTTCGAAGGACGCCTTGACGTAGGTGCCGATGCCGCCGTTCCACAAGAGGTCCACGCGCATGCGCAGGATGGCGCGGATCAGCTCGGTCGGCGTGAGCGTATCGGTGTTGAGATCCAGCAGCGTGCGTACTTCGGGTGACAGTCGCACTGACTTGGCGCTGCGCTCGTAAATGGCGCCGCCGCGCGACAGAAGCTTGGTGTTGTAGTCGTTCCAGCCCGATCGCGGCAGCGCGAAGAGCCGCGCGCGCTCGGCGAGCGAGGTCGCCGGGTCCGGTGTCGGATCGATGAACACATGAGCGTGGTTGAACGCCGCGACGAGACGGATCTGCGGTGACAGCAGCATGCCGTTACCGAATACATCGCCCGACATGTCGCCGATGCCGGCGACCGTGAAGGCTTGAGACTGGATGTCGATGCCGAGTTCGCGGAAATGTCGCTTCACGCATTCCCACGCGCCACGAGCCGTGATGCCCATCTTTTTATGGTCGTAGCCGGCCGAACCACCGGAGGCGAAGGCATCGCCCAGCCAGAAGCCGCGCGAAACCGAAATGGCGTTGGCGGTATCTGAGAAGGTTGCGGTGCCTTTGTCTGCGGCCACGACAAGATAAGGGTCGTCGCCGTCGCGCCGGCGCACACCGGCCGGGGGCGCCACTCGAGAGCCGGCAAGGTTGTCGGTCACATCGAGCAGCGCGTTGATGTACGTGCGGTAGGCCGCCACGCCCTCGGCTTGAATCGCCTCGCGGCTGCCGCCTGTGGGCAGACGCCTCGGCACGAACCCACCTTTGGCGCCTTCCGGAACAATCAAGGTATTTTTGACGTTTTGTGCCTTCATCAGACCGAGCACTTCCGTACGGAAGTCTTCGCGCCGGTCCGACCAGCGCAAGCCGCCGCGCGCCACATCGCCCATGCGCAGATGCACGCCCTCAACCTGTGGCCCGAAAACGTAGATCTCGTGTTTCGGTCGCGGCAACGGCAGTGCCGGGATGGCGTGCGGATCGAGCTTGAAGGCGAGGGTAGCTCGGCGCTCGCCACGCGAGTCCCGCTGATAGTGGTTGGTCCGCTCGATCGCCAGGATCAGCGAGAGGAACGCGCGGAGGATTCGATCCTCGTCGGCGCTGGCGATGGCATCGAGCTTGCGCTCGATACGTTCCTGGCACTTGTTGCTGCCATCGTTGCGTCCTTTCGCGGGCGACAGCCGCTCCTCGAAGAGGGCATGCAGGTCCGCGACGAGTCCCGGGTGCGCGGCGAGAGTGCGTTCCATGTAGACCTGACTGAACGTACTGCCAGCCTGCAGCAGGTAACGGCAGCAGGCACGCAGAACGTTGACGTCATAAGCACCGAGGCCTGCGAGCAGCACGAGGCGGTTGAAGCCGTCGTTCTCAAGTACGCCCTCACGCACGAGTTGCACCGCGCTGAGCAGGCGTTCACCGTCGCGGGCCACATCGAGCGTTGCACCGGGGCGCAACTCGAGCGCGAAGTCCTGCAGCGCGACGGGCGCTGCGTACGCTGCGCCGGCCGTGCCCGCCGCCAGCATCCAGGGCCGCTCGGCCAACATGCGAAGGCCAAAGTTTTCGAGCAGCGGCACGAGTTCGGCGATGGGCAGTGCCGTGCCATGGCGTGCGATGCGCAGATGGATCGTCTGCCGAGTCGCATCGGCGGGTCGGTGCAGCCGCAGGTGCGGTTGATGCGGTTGGGAGGCCAGCTGTTCGAGTGCCTCGAGGTCGGCGATGGCAGCCTCAGGGCTGACCTCGGTCTGGTAGGCGACCGGGAAGCGCGCGGCGTGGCGTTCGAACAGCGCGCTGGCGCGGCTGGCCGGCATCGCATCAAAAAGCGCGGCGCGCAAGGTATCGGTCCAAGTCGCCGCGGCACCAGCGACCTGCGCTTCGATGGCGGCGATGTCGAGCCGTGTCGGCAGCGCATCACCACGCACCATCACATGCAGGCGAGCGTGATTCGAAAGAGCGATCTGCACCTGCGATTCGATGTCGCGGCCGTTGCAGCGTTCGCGCAGCAACTGCTCGATGCGCAGTCGCACCTCGGTGGTGTAGCGGTCGCGCGGCACGAAGGCCATGCACGACCAGAACCGACCCGGTGCGTCGTAGCGCATCATCAGGCGCGTGGTGCGCCGCTCGTACAGATTGACGACGCCGCGCACGAAACTGACCAGCTCGCCGACGCTCGATTGAAAGAGTTCGTCTCGGGGCCACGTCTCCAGCACCGCGAGTACGGCCTTCCCGTCGTGACTTTGCGGGTCGAGTCCAAACCGCGACACGACGTCGGCAACCTTGCGGCGGACAACGGGAATCTCGGCAGGCGAGGCGAAGTAGGCCGTTGAGGTCCAAAGCCCGAGGAAGCGATGCTCGCCACGCACTTGGCCACGAGCGTCAAAATCCTTGATCGCCAGATGATCGAGGTGACCCGCGCGGTGTACGGTCGATAGCAGCGGAGACTTGGTGATCAGCAGCGGCGTTGTGTCGCGCATGGCATCGCGCAGCGCGCCATCGAGCTCCTCTGCGGGTGCCGTCGTGGCGTGCCGTTCGCGCAGGATGCCAAGTCCGCTTGCGCGGTTCGGCATCAGCCGGTCGCGGCGTGCGCCGCGCCGCAGAGCGTTGTAACGGTAGCCCAGAAAGACGAAATGTGCGCCCTCGACCCACTGCAGCAAGGCAACGGCTTCGGCCCGATCTGGCGTACTGGCGTTCTGCAGTGCTTCGATGACTTCCATCACTTTGGAGCGCATCGCGCGCCAGTCTTCGACGGCGACCCGTACATCCTCGAGTGTCGCCCGCAGCGTTGTCTCTAGGGCGGCGAGACGCTGTGTATCGAACTGTCGGTCGATCTCGTATAGCTGCCACGATTCACGGACTGCGCCCTCGGCCTGCGGGTCGACGGCGGCGTGGCGCAAGGCACCGTCCGCTTTGCGCTGGGCTGCGAGCACCGGATGGATCAGCATCTGCACGCCGATGCCTGCAGTGCTGAACGCGAGGCTCAGTGAGTCGACCAGGAAGGGACGATCGTCGGTGACGACCAGTACGTAGCTGTGGCGCTCGCCGAGCGGACTGCCTGCCTCGGGCGAGAAGGCGCGCACCAGCGTGACACCGCGTCGGCGGCGTTTCGCGAGTTCAAGATGCAGGCGGGCTAGGTGCAGCAGTGCGCCCGGTGTGCGGCTGGCGAGGTCTTCCTCGCCTACGCCTCTGAAATACTCACGCAGTACCGCGGGCGGCGGGGCGCCCTTGAACGTTCGCGCGGCGCGTACGATTCGTTCGATGAGCACGACCCGCTGTCGCGGAATTCGAGGATTGTGCACGTGACTATCGACCATGATCGTTACCTCGCTGATCGAACGCGCCGGGCTGACCCAGTGTCCGGGCCCGAGCGAGCAGCGTCATGATAATCCTCTCGAGCGCCAATCGGTCGGTCTCACCGAGGACCTCGAGCAGTGCGCGTTCGTGATCGAGCGCCAGGGGTACGACTTCGGCGTAGATTCGCGAGCCCTCGGCGGACAGTTGCAGCACGGATCGTCGACGATCGTGAGTCGCCATGCTGCGTTCGAGGTGTCGTTTGCCGAGCAGCCGACCGACCGCGCGACTGACAGCGACCTTGTCCATCGCCGTACGCTCGGCGACTTCGGCCGCCGAGAGCCCGGGTTCAATGGCGAGGACCGCCATGACGCGCCACTCCGGAATGCTGAGACCGAAGCGTTCGGAGTAGCTGCTGGCGATGACCGAGCTGATGAGGTTACTGAGGATCGACAGTCGGTAGGGGAGAAAGCGATCGAGCTCGAGTTTTGGCAGCGCGGTCATCGTGACCCCAATGCTAACCCAAGGGGTGTGGCGCCACCTGCTGATCGATGCTGCCGAAGATGGAGCGGCCCACTGCATCGTGCATGTCGATCTGTACTCGATCACCCACCCGCATGAAGGGCGTACGCGGTGCGCCTGTCAGCAGCGTCTCAACGGTGCGCTGCTCGGCGATGCAGGAGTACCCGACACCGCCTTCGGAGATCGGTCTGCCCGGGCCGCCGTCTGCGCCGCGGTTCGACACCGTGCCAGAACCAATCAGTGTGCCGGC
>CAISHQ010000048.1 GCA_903885195.1 uncultured Pseudomonadota bacterium | reverse complement strand
GCTTTACCGTGTTCGGTGATGCGCGCACTCTCATCGAGAGCGCCGAGTTTGCGCAGCAGATCGCGACTCGCGGCGAGCACTGCGGCAGGCGGCGCATCCAGCCAGCGCAAGCTACTGCTCTGCGGCCCTGCACCCCAGCAGGCCAGATCGAGCGCGAGCGGTACGAGATCGGCTTCGAGCATCTCCGCCGGGGTATAGGCCGCCAGACTGCGCTCGGCTCCCGCACTCCACAAGCGATAGCAGACGCCGGCCGCCACACGTCCTGCGCGGCCGGCACGCTGCTCAGCCGAGGCGCGGGAAATGCGCCGGGTTTCGAGACGACTCATGCCGCTCACCGGATCGAAGGCCGCACGACGCACCAGGCCGCTGTCGATCACGACTCGGATGCGCGGCAAAGTCAGGCTGGTCTCGGCAATATTGGTCGCGAGGATGATGCGACGTTTGCTCTGAGGACTCTCGGCGAGCGCCGCATCTTGTGCCGACGGATCAAGCTCGCCATACAGCGGGAAAATCTCTGCGGGATCCACGCCCTCCAGCATTCGCTCGACACGGCGGATCTCGCCGGCACCCGGCAAGAACACGAGGATGTCGCCGTCCTGCTCGCGCAGCGCGCGACGGATGGCGAACACCACATCACGCTCAAGCGGATCAATGCCGCCCGGCAGCAGCGGCAAGCCGCGTCCAAGATGCACGATCTCGACGGGGAAACTTCGTCCCACTGAGCGGATGAGGGGTGCGGACCCGCGCGGGGGCTCGGCGAGCAGCTCTGCTACAGCCAGGCCATCGAGGGTGGCCGACATGACAAGCAGGCGAAGATCGAGCCCGAGCGTGGTGCGCGCATCGAGACACAGCGCCAGACCCAAATCAGCCTGCAGGCTGCGCTCGTGGAACTCGTCAAAGATCACCAGCGCAACATCCTCGAGCGCCGGGTCGTCCTGCAGCAGACGCGTGAGCACGCCCTCGGTCACGACTTCGATGCGTGTCCGACGAGATACCCGGGTATCGAGCCGCATGCGATAGCCGACAGTACCGCCGACCTCCTCGCCGAGCGTGCCCGCCATGCGTTGGGCCACGGCACGCGCGGCGAGCCGGCGCGGCTCGAGCATCAGGATCTTGCGTCCTCGCAGCCAGGGCTCATCGAGCAGCGCAAGAGGCACCACCGTGCTCTTGCCCGCACCGGGCGGTGCCTCGATCACGGCGGACAATGCCTCGCGCAAGGCCGCGCGCAACTCGGGCACGACACTCAGGATCGGCAACTCAGGCAGTCGAATCACGACAATGGATCCACCCACGCGCAGTGGTTGCGCGGACGGCCCGGATTGTATGCAATCGGCCTGTGCGCACGCTCAAGCGATTGCTGCTTGGACTCATGGCTGGCGTCCTGCTGCTGTGGGGCGCTCTGGCCGTGTGGGCTTACGGGCCGGGCGAGCCGGAAGTACCGGTCAGCCAACTCGCCCGAGCCGAAGATCGATTCGTGCGGGTCGAGGGACTGACCTTGCGCTATCGCGAGTGGGGATACGCCGCACCGGATCGACCTTCGCTACTGCTCATCCACGGCTTCGGCAATTCCTTGCAGAGCTTCCGTGAACTCGCACCTCGCCTCGCGAAGTCCTGCCACGTCATCGCCATCGACATGCCGGGCTACGGACTCTCCGATAAACCGGTCGATCACGACTACCACAATGGTCCCCAGGCTTCGGTTCTCGTCAAAGCAGCGCGTGCGCTGGGCTTGCAGCGCGTGGTGTATGTGGGTCATTCGCTGGGCGGCGCGGTGGCGCTGCACGCGGTAATCCAGGATCCCGAGGCGCGAGGCCTCGTGCTGCTCAACCCCGGCATCATTCGCACGGGCGTGCCGAAGATCGTCCAGGTCACCCTGCCGCCGTTGCCGCGAATGTCCGCGAAGATGTTTGCGAGCAGGGAGTTTCGCAGCAATTTTCTCAAAGGCTCCTACGTGAATACCGCGCTCGTCACTGAGTCGGTGATCGACGAGGTGATGCTGGGTGCGCGCAGCGAGGGCTACATGGCGGGCATGACCTCGCTGATGACCCAGTACGCCGAGGGCGAGGAAATCCGTCTCGCACCGCAGGTCAAAGTGCCGACACTGATTCCCTGGGGTAACCGCGACAAGAACAAGCCGCCAAGCGAAGCTAACGAACTGCAGAGCATGATTCGCGGCTCCAAGCTGGTGCGCTTTGAGAACGCGGGTCACTACGTTCACGAAGAAGCGGCCAAAGACGTGGCCCGCGCGATCCTTGAGTGGGTGCCGTCGACCTAAGTCGGCGTCGACCCGGGCCGCGTCACGGCAGCTTGCGCACACCGACGAAGAAAATCAGCCACCCCGCCATCAACGACAGTCCGCCGAGCGGCGCGACCATACCGAACCAGCGTGGCGCGCCCGCCGTCAGCGCGTAGATGCTGCCGGCAAATAACAGCATGCCTATCACCAGCAGATTGGCCGCGCGAGCTAGCCACACGGAATCGCCATGCTGCCGCTGCAATACGCCAATGGCGAGCAGCCCGAGCGAGTGGAAGAACTGATAAGTCACACCCGTCTGGTAACTCGAGAACTGTCGCTCGGTCAGCACCGACTGCAGGGCATGCGTACCAAAGGCACCCAGCATCGTCGCCAAAGCCAGCGAAACTGCTGCGATCGACATCGTCCGTTGCGACGTGTTCATTTGACTCTCCGACTTGCCAGCACGCATCTGCAGCGCGACACTCATCGCATGATAAACAAATCCTGGCTTGGCACCCTGTGCCCGCTCGTACTCGCCCTTCTCCCGCTCGGCAGCGTATCGGCTGCAGAGATCAGCGCCGATGAGGCTCTTCGCCGCGCGGATCGGGTGCTGCGCGACAGCATCCTCGTCGATGGACACAACGATCTACCGATCACCATCCGCGAATACAAGGCAGCGCCGTTCGATGTGGACGCCTACGACCTGCGCAAGCCCACCCCAGGTGATACGGACCTTGCCAGGCTGCGGGCCGGGCGGCTTGGCGCCCAGTTCTGGTCGGTTTACATCCCTGGCGAAGGTCGCGGCCCATTTGCGCGACCGCAACTCGACCAGATCGACATCGCGCATCGGATCATCGAGCGGTACCCGGAGGCCTTCCAGCTGGCCACGAGCGTCGCCGATGTACGCAAGGCCAAGCGGCGCGGTCGCATCGCCTCGATGCTCGGCATGGAGGGCGGCTACGGGCTCGAAAACTCCATCGGTGCTCTGCGCACCTACTACGCACTCGGCGTTCGCTATATGGCGTTGACGCACAACGCCCATACCGACTGGGCGGATGCCGCAGCGCCACTGCAACCACGACACAACGGCCTGACGCCGTTCGGTGAAGAAGTCGTTCGCGAGATGAATCGCCTCGGCATGCTCGTCGATCTGTCGCATGCCTCGCCAAAAACCATGGCCGATACGCTGCGCATCACGCAAGCGCCGGTGATCTTCTCGCACTCTTCGGCCCGTGCACTGTGCGACGTACCGCGCAACGTGCCCGACGATATCCTGCGCGAGTTGCCCCGTAACGGCGGCGTGGTCATGGTCACGTTCGTGTCGAGCTTCATCAATTGCGAGGTCGGCAAGGTGCTGCAGCCGGCCATGGCGGCCATCGGTCTGCAGGCTCGTGCAGCGGGCACGCCCGCGGAAGCCGCGCGTATCCGCGCCGACGGCTACGCGGCGATCAAGTTGCCACCGACACCGCTCGCCATGGTGGCCAATCACATCGAGCACATCCGCAACGTCGCCGGCATCGATCATGTCGGCATCGGTGGCGACTTCGACGGCAACGACTGGTGGCCCGAGGGCCTTGATGACGTGTCGACCTATCCGAAGCTGTTTGCCGAACTCGTGCGTCGCGGCTGGACCGACGAAGAATTACGCAAGCTCGCCGGAGAGAACGTGCTGCGTGCCTGGTCACAGACCGAAAAAGTTGCCACTCGCTTGCAACGTGAGCGCAGGCCTTCGGCCATGCAGTTCTCCGCGCCTGCGCCTCAGTCGCCCTGAGCCGTGCGCCAGGCGAGGGCCGACAGCGGGCCCACCTGCGCCGCGTATTTTTTGGCTTGCGGGCTGACCGCCGTACCGCGTTGCACGCGTCCGGCGATGCCGTGACAAATGCCGGCGAGGCGGAACAGACAATACGTCAGGTAGTAGTGCAGGTCGGGCAGCCCCGAAAGCCCACGGTGCGCGCAATACGCTTCGATGTACTCGCGCTCATCCGGGAGTCCGATCGCTTTGACATCAACGCCACCGAGTCCCCGCACCCCGTCTGAAGAGATGCGGTAGATCATCAGGTTGTAGGCGAAATCGGCGAGCGGATCACCGATGGTCGACAACTCCCAATCGAGCACACCGAGCACACGCACCGAGTGCGGATCGAACATCATGTTATCGAGCCGGTAATCACCGTGCAGCAAGGTCGGAGCGGGTTCTTCCGCGGGCGCATGGCGCGGCAGCCAGTCGATCAGCCGCTCCATGTCGGGCACGGCACCGGCCGTCTGCGCATCCACCGTGTACTGTTTAGACCAGCGGGCGATCTGTCGCGCGACGTAGCCCTCGGGACGACCGAAGTCTGCAAGACCGATGGCTCGATAGTCGATCGAATGCAGCTGCGCCAGCGTCTGCACCATGGCGGCAAACACGGGGCGCCGCTGCTCACGCGGCAGCTCGGGCAAGCACGGATCCCAAAAGACCCGACCCTCCATGTACTGCATCACATAGAAGGCCGTACCGATCACGGCGACGTCCTCGCAGAGCAGCAGCGGCTGCGCTACCGGGAACTGAGTGTGCGTAGCCAGCGCCTGCATCACCCGAAACTCTCGTTCGATCGCGTGAGCCGAGGGCAGCAGTGTGCCAGGAGGCTTGCGACGCAGGACGTAGTTCACGCCTGGGCCTTCGAGTCGATAGGTGGGATTCGACTGCCCGCCCGGAAACTGAGTGACCCGCAGCGGTCCTTTGAACGCGGGCAGATGAGCACCCAGGTGGCGCTCAAGTGCGACGACGTCGAACTCGAGCCCGGGGCGAAACTCGTGCGTGAGGCTCACGGCCTCCCACCACGCCGCGGGCGCGTGTGCTGCGTGCGGAACGGTCGAGGTGCACGCGCGCCTTCAGCCTGAATACCCGTACCCGCAGGCTGCCAGGCCGGGATCAGCTGATGCTTGCCGGGACCGATGAGATCGGCGCGACCCATCCGGCGTAGCGCCTCGCGTAGCATCGGCCAGTTGTTGGCATCGTGATAGCGAAGGAAGGCCTTGTGCAAACGGCGCACCTTCAGCCCCTTCGGAATCACGACATCTTCGCTACTGCGCGAGACGCGGCGCAGCGGATTTTTGCCCGAGTGGTACATCGCCGTGGCCGTGGCCATCGGTGAGGGCAGAAAGGCCTGCACTTGGTCGGCACGGAACCCGTTCTTCTTCAACCACAGCGCGAGCTCGAGCATGTCCTCGTCGGTCGTGCCCGGATGGGCCGCGATGAAGTACGGGATGAGGTACTGCTCCTTGCCCGCCTCGCGCGAGTAGCGATCGAACAATTCCTTGAATCGATCGTAGGTACCCACGCCAGGCTTCATCATCTTCGACAATGGCCCCTCGCCAATCGCTTCCGGCGCGATCTTCAGGTAGCCGCCGACATGGTGCTGCGCCAGCTCCTTGACGTACTCCGGCGATTCGATCGCAAGGTCGTAGCGCACGCCCGAGGCGATCAACACCTTCTTGATGCCGGGCAACTCCCGCGCCTTGCGATATAGCGCGATCAACGGCGTGTGATCGGTGTTGAGGTTGGGGCACACGCCCGGGTAAACACAGGAGGGCTTGCGACAGGCGCTTTCGATCTCGCGGCTCTTGCAGGCAAGACGATACATGTTGGCGGTGGGCCCGCCGAGATCGGAGATGACGCCGGTGAACCCCGGCACCGTATCGCGGATGGTCTCGATTTCACGCAGCACCGAACGTTCCGATCGACTCTGGATGATGCGGCCTTCGTGTTCGGTGATCGAGCAAAAAGTGCACCCGCCGAAGCAGCCCCGCTGGATCGAGATCGAGAAGCGGATCATCTTGTAGGCAGGGATATCCGCATCGCCATAGAACGGGTGCGGTCGCCGCTGGTACGGCAACTCGTAGACCTGGTCCATTTCTTTGGTGGTCAGCGGGATTGGCGGCGGATTGAGCCACACTTCCTGCTGCCCGTGGCGCTGCACGAGTGCGCGCGCATTACCCGGATTGGCCTCAAGGTGCAGGATGCGCGACGCGTGTGCGTACATCACCGGATCGTCGACCACCTGCTCGAACGCGGGCAGTCGGATGACGCTGCGGTCGCGATCGGCTGTCTTGACGCGCCGTACGAAGCGAACGACCTGCGTCGCAGGCTCAGCGGGTGAGCTCGATGCCGCCGACGCCTCAGAAGCCGCACGCGTACCGCCATTGTCGTCCATCGCATACGGATCGATCGGCGGGTTGATCGGCCCTGGCGTATCAAGATGCGTGGAGTCGATTTCCACCCAGCCCTCAGGCAGCGCCCTGCGCAGGAAGGCCGTGCCACGCAAATCCGTGATGTCCGTGATCGCTTCGCCCGCAGCGAGTCGATGGGCGATATCGACGATCTGTCGCTCGGCATTGCCGTACACGAGCAGATCCGCCTTGGCATCGAGCAACACCGACCGGCGCACCTTCTCGGACCAGTAATCGAAGTGCGCAATGCGGCGCAGACTCGCCTCGATGCCACCGATGACGATCGGCACGTTGGCAAAGGCCTCGCGGGCGCGCTGGGCATAGACGATCACCGAACGATCAGGTCGCTTGCCACCCTCACCCGCGGGGGTATACGCATCGTCGCTGCGGATACGCCGGTCGCTGGTGTAGCGATTGACCATCGAGTCCATGTTGCCGGCGGTGATGCCGAAGAAAAGGTTCGGCTTGCCGAGTTCGCGAAACGGCTCGGCACTGTGCCAGTCGGGCTGGGCGATGATGCCGACCCGGAACCCCTGCGCCTCGAGCAACCGGCCGATGATCGCCATGCCGAAACTCGGGTGATCGACGTAGGCATCGCCGGTGACCACGATCACATCGCAGCTGTCCCAGCCGAGTGCATCCATCTCGGCGCGACTCATGGGCAGGAACGGGGCGACCCCAAAGCGGGCGGCCCAGTGCTTGCGATGACCGAACAAGTCGCGTGCCGTTTGCATGGGGGCGAATTAG
>CAISHQ010000047.1 GCA_903885195.1 uncultured Pseudomonadota bacterium | reverse complement strand
AGACCCGTGCGCAATTGGGCGGGAAAATTCACCCAAGGCTCGAGACGACGAGCGCGCAATGAGGGCAGATCGAGGGTGGCACGCGCCGTAGGCGCACCGCCGGCTACGAGCAGATGCCCGCTGTGATTCCAGATTTCGTGAAGAGCAGGATCGCGGCTGACCGTGACAACGGCAGTGTGATTTTCCCAGGCGCGCGCGCCCCGCGACAGGTGGCGCGCCGCACTGCGCTCATCGAGGCGCTCCGCGGTCGGGTTGAGCAGGATTTCCGCACCCTTGAACACGGCGAGCCGCGCGTATTCGGCATGCAGCAGATCCGGGCCCGGTAGGCAGGCGAGGGTGCCACACTTCGTGTCTATGACCGCAACGTCCTGCGGCTCTCGATCTGCAGCGGCAAGCGACTCTTGCCACAGCACCTGCTGTGTCCCGGGGCCGAAGATAAACCCGCAGGCGATCCCGCCGAAATGATCGGCACCGGCCAGCGCACACGGTGACCCGCGGGCGACCTCCTGCAGCATCGAGAGCGCGGTGCCCGCCACCTCGCGCGACGGAAAGCCCGCACCGCCCGACAGGCAGCCGAGCGGCAGTACGACGAGATCCGCAGGCTCGGCGAGCTCGCGCTGCAGCCATTCGATGATGCGCTGCGCATTGCCAAGGGCGATCTCACTTGAGACGCCGCGCTCAGCGGGCGGAGCCAGTGTGAGGATCCGCGTCATGGGTTGGGTGCCAGCGATCGAGCATCGAACACGATATCGAGTGACTCGAGTGCACGCATGTTGAAGTGCGGCTTGTACCGCATCGGACCTGCGCCGGGGCGCAGCCGTATGTTGTCCAGACGCTCGAGCAGCCGGGTGACGGCGATGGTCAGTTCCGCCGTGGCCAGCGTTCGACCGATGCAACTGTGGATGCCGTGTCCGAAGGCCAGGTGTCGTTGGGCATTCGGTCGCTCGAGATCAAGCTGGGCCGAATTTGGGAACTGCCGCTCGTCGCGGTTCCCCGCGGCGAACATCAGCAGCACGATGGCGCCCGCCGGGATAGTCGTGCCGCCGATGGTTACGTCACGCGTACAGCGACGATAGAGGCCCTGAGCCGGTGATTCGAGTCGCAGCGATTCGTCGATGAAACGTGGTATCAACCCAGGGTTGGTTCGTAGCCGGTGTTGCAGTGCCGGATCCTCGATCAGCATGAGCATCGAGGCCATGAGCTGGTTTCGTGTGGTCTCGTTGCCGGCGACCATCAGCTGCGCGCAAAGCGCCAGATACTCCTCGTCGCTCAGGCGAGCGCCGTCCGGGCGTTCGGCTACCGCCAGCATGGAGAGCAGATCGGCGGCCGGTTCGGCCATCTTCTCGGCTCGCTTGCCCATGAAGTACTTTTGGAACTCGATGATGCGTCGGGTGCATTCGAGTTTGTGCTCGGCACTGATAGTTGGGTCGAAGGACTCGATGTAGGCGTCCGTCCAGCGCTTGATGTCGGCCGCCGCGGTGCGCGGCAGGCCGAGTTGGTCTGCGATCACGTCGATGGGCAGCAGCAGGGCGAACTCGGTCAGGAAATCCGCCTCACCTCGCGCGGCGAATCCGTCGATGAGTTCGCACACGTGGGCGTCGAGATAGCTGTGCAGGCGCTTGACGGCCGGGCCCGTAAACAGGCGCTCCACGATGCGGCGAAAGATCGTGTGCCGCGGTGGATCGACCTGGCTCAGTACGTCGGCGACCACCCACCCCTCGCGGCGATAGAGCTCATCCGAGGGCGACACGTCAGCGACCGCCACATCACGCCGCATGTCGATCTCGCTCGAAAAGGTTTCCCAGTCGAGCGATGCGGCCACGACGTCCTCGTACCGCGTAATGAGGTACAGATTCATGGTCGCATCGTGGTAGACCGGAGCCTCTCGATGCAGCGTGGCGTACATCGGATAGGGGCATTGCTGTACGGCGGGATCGGCGAGCGATAGCGTCACGGGACAGGCGGAACTCATGCGGGCTAGGCTATAGTTCCCGCAGAAGGGGCGTCAATTCCAGCGCTCTCGCTGTTCGGGGGGTGAATGGGGTCGGTCAACCGCAGGGCTGCACTCGCAGGGATGGTTGGTGTATTCGGTGCGACGGCACTGCCTGCGACGCAAACAGCACTCCCTGAAAAAGGTCGCTTGAAAGGCCACTTGGAAGACGCGCCGTTCGGTGTCACTGATTTGCTGCGGGTCATCGGACGGCCGGACGGTGCGGTCGCGATACGCTGGACCGACGGCGTCTTGACCGGTCATGTGGACGCCAAGTCCGTACCATTGTGTCGTGTGCTGTCGCAAATTTTTTCGCGCCATCGCGCGCGGGCCGACGGTGGGTTCGACACGGTGGTGTTCGAGCTTGCGTATTTCACCGATCTCGATCGTCGCGAATTGCTCGAGACCTGGACCAACCCGTTCACGGGGAAAACGGTTGCCGTGCCAAAGACGATGCTAGGGCCGACGCCTTACGTGATCACGCCGGAGCTGCAGGCAGTGCGGGAGCTTCGCTATTCGGGCGGAGCGCCATTCACCCACCGTTTCCTGGTGGAGTCGGCGCAGGATGATCTGTGGGTGACGGAGAGTCTGGACAGCGTGATGCCGGCACCGGCTTCGGGAATTCCGCCATTCGGCTTTCACGAGAACTTCACCTATCGGACCAGTCGAACAGCGCTGCATGAGCATCGACCGCTCGATACGCTGGTGCAGAAACACAACGTGCTCAGCTGGCGTCCGTGGATGATGATGCAGGGGATCGCAGGCATCACGACGACGCGTGCCTACGGGCGTGTCATCGATGATCCTGCACGCTTGCCCGAGGGCTTCCAGCGGTTGAATGCGCAGCACGGGCAGGGCGTGACGGATGACTTGCAGGGTCTGCTGAAGTTCGACGCCTGAGACTTTGACGATTCAAACACGGGGAGAGGGACGGATGTCGACACGAGATGTATTGCTGCGCGAGCTGCTGCAGCTGACGAGCACGCACAAGGAGGGGTTCAAGTCGGGCACGCCCGAGTCCCAACGCATCAATACGCTCATCGACGAGTTGGCACCGTTGTCTCGCTATCCCGATGCGCTGAACCATCCGGAGATTTTCCGCGGGCACTGGGCGGCCGATTACCACAGCATCGGTCGCCTCGTGGGTGGCAAGGACGCCCAGGACGAGGGCGTCGGCGTCACGGTGTCGCTCAAGGTGTTTTCTATGGGGCGCTTGCCGGACATTCCCTCGACGTTTCTCGGTAACGGTCTCGAGATCGACCCCGAGACTGGCGACTACAACTTCGTCGCCCAGTTCCTGCTCGGCGAGAAGCGGGTACCGAGCTTCCACTTTTCGTTCGCCAAGTACCGTCGCAGCGAGGAGAACCTCAAGCGGTTCTTTGTCGATTTTTGCGGCTTCAAGGTGGTGCCGGCGGACTCCGCGATGTCGATGGATGAGTTCGCGCGCGAGATCGGCGTGGCGGATGCGAGTTTGCTGTCGGCCGAGCTGAATCCGCGAACCAAGCTCTGGTCCGACGTCGCCTACATGGATGACGAGATTCGCATACAGCTGGGACAACTCGGTGGCCATTACGTCATGGCTCGAACCGACCAGCCGATGTACTCGATCGAGTATTGGAAGGACAAGTCGGTCGTGCCACCCACTGACGTGTTCGCCAGCGCGTGAGTGCGCCGCTGCCGCGTTGGGTGACGCTTGGCTGGGCGAGCGGGACGCTCGGCTCGAGCACCTTGCTCGGTGCCATCAATCTTGTCGTCCTGTTCTACTTCACCGAGTATCTCGGGATTGCACCCGCCGCGGCCGGCGTGCTGATTTTCGTCTCGCGCATCTGGGATATCGCGGCGGCGGTGTGGATCGGGCAATGGAGCGATCGCAGTCGCACGCGCATCGGGCGTCGAGCTCCGTTCCTTTTCGCAGCGGGCCCGGTGTGTGCGTTGGCCTACGTGATGTTATTCGCCGCACCGCTCAGTCTGCAGGGCATGGCACTCGAAGCCTACGTACTCGCGGCGCTCATTCTTTATGCCACGGGCTACAGCCTCTTCGTGGTGCCGTATCTCGCGGTGCCTGCGGAAGTCACCGCCGTGCCACACGAGCGCACCACGATGATGTCCTGGCGCGTCGTGGTGATGACCTTTGCCAGCCTGAACGTGGCGGTGCTGGGACCGTTGCTCATCAACGTGTTCGGCAAGGGTCGCGAGGGCTACTTCGGCATGGCGGTGGTGCAGGGGCTAATCGTGCTTGCTTTCATGTGGTTGTGTGCTGCGGTGGTCGCACGCACTCCCGTGATCAGCAGTGCGCCCGCCATGGCCGGCAACTCCTGGGCGCAGTTGCGAGTCGTGCTCGCCAATCGTCCGTTTCGGGTCTTCATTGGTGCGAAGTTGCTGCAGCTGACGGCAGTCGCCAGTACCTCCGCGTCGCTCTTGTACCTCGCACGCTATGTACTCGAACAGGACGAGGGCTTTCTGATCCGCTTCGGCGCGCTGCAGACGCTCGGTACGCTTGCCTCGATTCCGCTGTGGAGCTGGCTGGGTCGGCGCTACGGCAAGCGCAAGACCTACATGGGCGCGGGTCTCGTATACGCGCTGATCGTACTGAGTTGGTTGGCGGCCGCCGTGGGCGAGCCGAGCTGGGCGACGGATCTGCGACTGCTGTTGATCGGTGTCGGCTCGGCAGGCTTGCTGGTGATGGGGTTCTCGTTACTGCCCGACACCATGGCGCACAACACGCGCACGACGGGTCTTGCACTCGAGGGCACCATGTCGGCCGTGTACAGCGTGGTCGAGAAGGGCACGGCGGCACTCGGTCCGCTGCTTGGCGGGCTCGTTCTGCAATTCTCCGGATTCGTCAGTGCCGCCGGTGGCGCCCTGCCGCCTGCGCAGCCGCGCTCGGCCATCATCGCGATCTTCCTGTTGACTGCTGTTATCCCCGCGATCTGCAACGTACTTGGCGCATGGCTGCTTACGCTCCTCGTACTCGAGGAGGCTGAAATGCCGGTGAAGGCGCCGACATGACTGTGCTGTTGCCTGAGGCGGACGCGACGGTGCTCGCGCGACGGGCGGAAGTCGTCGCCGTGCTGCGACGATTGGTCTCAGCCGACGCTGTCATCGATGACGTTGCGCGAATGCGGCCGTACGAGTCCGACGCGCTCACGGCCTACCGACAACTCCCACTCGTCGTGGTGCTGCCCGAGACCACCCTGCAGGTGGCCGCGGTGCTGCGCTGGTGTCACGAGAACGGCGTACGTGTCGTCCCGCGCGGTGCGGGAACCTCGCTCTCCGGTGGTGCCTTGCCGCTCGGTGATGCGGTGCTGCTCGTGCTGTCTAAGTTTTCGCGCATTCTTGAAATCGATATCGAGGACCGGCTCGCCGTCGTGCAATCGGGTGTGGCGAACCTCGCGATCTCTGCCGCCGCCGAGCCGCACGGGCTCTACTACGCACCTGACCCCTCCAGCCAGATTGCCTGCTCCATCGGCGGCAACGTGGCCGAGAACTCGGGCGGCGTGCATTGCCTGAAGTACGGACTGACGACGCACAACGTGCTAGGCGTACGGCTCGTGACGATGGAGGGTGAGATCGTCGATCTCGGCGGTCGCGCCTTCGACTCGAGCGGTCTCGATTTACTCGGTGTCGTCGTGGGTTCGGAAGGACTACTGGGTGTCGTGACCGAAGTCACGGTTCGCCTGCTGCCGAAACCGGAGTCCGTGCGCGCGCTGCTGATCGGCTTTCCTACGGTCGATGACGCGGCCCGCTGCGTGGCCGATGTCATTGCGGGCGGCATCATCCCAGCCGGCATGGAAATGATGGACCGGCCGGCCATCCATGCGGCGGAGGCCTTCGTTCAGGCAGGTTACCCGCTCGACGCCGAGGCCTTGCTCATCGTTGAAGTCGATGGTCCGCCTGCTGAGTGCGACCACCTCGTCGCAGAGATCGAGCAACTCGCGATGCGCAACGCCGCCGAGTCCTGCCGCAGTTCATCGAGCGAGGCGGAGCGATTGCGGTTCTGGGCGGGACGCAAGGCCGCCTTCCCGGCGGTGAGTCGGATTGCGCCCGATTACTACTGTATGGATGGCACCATTCCGCGCCGTCGATTGCCGGAGGTGCTGCAGCGCATCCGCGCGTTGTCCGAGCATTACGGCCTTGGGGTTGCCAACGTATTTCACGCTGGGGACGGCAATTTGCACCCGCTCATCCTGTATGACGCCAATCAGCCCGGGCAGCTCGAGGCGGCCGAGGAGTTCGGTAACGACATCCTGCGGCTGTGTGTCGAGGTCGGTGGCGTGCTCACAGGCGAGCATGGCGTCGGCATCGAGAAGCGTGATCTGATGCCCGAGATGTTTTCGACCGATGACCTCGCACATCAGGAGCGTGTGAAGTGCGCCTTCGATCCGAAACAATTGCTCAATCCGGGCAAGGTCTTTCCGACACTGCATCGCTGCGCTGAATTGGGTCGCGTGCACGTACATGGCGGCGTGGTTCGGTTTCCTGAGCTGCCGCGGTTTTGAATGCGCCCCTGTGACGAAAACGAGGTGGTGGAGATCGTCCGCGCGGCCATGGCGCAGTCACGGCGCCTGCAGTGGTGCGGTGGCGGGTCGAAGCGCGATATCGGCGCTGCAGAGGAAGACAGTGCCCTTGTCGACTTGCGTGGTTTGCAGGGCATCATCGATTACGACCCGTCCGAACTCGTGTTGACCGTCCGTGCGGGTACACCCTGGGCGGAGATCGAGCGCGCGCTTGCGGCCGAGCGGCAGATGCTCGCGTGTGAACCGCTGGATGTGGCGGGGTGCTTTGGGCGCAGCCCCGGTGAGATGACAATGGGCGGGCTCGTGGCCTCGGGGTTGTCAGGTCCGCGGCGCGTCGTGGCCGGGTCGGTGCGTGATCATGTGCTTGGGTTTCGCGCGGTATCGGGTCGCGGTGAGTTGTTCGTCGGCGGCGGCAAGGTGGTCAAGAACGTCACCGGCTACGATCTGCCGAAATTGCTGACGGGGAGCTGGGGACGTTTGGCGGCCCTCACGGAGGTAACCCTCAAGGTGTTGCCGGCACCCGAGACGGTCTGCGTCGTCGCGCTGCAGGGGCTCGAGGCCGCGCAAGCTTGGCAGTTCCTGGCGCGCGTGCTCGGCTCCTCGGTGGGCGCGACGGCGGCGCTGCACTTCGGGCCGGGCACCGCACGCGCCGAGTCTCTCACGGTGATTCGCCTCGAGGGTTTCGAACCTTCGGTGGCGGCGCGGTTGCAGGGCTTGCACGGCCTGCTCGCTCCACACCAGGCGTTGCTGACTCTTAGCGACTCGCAAAGGAGCGCGCTCTGGGCCTCACTCGCGAGTCTCGATGTCTTGCCGCGCGATCGGCCGATCTGGCGTTTGAGCGTGCCGGCACGGCGGTGCTCGCAACTGCTGGCTGAGCTCGCTGCGGGAGATGATCGTTGGCTGTTCGACTGGGGTGGTGCGCTGTGCTGGCTCGCGAGTCATGTCGAGCCCGAGCGCTTGCGTGATGCAGTCGCTGCGGTCGGGGGGCATGCGATGCTGTGGCGCGCCGATGCGCCACTGCGCCGACGGCTGCCGACCTTCCATCCTTTGTCTGCAGCGCTCGGAGCGCTCGAGGAGCGTGTGCGCAGTCAGTTCGATCCGCTCGGTGTGTTCGCGACTTCGCGCTTCGCAGGAAGTGTCGATGCGCACTGAGTTTCCGCCGCAGGCCCTTGAGGATTCGTCGACCGCCGCGGCTGAGGCTGCCATCCGTCGATGTGTGCGCTGCGGCTTCTGCACCTCGACTTGTCCGACCTACGTGCTGTCGCGCGAGGAGCTCGACGGCCCGCGCGGCCGCATCTACCTGATGAAGGACATGCTGGAACGTCAGCGGTTGCCGACCGCTGAGGTCGTGCAGCATATCGATCGTTGCCTCTCTTGCCTTGGCTGCATGACGACCTGTCCCTCGGACGTCAACTACCGGCATCTCGTCGATCACTCGCGTCGCTACATTCGTGAACACTACAAACGCCCTTGGAGCGAGCGGTGGTTCCGGCGTTTGCTGCTCGCCGTGTTGCCCCATCGACGCCGCTTTGCCGCAGCGCTCGCACTTGGAGCGCGCGTGCAACCGCTTGCGCGAGTGCTGCGGCATGTCCCGTTGCTGCGGCCCTTGGCACGCATGCTCGCGAGTGTGCCGCTCGCGCGCTCGCAGGTGTCTTCGCCCGTGTCAGCGACACCGTTGACGCCAACGTTGACGCCATCGATGTCACACGCGCGACGCGGACGAGTGCTGCTGGCGCAGGGTTGCGTCGAGGGTTCGCTCTCGCCGGCGACACAGGCGGCGACTCAACGGCTGCTCGCGAGGCTCGGCTACGAGGTCGTGGTGGCCGAGCAGGAAGGGTGCTGCGGCGCGCTCGCGCATCACATGGGTGAACACGCACAGACCCTCGCTGCGGTGCGTCGTAACGTCGAAGCCTGGAGCGCCGCGGGCGAGTTCGAGGCGATCATCTCGACGGCATCGGGCTGCGGATCGATGCTCAAAGATTACGGCTGGCTGTTGAGAGATGACTCCGCCCACGCTGGGTCGGCGCAGGTTGTCGCCGAACGTGTGACCGATGTCTGCGAGTTTCTGGCGCGAGTGGGCATGCCGAAAGACGCTCGGGCCCCCGCAATGCCGCCGCTCCGTGTCGCCTACCATCCGCCATGCTCGATGCAACACGGTCAGCGGCTGCGCGACCTGCCGGTGCAGTTGCTGCGTGAGGCGGGTTTCGAGGTGCACTTGCCGCAGGATGCGCACCTGTGTTGCGGCTCAGCAGGCACCTACAGTTTGCTGCAACCGGACATCGCCGATGCGTTGCGCGATCGCAAGCTTGCGGCGCTGCGAGGGACTCGGCCGGACGTCATCGTCACCGGCAACGTGGGTTGCGCGACGCACCTGGCCGCCGAGGCCGAAGTACCGGTGCTGCACACCGTGGAACTGCTCGACTGGGCCCACGGAGGTCCGCGGCCTGCGGTCCTCCACGACTTGCAGCAGGGTCGTCCTGCCTAGCTCTACGTCGGCTAATGTTGCATTTCAGCTTTTCTAACGATTGCCAACGCGGCGGAGCATCCGATCCGCTACGATCTTTGGCAGGGGGAAGCTCTCCCCGGCATCCGACCCATGGGTCGGTGCGTCTTAAGAAGTTTGGTGCCCGGGAGAGGACTCGAACCTCCACGGTGTTACCCGCTAGTACCTGAAACTAGTGCGTCTACCAATTCCGCCACCCGGGCAGGGTGGGCCGCGAAATCTACGCAGGGTCACGAGGACTGTCAATGAAGGAAGCAACATGAAGCGACGCAAGGCCAGCGGGAGGTCGCGCAGCGGCCGAGGCGAGGCGCGAACGCCCGGCAAGGTTGGGGGACACCCTCAGGGTCGAAGCGGTGGGCCGCGACGCGATCGGGAGCGGGGTTCTTCGGGTTCGGCCGGCACCCTCGAAGGCGTCGTCAGCGCGCACCGCTCGGGGTTCGGCTTCGTCAAGGTCGAGGGGCAAACGGAGAGCGTGTTTCTGCCGCCGCCGCAAATGTCGGGTCTGACCTCGGGCGATCGTGTCCGAGTCCGTGCTCGCAAAGACCACACAGGGCGCTATTCCGGCGAGGTGGAAGCGGTACTGGCTCGAGGCGTCACGGCCTTTCTCGCCACCATCGAAATCTCTGGTCGGACGGCCTTCGCCCACTCGGTTGATCGGCGCTTGAGCCTGCGTTGCCTCGTACCCCCCGATCAGTTGGCGGGAGCCCGAGCGGGTGACTGGGTGATCGCGCGCATCACGCGCTACCCCGATGCACATCGTACGGCGATGGCCATCGTCACCAAGCGGCTTGATCTCGAACGGCCCGTGGAGATGGCTTGCGAGACGGCGATCGCGCGCTACTCGTTGCCTGTTGAGTTTGGTGCCGAGGCACTGCGCGAGGCCGAGGCTCACGGCGAGCGCATCGACCCACGTGAGATTCGTGGCCGCGTCGATCTGCGCGAGATGCCGCTCGTCACCATCGATGGCGAGGATGCTCGCGACTTCGATGACGCGGTGTACGCGGAGGCGCAAGGCACCGGGTTTCGGCTGGTCGTGGCGATCGCGGACGTCAGTCACTACGTGCGTCCGGGCACGGGGCTCGATCGCGATGCGCTGGAGCGTGGCACCTCGGTCTATTTCCCGAATCGCGTCATCCCGATGCTGCCGACAGGCTTGTCCAATCACCTCTGTTCGCTCGAGCCTGAGGTCGATCGGTTGTGCTTCGTGGCCGACATGCAGATCGGTCGCACGGGGCAGTTGCGCGAGTGGAAGTTTTACCCCGCGGTGATGCGCAGCCATCATCGGCTGACCTACGAAAAGGCCTACGCAGCGCTCTTCGAGGGGCGTCCGGCCGAACGCAAAGCGTTGGGTGCCTTGCTGCCAAAGCTGCAGCCACTCGTCGACCTGTACAAGGTCTTGCTCAAGGCGCGCCATCGGCGCGGTGCACTCGACTTCGAGAGCAGTGAACCGGCGTATGACTTCGACGCCAATGGCCGCGTGCGCGGCATCAGCCTGTATGCGCGCAACGACGCGCATAAACTGATCGAGGAATGCATGATCCTCGCTAACGTCGCGGCCGCGGGGGAGTTGAAGGCGGCGAAAGCGGGCGGACTGTATCGGGTGCATGCCGTGCCCGAGGAAAAGAAGCTCGATCTGCTGCAGACGGCGCTCGCCGCCCTCGGCATCGACGCGGAGTTGCCCGAAGAAGTGCAGCCGCGGGATTTGCGCAAGATCACCGAACGACTCGGCAAATCGCCCGATCGGCCGTTCATCGAGTCGCTGGTTGTGCGCTCCATGCCGCAGGCGGTGTACCAGCCGACCAACATCGGCCATTTCGGCTTGGCGCTCGAGGGTTACGCGCACTTCACCTCGCCGATCCGTCGATATCCTGACCTCGTCGTGCACCGCGCGCTCAAGGCAGTCTGCGATGCACGCGATCCGACCGGGGTGCGTCGTTCGGCCGACGAGCTTGCGGTGCTCGGGCAGGAACTCTCGAAGCTCGAGAAGCGGGCCGATGAGTCCGATCGCTACGTCGACAGTTTCCTCAAGTGCTCCTACCTGCGCGAGCGACTCGGCCAAACGTTCGAGGGCTTGATTACCACGGTGGTCGAGTATGGCTGCTTCGTACAGCTGCGTGGCTTAGGCATTGATGGTCTGCTGCGTATCGAGGCCCTCGGTGACGACGAATACGTGATGGAGTCCAGTGGTCATGCCTGGCTGGGTCGCCGCACGCGGCGACGGCTCGGGATCGGCACGGCCGTGCGCGTGATCGTCACGAACGCCAATCCGGTCGAGGGGCTCATCGATCTCGAGCTTGCGGAGTAACATCGCCTCATGACTGGTGGCGAATACATCCACGGCCTGCATGCGGTGCGGGCACTTCTCAGGCGTGACCCGTCGCGATTGCGCAGCGTTTGGGTCGCGCGAGGTCGCGACGATGCACGGATTACCGAGCTGCTGCAGCTCGCCGCCGAGGCACGCTGCACCGTGCAACGCGTCGATACGGAGCAATTGACGCGGCGGGTCGGCGCCTCGGCCGTGCACCAGGGGGTGGTGGCCGAGGTGCTGCCGTTACCGCCCTGGCGCGAGGACGACTTGAATGCGGCGCTCGTTCGCCTGCAGTCGGCGGCGAGTAAGACTGCGCCGTTCGCGCCGTTGTTGCTCGCGCTCGATGGCGTGCAGGATCCGCACAATCTCGGCGCTTGCCTGCGGACGGCCGATGCCTGCGGCGCGTTGGCGGTGATCATCCCGAAAGACCGGGCCGTGCAGATGAACGCTACGGTCCGCAAGGTGGCGGCAGGGGCGGCGGAGAGCACCCCGGTCGCCGTCGTGACCAACCTCGCTCGCTGCCTGCGCGAGTTGAAGGAGCATGGGCTCTGGGTGGTGGGTGCGGCCGCCGAGGCCGAATCCACCGCAGCGTCCGTGGACCTTCGCGGGCCCACCGTCCTCGTGATGGGGGCCGAGGGGAGCGGTCTGCGGCAGAACACGCGGCAGCACTGCGACCTGCTGGTGCGATTGCCCTCGCTCGGTACGGTCGAGAGCCTCAATGTCTCGGTCGCGGCCGGGATGCTGCTCTACGAGGCCACGCGGCAGCGCCTCGGGGTTGCCGGACCGGGCCCGGGTTCGCTATAGTCCGCGCCCCCCCGGGTGTCCGGGGGATTCCTTGCCACACCCGCAGCGCCTCGTGGGGTGGCTTTACAACCACAAGGAGATCACATGAGGCACTATGAAATCGTGTTTCTGGTCCATCCGGATCAGAGCGAGCAGGTTCCGGCCATGCTCGAGCGCTACAAGGGCATGATCACGCAGGGCGGTGGCCAGATTCACCGTCTCGAAGATTGGGGCCGTCGCCAGCTGACGTTCCCGATCGCCAAGGTTCACAAGGCCCACTACATCCTCATGAACATCGAGACCGACCAGAAGACCCTGGCCGAGCTCACTGGCGCGTTCCGCTTCAGCGACGCGGTGCTGCGGCACCTCGTGGTGAAGATGGACGGCGCGGTCACCGAACCCTCCCCGATGGCGCGTGCCGCCGAGGAAGAGGCTAACGGTGGCAATGGGGAAGGCGTGGATCGACCGCGGCGCATGCGCCGTGACGATCTCGGCGACGACGAGATGATGGCGGAGTAACACACATGAAAGATGGCAAGCAGGGCGCAGGCGGCAGCCGCTTCACGCGCCGCAAGAAATTCTGTCGCTTCACCGCCGAAGATGTGAAGCAAATCGACTACAAGGACTTGGGCATGCTCAAGGCCTACATCACCGAGACGGGCAAGATCGTGCCGAGCCGGATCACCGGTACGCGCTCGTTCTACCAGCGTCAGTTGGCCGTGGCCGTGCGCCGTGCGCGATTCCTCGCACTGCTGCCGTACACCGACCAGCATTAATCGAGGCGGAACTCATCATGGATGTCATTTTGCTCACGAAGGTTGCCAACCTCGGCAACATCGGCGACCGCGTGACCGTGAAGTCGGGTTACGGCCGCAACTTCCTGCTGCCCTCCGGCAAGGCCACGCTGGCAACCGCTGCCAACATCGCCAAGTTCGAGGCCCGTCGCGCCGAGCTCGAAAAGCTCGCTCGCGATCAGTTCGCCGATGCGGAGAGCCGCGCTGCGGCCCTCAAGGACTTCACGCTCCGCATCACCGCGAAGGCGGGCAGCGAAGGTAAGCTGTTCGGCTCCATCGGCACCACCGACATCGCCGAGGCCTGCTCGGCTCAGGGCCACAAGGTCGCGCGCTCGGAAGTTCGTTTGCCGAACGGGCCGATCCGCATGGTGGGTGACCACCAGGTCGTCCTTCACCTGCACACCGACATCGATGTGCAGCTGGCGGTGACCGTCGCCGCCGAGGAGTGATCCCGGCATGAGTGCCCGCGGCGGAGAAGTCCGGACGCCGCCGCATTCGATCGAGGCGGAGCAGGCCGTTTTGGGCGGCCTGCTCCTCGACTCCGCCGCGTGGGACAACGTCGCTGACGTCTTGCGGGCCGACGATTTCTACCGTCCCGACCATCGCATCATCTTCGAAGCCATCGGCTTTCTGGCCACGCAAGGTCAGCCCTCGGATGCCGTTACGGTCAGTGAGCATCTCGCCCGCAGCAGCAAGCTGGTCGAGGCCGGTGGCCTCGCGTATCTCGGCGCTCTCGCCCGCGATACTCCGACCGCCGCCAATGTTCGTGCCTATGCCGACATCGTCCGCGAGCGTTCGTTGCTACGCCAGCTGCTGAGGGCGGGCACCGATATCGCAGCCTCGGTCTTCAATAACGAAGGCGAAACGGCGCGCGAGTTGCTCGAGGTCGCTGAAGGCAAGGTGTTCGCCATCGCCGAGCAGGGCGTGCGCGGTCAGCGCGAAGGTGCGGTCGCCGTGCAAACCTTGATGCCCGGCCTCATCGACCAGATCGACGAGTGGCACAACAACCCGGAGGGTATGCGCGGTCTGCCCACGGGCTTCGACGAATTCGATCGCAAGACCGGCGGCCTGCGGGGCGGCGATCTCGTGGTGGTGGCGGGACGGCCCTCGATGGGCAAGACCACCTTCGCGGTCAACATGGCGGAATACGCCGCGCTCAAGGCGGGTGTGAAGGCATCGGTCGTGATCTTCTCGATGGAAATGCCCTCCGAGCAGCTCATGACGCGCATGCTCTCCTCAATCGGTCGGGTCAGTCTGCAGCATATCCGCAGCGGCCAGATCGGTGATGATGACTGGCCGCGCATCACGGGTGCTGCGGGTCAGCTCTCCGAGGCCAAAATATTCATCGACGAAACGCCGGGCCTCACACCGACCGAGTTGCGGGCCCGCGCGCGGCGCGTGCATCGCGAGCATGGCCTCAACCTGGTGGTCGTCGACTATCTGCAGCTGATGCAGGTGCCGGGTACGAAGGAAAACCGAGCCACGGAAATCGCCGAGATCTCGCGCGGTCTCAAGGCGCTTGCCAAAGAATTACACTGTCCCGTGATTGCGCTGTCGCAGCTCAATCGCGGTGTCGAGCAGCGCGTCGACAAGAAGCCGGTGATGTCGGATCTTCGTGAATCCGGGGCGATCGAGCAGGACGCGGACATGATCCTGCTCATCTATCGCGAAGAGGTGTATGACAAGAACACCACCAAGAAGGGCATGGCGGAGATCGATCTCGCCAAACACCGTAACGGCGAGACGGGGACCTTCGTGCTGACCTTTCAGGGTCAGTACTCGCGCTTCGTCAACTACGCCCCGGATTCCTACGCCGAGGGCGTACTGCGCTGATGCCAGCGCCGCAGCGCATGGGTGCCTCGGCCAACAGTCCACTGCGCGCGCTCATCGACCTTGCGGCGTTGCGCGCGAATTTCGCGCTGTTCCGCCGTGCGGCACCGCGCTCCAAGATTCTCGCCGTGGTGAAGGCCAATGCTTACGGGCATGGTGTGCTGCCGGTCGTGAACGCGCTGACGGCCGCAGACGGGTTTGCCGTGGCGCGCCTGGAAGAGGCCATCGAGCTTCGCGAGGCCGGTGTCGTTCATCGCATCGTGCTGCTCGAGGGGGTGTTCTCCGCGGCGCAGCTGCGCGTTGCCCGGGCCCATCGCGTCGATCTCGTGGTGCACCACAGCTCTCAACTCGACCTGCTTGATGCCGAGCCCGTGGGCGACGAGGACCTTTGGATCAAGATCGATACGGGCATGAATCGTCTCGGGTTCGCGCCCGAACAGGTGTCCGAGGTCCACGCGCGACTGCGCGCCCTGCCGCGCGCGCCGTCGAACGTGCGCCTGATGACACATTTCGCACGCGCGGACGACGATGCAGCGATGACGGTGCAGCAGCGCCAAAGGTTTTCGATCGCGCAGAGTCTTTGGGCGCAAGCCGGCGGCGGCTCGCCTGAAGCGAGTCTCGCCAATTCGGCAGGTGTTCTGCTCTGGCCCGATTCACACGCCGACTGGGTCCGCCCAGGCATCGGGTTGTACGGGGCCTCGCCGTGTGCGTCACGCAGCGCCGCAGAGTTCGGACTTGCGCCGGTGATGACCTTGCAGAGTGCGGTGATCGCAGTGCGCTCGGTTGCGGTAGGCGAGTCGGTGGGCTACGGCGCCACGTGGCGTGCAGAACGCCCGTCGCGCATCGCCATCGTTGCTGCCGGGTATGCGGATGGCGTACCGCGGCATTTGCCCTCCGGCGCGTCGGTGTTGATCGACGGGCGCCGCGCTCCGCTCGCCGGTCGTGTGTCGATGGACATGATCGCAGTGGACGTTACCGACTCACCGCACGCCGGTGTGGGGTCGCCCGTGGTGCTGTGGGGCCACGGCTTACCGGTCGATGAAGTCGCTGCCGCAGCGGGCACTCTGGCCTACGAACTGCTCTGCGGCGTCGGACGCCGGGCCGTCTTCGAATACTTGGGATAGACGCTCAGCAGAGTGCGAGGACGACGGTGATGTTGTCATGCCCGCCGCGTTCGTTGGCGAGCGCGATGAGTGTCTCGACCTGCGAGTCGAGCGAGCGACCGGCCAAGCGGCCGGCTTCGAGCTGGGTGGCGATCTCGTCGTCATCGAGTAGCCCGGTCAGTCCGTCCGAACACAACAGCAGCACATCGCCCTCGTGTACCTCGAAGCTGGCGAGGTCGATTGCAACCTCGAGTGATGGCCCCAGGGCTCGCGTCAACGCCTTGCTCTCGGCGCGCCGGAGTGCCTCCGCCGTGCTGTAGCCGCGGGCCAGCAGATCCTCGGCAAAGGAGTGATCGCGCGTGAGTCGCTCGAGACGGCCGCTACGAAGGCGATAGAGCCGCGAGTCACCGACGTGGGCGACAGCGAGACGGTCCTGGCAGAGGGCTGCGGCGACGAGCGTCGTGCCCATGCCTGACCAGCGGGGCGTGCTGCTTGCGGCGGCGAAGATGGCCGCGTTGGCTTCGGCGACGGCGAGGCGCAATTGCTCGGGATTGAAGGCGCCGCCCAAGGCGGCGAGGGTTTCGCTGCAGGTGGTGACCGCGATGGTGCTCGCGACGTCGCCGGCATTGTGACCGCCGAGGCCATCGGCCACGAGCAGCAAGCCTGGTGCCGCCTGCGCGTGGTAGCGATCTTCGTTGCGGCGGCGTTGCCGACCGAGATCGCTGCGCGCTGCGGTTTCGCGAAACGGGTTCATCGCCGCAGTGTACTTCCCTCATGACGCGAGTTCGGCATGCTCTTTCCGGTGTATTTCGCGTGCTAGCATCGATGCAACCATGGCGCGTCTGCGATCCGTATTCATTTGTCGATCTTGCGGTGGCGAAACGCCACGGTGGCAAGGTCAATGCCCCCATTGCGGGGAATGGAACACCATGGAGGCGGCGCAACGCGGGCCCGCAGGCAGCAGTGCCGCGGCGAATCCCGGCGAAGCCCAGGCGCTGCTTGGACGACTTGAGGGCGAGCAGGCGAGTCGGCGGCTCGAGAGCGGCCTTGCGGAGTTCGACCGCGTGCTGGGTTCGGGCATCGTGCCGGGTAGCGTCAGTCTGCTGGGCGGCGACCCGGGTATAGGCAAGTCGACGCTGTTGCTGCAGGTGGCGGCGAGCGTGGCGGGCAGCGCCCCGGTGCTCTACGCGACGGGCGAGGAGTCCACGCAGCAGGTGAGGGCGCGGGCGCGCCGTCTGGGTCTTGAGGCGCCGGCCTTGCAGATCGTTCCTGAGTCCGATCTGACCCGCATTCTGGCCACGGCCGAGCAGCAGCGCGTCGCGATGCTGGTGATCGACTCAATCCAGACCGTCTTTTCGCCCGAGGTTCCTTCGAGTGCCGGCGGTGTGGCGCAACTGCGCGAGTGTGCGGCTGCGCTGGTTCGCCATGCCAAGCGAACCGGTACCGCGGTGTGCATCATCGGCCATGTCACCCGCGAGGGTTCGATCGCCGGCCCCAAGGTTCTCGAGCATCTGGTCGACACGGTGCTCTACTTCGAGAGCGATGCGGGTTCGCGCTTTCGCATCGTGCGCGCGACGAAGAACCGCTTCGGTGCCGTCAACGAGCTCGCCTTCTTCGCCATGACCGAGGGCGGTCTGCGTGAGGTCGCTAATCCTTCGGCGATTTTTTTGGCGCGGCCGGCCGAGGTGGCCCCGGGCAGCGTGGTGACGGTTATGCGCGAAGGCGGTCGACCCTTGTTGGTGGAGATCCAGGGCCTCGTCGATGCGATGCGCTTCGGCAATCCGCGCCGCGTCGCGCAGGGTTTCGACTCCACTCGGCTTGCGATGCTGCTGGCCGTGCTGAACCGTCACGGCGGCCTCTCGCTGCAGGATCACGATGTGTTCGCCAACGTGGTGGGCGGCTTGTCCCTAGGCGAGACGGCCGGCGATCTGCCCGTGCTGCTGGCGCTCGCCTCCAGTTTGCGCGATCGCGCGCTGCCGGCGACCCTCGTTGCGTTTGCAGAGATCGGCTTGACGGGTGAACTGCGCCCAGTGCCCTACGGCGAAGAGCGCTTGCGCGAGGCCGCCAAGCAGGGTTTTCGGCAGGCGATCGTCGCCGAGGCCAATGTGCCGCGGCGTCCCATCGAGGGGCTGGCGGTGTTCGGGGCGCCGACGTTGGCGGCCGCTTTGCAACGAGCCTTTTCGGGTTAGCAGAAGTTTTCGGGATCAGCGAGGCGCCGCATCGCGCACGCGCACGGTGCGTATGGTGTTCTCGCCCATCTGCAGGATTTCAATCTGCAGTGATCCGAGCTGCAGTGCCGTGCCCGCGGTCGGCATCGTCTCGAGCCGCTCGAGCAGCACGCCGTTCAGGGTTTTCGGGCCATCGGTGGGCAGCGACCAGTTCATGGTGCGGTTCAGGGCGCGGACGGTGGCACTGGCGTTGACGATCACCGAACCCGAGGCCTCCCGATGCACGTCCCGGCGCGAGACCGTCGCCGGATCATTGGTGAACTCACCGACGATTTCTTCGAGGATGTCCTCGAGCGTGACGAGACCGAGTACATCCCCGTATTCGTCGACGACGAAGCCAAAGCGGCGACGCTCGCGCTGGAAGTTCGCGAGCTGCACGGTCAGCGGCGTGCTGTCGGGAACGTAATAGGGTTCGCGCTGCCGGGCGACCTCCTCGAGCCGTTCGCGATCAAAATCGCCCCGCGCGAGTTCCTGCGCGATGCGTCGCATATGCACGAGGCCGACCATTTGACCGATGTCGCCGCGATAGACGGGCAGGCGCGTGTGCGGCGTCTGCCGCAACTGCTCGAGGATGCGCTCCCAATCTTCGTCCAGGTCGATTCCGGCGATGTCCTGACGCGGGATCATGATGTCGTTCACCGTGACGCGCTCGAGATCGAGGATGCCCATGAGCATCTGCTGGTGGCTGCGCGGGATCATCAGGCCCGACTCGGCAACCACGGTGCGCAATTCCTCACGAGATAAGGTGGTCTGCTGCGTGTGTCGATCGACATTAAGACCGACGAGGCGCAGCGCGCCGTTGGTGATCCAACTGATCACGAAGACGAACGGTCGCATCAGCCATTGCAGAGCCGTATAGGCATACGAGGAGAGCAGAGCGAGTGGCCGCGGATTGAGCGCACCGTAGGTCTTCGGCCCGACCTCGCAGAAGATCAGCATCACGAGCGTGAGCACGCCGGCGCCGACGGCCACCCAGTCCTCGCCCGCCGTGCGCAGCACGATGATGGCGACCAGCGTCGCGGCCAGGTTGTTGGCGAGGTTGTTGCCGAGCAGGATGAGGCCGATCAGCCGATCGGGCCTCGAGAGCAGTTTCTCGGCCAGTTGCGCGCCGCGATGCCCCTTGTTGGCCAGCGTTCGCAACTGATAGCGGTTGATGCTCATCAACGCCGTCTCCGTACCGGAGAAGAACGCCGAGAACAGCATGCAAACGCCAAGCAGCGTGAACAGCAACGGGAGCGAGGGATCACTCACGGTTATAATCATCCGATGTTCGAAAACCTGAGTCAAAGACTCGCCAAAACCGTCCAGAGTCTGCAGGGCAAGGGGCGCATTAGCGAGGACAACATCGCCGAGACCCTCCGCGAGGTCCGCATGGCCTTGCTTGAGGCCGACGTGGCCTTGCCGGTCATCAAGAGCTTCATCGATGCGGTCAAGCTCAAGGCGCAGGGCGCCGAGGTGGCGACTAGTCTCACTCCGGGTCAGGTGTTCGTGTCGATTTTGCACCGCGAGCTTGTCGAGCTCATGGGTGGTGCGCGCGAGGGCTTCGAGCTGCGTGCCCAGCCACCCTTCGTGGTGCTGCTGGCCGGTCTGCAGGGTGCCGGCAAGACCACGACCGCGGGAAAACTCGCCCGCTGGCTCATCGATAGCCGCAAAAAGCGCGTACTGCTCGTCAGCACTGACGTGCGCCGCCCGGCGGCAATTTTGCAGCTGCAGCGACTTGCTGAGCAGGTGGGGGCAGCGTTCCATCCGGCCGATTCGGCGGGCGATCCGGTTGCGATCGCCGAGGCTGCTCTCGACGCTGCGAGGCAGGGCGTGTTCGACGTGCTCATCGTCGATACGGCCGGGCGCTTGCATGTCGATACCGAGCTGATGGACGAGGTCTGCGCCATCGATCGGGCCATCGGCGCGCACGAGCGCCTGTTCGTCGTTGATGCCATGGCGGGTCAGGATGCGCTGAATTCCGCCAAGGCCTTCGGCGGCGCGCTCGATTTGACCGGCATCGTGCTGACCAAGGCCGATGGCGATGCCCGCGGTGGCGCGGCGCTGTCGGTTCGACAGGTGACGGGCAAGCCCATCGTCTTCGTCGGCGTCGGCGAGAAACTCGACGCCCTGCAGCCTTTCGACCCCGAGCGTATGGCCGGGCGCATCCTCGGCATGGGCGATGTCGTGGCGCTCGTCGAGCAGGTGCAGGGCAAGGTCGATGCGGCCGAGGCGGAACGGCTGGCGCGAAAGGTCGTGGGCGGTGGTCGCTTCGACTTCTACGATCTCAAGGGGCAGCTTGAGCAACTACAGGGCATGGGTGGTCTGGATGCGCTGATGGACAAGCTACCGGCCCAGCTCGCCCGCGGTGCCATGCCGGCCTCGGTCGGCGATGCGCAGGTGCGCCGGCAGATCGCCATCATCAATTCGATGACCCACCAGGAGCGGCGCAAGCCGGACCTCATCGACGGGTCGCGGCGGCGGCGGATCGCTGCCGGCTCGGGCACCCAGGTGCAGGATGTGAACCGGTTGCTCAAGCAATTCGCCGACATGCAGCGGATGATGAAGAGCATGAAGGGCGGCAAACTCAAGCGCCTGCTCGGCAGCCTGAAGGGCGGGGGCATGCCACCCGGTTTCCCACGACCCTGAGCGCAGCGCGGCCCTTCCATCAAGTCCCTGATTTCTGTAGACTCCGCGCTCTTTTTCGGCCCCCCGGCTCGGTGCCTGGGGCGCGATGACCTTAGACTGAGAGCGTGTTGACCTATGGTGACGATTCGACTGACCCGGCGCGGTGCCAAAAATTCGCCCTTCTACCACGTCGTGGTAACTGACAGTCGCAAGCGTCAGGGCGGTTTGAGCCTAGAAAACGTGGGCTTTTTCAACCCTGTGGCGCGCAAGAGCGAGCCGAAGCTGAAGCTCGATCTCGCGCGCATCGACTACTGGCTGGGCAAGGGCGCCAAGCCGTCTGACCGCGTGAAGACGCTGGTCGGTGACTATCGCAAGCAGGCGACCCAGGCGGCAGCCTGAGCCGCACTGACACCCGCCGCGCATGACTGCGGAGTGGGTGGAACTCGGGCGCCTAGGGCGACCGAAGGGCTTGAAGGGTTGGCAGCATTTGGAGTCCTGGACGGACCCCCCTGAGGCCCTGTTCGAGTACGAGCCGTGGCACTTGGTGGGACCTGCGGGGCGAGTATTGGCCCGCTGTGCTGAGGCCAGAGCGAGCGGGCAGGGATTCGAAGCCCGTCTGGAAGGGGTGACGACCCGCGAGGCTGCGGAGCAGCACGTGGGTCTGAGGATCGAAGTGCCGCGGGCGGCATTGCCGCCGGCGGCAGAGGGAGAGCACTACCGCGTCGACCTGATCGGTTGCACGGTACGTAATCTCGAAGGGGTGGAGTTGGGAGTACTCGAACGTTTCGAGGACTTCCCGGCGAATCCGGTGATGGTGGTGCGCGGTGATCGCGAACGCTGGTTGCCGGTGACGCCGCAGCACCTTCGGCAGATCGACGCCGTGGCGCGTTGCGTCACGGTCGACTGGCCGGCGGAGTTTTGAGGGCTGGTGCGGTGCGAATCGCGCTAGTCACGCTGTTTCCCGAACTCGTTCGGTCGGCAGTGGCGCACGGAGTGTTGGGTCGTGCCTTGCAGCGCGGTCTCGCCTCGGTCGAGTGTGTGGACCCTCGCCAATGGGCGACGGATGCACACCGCACCGTTGACGATCGACCCTATGGGGGCGGTCCAGGCATGGTGGGGACACCAGGGCCCTGGGCGGCGGCGATCGATGCAGCGGCTGCCGAAGGTCTTCCGCGCATTCACCTCTCGGCGCAGGGTGAACGGTTTGATCAGGCGATGGCGCGACAGTTCGCAGCCGGGCCTGGGTTGGTGCTGGTGGCGAGCCGCTACGAGGGGCTCGACCAGCGGGTGATCGAGTCGCGTATCGATCGCGAGGTGTCGCTCGGGGACTTCGTGCTCTCGGGCGGCGAATTCGCGGCGCTGGCGATCATCGATGCGGTGGTGCGGTTGCTCCCCGGTGCGCTGGGCGACGAGCGCTCGAGCGAGGAGGAGTCCTTCACCGCAGGGCGCCTCGATTGGCCGCACTACACGCGGCCGGTTGAGTGGGAAGGTCGGAAAGTGCCGGACGTGCTGCAGGGTGGAAACCATGCGCATATTCGGCGGTGGCGGTTGAAGCAGTCGATCGGACGCACTTGGTTGCGTCGGCCCGACCTGCTGCAGGCGCTGGGTTCAGGTCGCGCGTTGTCCGCGGAGGATGATGCGCTGTTGCAGGAATATCTCGCCGAGCGAGAGGTGAAAGACAATGGCTAACGTGATTGCCGAAATGGAAAAGCGCCGCGCCACGCGCGTACTGCCCGACTTCAAGCCGGGTGACACCGTGGTCGTCAACGTCAAGGTGGTCGAGGGCGACCGCGAGCGCGTGCAGGCCTACGAGGGCGTGGTGATCGCCAAGAGCAACCGCGGCTTCAATTCGTCGTTCACCGTGCGCAAGATTTCGCATGGCGAGGGTGTCGAGCGGACGTTCCAGTCGCACAGCCCGACCATCGCCGACGTCAGCATCAAGCGTCGCGGCAACGTCCGTCGCGCCAAGCTGTACTACCTGCGCGACCTGTCGGGCAAGGCTGCCCGCATCGAAGAAAAGGTCTGATCGTCGCTTTCTGCGCTCGAGACGCCATGCGAGGCCGAACGCTTCGCATGGCGTCCCAGGCCACCCGTTGCTAGACTTTCCGGCATCCCCGCCTAGGGATGTCTCGTCCCTGACAAGGAAGCGCATGGGTCGGTTTCTCGCCGCAATCGCGGTTTCATTGGGTTTGTCGATTATGTCCGTCGCGGCCATCGCCGCAGCGCCGGATCTCGCCGCGTTGCGCGTGCCGCCCGGCGCGAAGATCGAGGTCTGGGCTGATGGCGTGGCCAATGCACGCTCGATGGCCCGTTCGACTCTCGGCACCGTGTTTGTCGGCACGCGTACAGGCGGAGGCCGCGTATACGCAGTTCGCACCCGTACCGATGGCTCGCGCGAGGTGCTCACGATTGCCTCGGGATTGAACACCCCGAATGGCGTGGCCTACCGCAAGGGCGCGCTCTACGTCGCCGAAATCGATCGCATCCTGCGCTATGACGACATCGACAATCGCTTGCAGGCGCCACCGTCGCCCGTGATCGTGACGACCTTGCCTGGCGAGCGTCACCATGGTTGGCGCTACATGGCCTTCGGCCCTGACGAGAAGCTCTACGTCGCCATCGGTGCGCCGTGCAACGTCTGCGATCGCGACAAGGAAGGTTACGCGACCCTCGTGCGCATGAACGCGGATGGATCCGGGCGCGAGGTGGTCGCCCGCGGCGTACGCAACTCGGTGGGCTTCACCTGGCACCCGCGTACGCGAGAACTTTGGTTCACCGATAACGGCCGCGACATGCTGGGCGATGATGTCCCGCCCTGCGAGCTCAACCGGCTGTCGAAGCCAGGCGAACATTTCGGCTTCCCGTTCTGCCATGGCGCGGATGTGCGGGACCCTGAATTCGGTTCCCTTGGTCGCTGCGACGCGATCAGCCGGCCGGTGCAATCCCTGGGTGCGCACGTCGCGCCCTTGGGGCTGCTGTTCGATCGCCGCGGCGATGTGATCATCGCCGAGCACGGCTCGTGGAACCGCAGCGAAAAATCCGGCTACCGCCTCACGCGGGTGCGCATGCAGGGCGATCGCGCCATCGGCTACGAAGAGTTCGTCGGTGGCTGGTTGACGCCCGAGGGCAAGGTTCTCGGTCGGCCGGTCGATCTGCTGTCCTTGCCGGATGGTTCCATGCTGGTATCGGACGACATGGCCGGTGTCATCTATCGTATTTCCTTCAACCGTGGCGTCTAGCCGAGGTTCATCGCGATGCGCAAGTTTTTCGGTTTCTTGTTCAAGGGTCTCGACGGTCTGCGCAAGGTGTTGCACCTGTTGCTGCTGCTTGTGATTTTCGGATTCGTTGTCGGTGCGATGAGCGGCTCGATTCCGAAGTTGCCGCAGGACGCCGCCCTCGTGATCCAGCCTGAGGGCGAGATCGTCGAACAACCCACCGGCGATCCATTGGAACTCGCCATCGCCGAAGCGCGCGGCCTCGGACGCGGCGAGACGACGCTGCGCGACATCACCGATGCCATTCAGGCAGCGCGTGACGACAAGCGCATCAAGACTCTCGTTCTGGATTTTGATGCCATGACGGGTGCCGGTCAGCCGACACTCGATGAGTTCGCGCGCGCCATCAGCGATTTCCGCAAGTCGGGCAAGAAGGTCGTCGCTTACGCCACCGGCTACTCGCGCGACAGCTACTACGTGGCCGCGCACGCCGATGAGATCTATCTGGATCCGATGGGTGCCGTGATCCTCGAGGGGTACGAGCGCTATCGCAACTATTACAAATCCGCGCTCGATAAGTTGGGCGTAGACGTCAACGTGTTCCGTGTGGGCAGCTACAAGAGTGCAGTGGAACCCTACATTCGCGACGATATGTCGCCTGAGGACCGCGAGGCCAGCCAGACCTTCGTCAACTCGCTCTGGGATACCTACCTCACCGCAGTTGGCAAGGCTCGTGGCATGGAGCCTGCGGCGCTGCGTACCTATGTCGACACGCTGACGCCGGTGGTCAAGGCGGCCAAAGGCGACACCGGTAAGGTCGCTCTTGATGCCAAGCTCGTGACGGCTCTGAAAACCCCGCTCGAGGTCGAAAAGCGCATCGAGGCTCTGTCCTCCAAGGACGACGAGAGCGACAGCTACGTGTCGGTTTCACTCAAAGATTATCTCCGCGTCGTTCGCGCCGAGGACAAGATCTCGCGGCATCCGGACGCGCGCGTGGCAGTGCTGATCGGTTCGGGTGAGATCGTCGATGGCGGTGGCGGCGGCGGGGTGATCGCCGGTGACGACATGGCCGAGCTCATCCGCGAAGCGCGGCTCGACAAGGACATCAAGGCGCTCGTGCTGCGTATCGACAGCCCAGGAGGCAGCGTGACGGCCTCGGAAAAGATCCATCGCGAACTGCTGGCCTTTAAGAAGACCAAGCGACCGATCGTTGTCTCGATGGGTGACCTCGCGGCTTCGGGTGGCTACTACATCGCGGCGCCGGCCGATGAGATCTGGGCGAGCCCAGCCACCATCACGGGTTCGATCGGTATCTTTGGCCTCTTCCCCACGGCGCCCCGCACGTTCGACAAGCTCGGCATCGGTGTCGATGGTGTCGGCACGACGCCGCTATCGGGTGAGTTGCGGATCGATCGTCCAATCGGCCCTGCGGCGGGCACGCTGCTGCAGTCAGTGATCGAGCGCGGCTACGAGGACTTCCTCGCGCGGGTGGCGGTCGGTCGGGGCAAGACGCGCGATCAGGTCGATGCGGTGGCGCAGGGTCGGGTATGGACGGGTCGTGATGCCAAGCGCCTTGGTCTCGTCGACGGGCTCGGCTCGCTCGATGAGGCGATCGCGGCGGCAGCGAAGCGCGCCAAGCTCACCGAAGGCAAGTACGAACTCGACTATCGCGAGCCAAAGAAAAGCTTTGCGCAGGAGTTGTTGGCGAACTTCAAGGTCTGGGGTGCTGGCGTGATGATCCGTGCGTCGGGCGTGGACCCGGCCACACTGGCGTTCGCGCAGGGCGTGCGGCGTGACTTCGGTCCTGTCGAGCGCGAGGTTGCACGGTTCAACCGGATGGCCGTGGCCGACCGGTTGTACGCACACTGCTTCTGCACGCCGTACTGAGCGGGCTCGCTGGCATGACCACCACGGCGTCGAGGGCGAATCGGCTGTTCATCATCCTGGCGGGGTTCTTCCTCACCAATGCGCTGATGGCCGAATTCGTCGGCGTGAAGATTTTCTCGCTCGAGGAGACGCTCGGTATCGCGCCGTTCGAGTGGTCGCTGCTCGGTGTATCGGGCACGCTGAACTTCACTGCCGGTGTGCTGATGTGGCCGTTCGTATTCGTGATGACGGACATCATCAACGAGTACTACGGGCTGCGCGGCGTGCGCTTCATTTCGTGGACGGCCGTGGCGTTCATTTGCTACGCGTTTGCGGGCGCATATCTCGCCATCGGCCTTGCACCCGCCGGGTTTTGGATCGAGGCCAACCGCTCGCTCGGTGTGCCGGACATCCAGTACGCCTACTCCCAGGTCTTCGGCCAGGGCCTCTGGATCATCGGCGGCTCGCTGATTGCGTTTCTCATCGGTCAGCTGGTCGACGTGACGGTATTCCAGCGCATCCGTCGCCTCACCGGCGAAGGGCATATCTGGTTGCGGGCGACCGGGTCAACGGCGGTGTCGCAGTTGATCGACAGCTTCGTGGTGCTCTACGTCGCATTTGTTCTCGGTCCGCAGAAGTGGCCCGTGGCGCAATTCCTGGCGGTCGGCACCGTAAACTACATCTACAAGATGCTGGCGGCGATCGCACTGATCCCGCTGCTGTATGTCGTGCGTCGCCTCATCAAGGCGTATCTGGGCGCCGACGAGGCCGAGCGGCTGCGCCGCGAGGCGCACGGCTGACGTACGAGCGGGCTTGGGGCGGAGCGTGCGGTAGCGTCTCGAGTCGGTGCGAGCGCTCAGCGAGTCAGTGCAGCACTGCCGCGAGGCGTCGCCGGGCTGCCGCAACCAGAACCTCGTCCGCTGCGGCGAGGGCGAACGCTTCGAGCAGATCCGTCTTGCCCGCGTCGGTGGCGTAGCGGCGATTCCGGGCGGCTGCGGTGAGTAGCAGCTCGATGCCTTCTCGATGGCGGTCTCGCAGCAACTCGCGCGCCGCACCGACCCGGGCAGATTGAATGGCATCGGTTTCATCGGGCGAGAGTGCCACCTGGACGAAATGCAGTGTCGCGTAGGCGTGCTTCATGGCGGGTGATGACTGTGCCTGTGGCGAGCGCGACTGCAGCAGAGTGCGCCCCGCTGCGGGGTCGCCATTCAGTCCGAGGCATTCCGCGAGCTCGGCGGCCAACGCGTCGTCGGCGGGTTCCGCTGCGTGCAGGGTGTGGAGTTTCGCGAGTGCCGCAGTGAGTTGGCCGGCGGCGCGCAGCGATCGAGCCGCTTGCAATTCGCTGTCCGAACCCTTCGGCAGGTGACGGCGGACGAACTCGCGTACGGCGCCCAGGGGTTGGGCACCGACGAACTCATCGACGACTCGACCGTCCCGGAACAGTTTCACCGCAGGGATGCTGCGGATCGCGTACTGCGTGGCGATGCTGCCTTCCTCGTCGGTATTGAGTTTCACGACCGTGAGCCCCGGGGTTTCTGCCGCCAACTGGTCGAGTACGGGGCCGAGGGTTCGGCAGGGGCCGCACCATGGGGCCCAGAAGTCCACCAGTACGGGTTCAAGGCGCGATTGCTCGATCACTTCGCGCTGGAAGGTGGCGCTAGTGACACTGCTGACCTGGCTCATGTCGCAAACTCCGAAACAAGGCACAATGCGCTCCTGTCGAGTATTGGGTCGGCGCATCACTTTTCAACCGGGAGGCGTGAAGACGATGAGGTACCAGGGTACCTGGGCGATCGGAACTACGCTCACAACGCTGAACATCGTTTACGGGTTCTAGCCGGTTGAGTGTCCTATCGCTCATCCCGCCGATGACGCAACTCAATACGCCGTACCCGTCGACGGCGTATTTGACCGGCTTTCTGCATTCACGCGGGTTCGCAGCCACCCAGGTGGATCTGGCCCTCAGCCTCGTACTCGAGTTGCTCTCGAGCAGGGGATTGCGCGAACTCGCTGAGACGATCGAGTCGGCTGGGCGGGGGCGTGGCGGACGGAAACGGCGTGCGCCACAAACGGCGCATTTCCTGCGCCATCTGCCTGCTTACCTTGCAACGATCGACCCTGTGATCGGCTTTCTCCAGGGTCGGGACCCGACTCTGGCGCATCGCATCGTATCGCGGCAGTTCCTGCCGGAAGGGTCGCGATTCGAGAGTCTGCAGGTCTTCGATGCCGGCGGGGGTGAGGATCCACTCGCCTGGGCGTTCGGCGCCTTGGGTACGCAGGATCGAGCGCGGCACGTGGCCACGTTGTACCTCAATGACCTCGCCGATGTGCTGCGTGAGTCGGTTGATGCGCGCTTCGATTTTGTTCGTTACGGCGAGCAGCTGGCGGCGAGCCAAGCGAGTTTCGAGTCACTGGCTCGCGCGTTGGCGGCGCCTCATAACCTGATCGACGCCACCCTCGATCGACTGACGCGGGATGCACTACAGACGCATACGCCGGATCTGGTCCTGATCTCCGTACCGTTTCCGGGAGCCGTGTACGGTGCGCTACGCATCGCGCAGACGATTAAGTCGCAGCGACCTTCGCTGCCGATCGCGCTCGGCGGGGGCTACGTCAACACGGAACTGCGCGAGCTCGCTGAGCCGCGACTGTTCGACTTCGTCGATTTCGTGACGCTCGATGGCGGCGAGCGACCCTTGCTGGCCTTGCTCGAGCACCTGCGCGGCGAGCGGCCACGGGATCGGCTGGTGCGAACCTTTGTGCGGGATGGTGGATCGACCGGGACCGTTCGCTACATCAATGCCGCCGAGCCTGACGTCCCGTTTGCGCAGACGGGTACGCCCAGTTGGGAAGGGTTACCGCTGTCGCGCTACCTGTCCTTGCTCGACATGCTCAACCCCATGCATCGGCTCTGGTCCGATGGTCGGTGGAACAAGCTCACGGTGGCGCATGGCTGTTATTGGAAGCAGTGCAGCTTCTGCGACGTCAGCCTCGATTACATCTCTCGATACGAGACGGCCGCGGCATCCGTGCTGGTCGATCGCGTCGATCGCATCGTGGCCGAGACCGGCCAGACGGGATTTCACTTTGTCGACGAGGCGGCGCCACCCAAGGCACTCAAGGCGCTCGCCACGGAGTTGCTGCGACGTCAGCGCGCGATCAGTTGGTGGGGCAACATCCGCTTCGAGAAATCATTTTCACCCTCTGTGTGCCGGCTGCTCGCCGACAGCGGCTGCATCGCCGTGTCGGGCGGCCTCGAAGTTGCCTCCGACCGATTGCTTGCGCTCATGAAGAAGGGCGTCTCCGTGGCTCAGGTGGCGCGCGTCACTCGCGCCTTCAGCGATGCCGGTATTCTGGTCCATGCGTATCTGATGTACGGATTTCCGACCCAGACCGTGGCTGAGACCGTCGATTCACTCGAATACGTACGACAGCTTTTCCAGGAAGGCTGTATCCAGTCGGGGTTCTTCCATCGCTTCACCTGCACGGTGCACTCGCCCGTGGGACTGAACCCCGCCGAGTACGGGGTGACGCTCATACCGCCGGAGCCGGGGCGCTTTGCGCGCAACGACATCTCGTTCGTCGACCCTTCGGGCGTCGATCATGCCGCACTGGGGCGCTGCCTCAGCACGGCGCTGTACAACTATATGCACGGCGTGGCGCTGGATCGCGACGTTCGCGATTGGTTCCGGGACGTGATGAAGCGACCGCCTCGGAGCAGCGTTCCGCCCGACTTCATCGCTCGAGCGCTCTCTGCGTAACTAACGAATGATGCTGTGCCAGTCGCCCGTGCCGAGCGCCCGGGCGACGTCGAAGTGCTGTAGCAAATCCGATAGCCCAGGGTTGTGGCCGACAAGCAGCAGGTGAGTCTGCAGCGGCGCATTCAGGGTGACGATGTCTTGCAGTGTGTCGATGCTCGCCAAATACAGTCGGGGTTCAAAGCGCAATTCGACTTCCGTGCTGCGGGCTAAACTTGCCCCGGCGACCGCATCCGCTGCCTCTGCCCACACGCGCTGCAGCACCGCGGCGCTCTCTCGGGTCCGACGGGCAGGGCTTGCGAGAATCAGCGACGGCAGGCTCGACAGTGCACGCAGTTCGCGCGCGGCACGCTCGATTTCTGCGTGCCCACGCTCATCGAGTGGCCGATCGAAGTCACCGGTCGGACAGCGGTCGACGGCATGGCCGTGGCGTAGTACGGTGAGGCGTGACAGGCCTTGCGAGACATCGCTCATGCTCTGAGCTCATGCTGTGTGCGCATGCTTTGGGCTCATGCTCCGGTATCGCTGGGTCGGACTTGAAGCCGGCCGTCTTGTTCGCGTACCGCAAAGACTTTGAGTGGTTCGTAAGCGGGGGGCGTCAGGGCAGCGCCGCTCTTGAGACAGAAGCGCGCGCCGTGACGCGGGCACACTACGACGCCACAGGGTGCCGAGGCGTCGGATTCGACCTCCGCTTCGGCGAGTGACTCGCCATCGTGTGTGCAGCGGTCTTCGAAGGCGTGCAATTCGCCCTCGAAGCGCACGACGGCCACGTAACAGCCGTCCACCTCTACATCGACTCGGCCCTGCACCGCCAGCGCACCGGCCGGCTCGGCATCGAGCCATGCGGGATCCATTACATCATCCCCGTCTGCAGGCGCGCTGCTTCGGACATCATCGACTGATTCCAGGGTGGATCGAACACGAGCTCCACGTCGGCCAGCGCCACCGTCGGAATGATCTCGATCTTTTCCTTCACATCCTGCACGAGTACGTCGCCCATACCGCAACCGGGGGCCGTCAAGGTCATCTTCACGGCCACGATGCGCTCGCCGTCCTCTCGCGGTCGCACCTCGCACTCGTAGACGAGGCCGAGTTCGACGATATTGATCGGAATCTCGGGGTCGTAGCAGCTGCGCATCTGTTGCCAGGCCAGCTGCCGAACGTCCTCCTCGGTCGCGCCGGGAGGCAACTCGGGCGGCTTCAGGACCTGCTTGCCGATTGCGTCGGCATTTTCGCCGGCGAGGCGATAGAGATTACCCTCGATGTAGAGAGTAAAGCTCCCACCCAATGCCTGGGTGATGAAGCCCGATAGACCTGCCTTCAATTCGATGGCATCGCCCGATGGCACCATGACGGCTGCCGTATTGCGGCTCAGGACAAATGCTTCGTTTTCGTGACTGCGCATGGGCGT
>CAISHQ010000046.1 GCA_903885195.1 uncultured Pseudomonadota bacterium | reverse complement strand
CCCCTCTTGCAGAGTGCCTTCGAGGATCATGGCGACGACTCGATCGCGCAGTTGGCGATAGATCGGCGCGCTGTCGTTCCAGGTCTGCTCCATCAGGGGATACCTCCGGATTCGGTGGCGAGCGGGCGGGGGCTCGGGGTGAGGATCAGGCGGCCGACGACTCGATCGCGGTCGGGGCCGAACCCAGCCAGCGCACCTCGGCGGTCGAGTGACTGAAGGTCCAAACGAACAGCGCTGTCAGCAGTGCGGCCAGAAGGGCGGCCGACCAGGACGACGCGGGGGAGGACTGGGACAAGAGGGTTACCGAGCATGTATTCACGTTACTGACTCCTGAGGATTACTTCTAGTGTTATATATAACTACAACACTAAATCAGAGTCAAGCCCCGCCTTCTCGATTCCTTCATACCGTAGAATTCGCGCGCGTTTACCCGTGGAGAACTCGAGATGAAGCAGCCCTTGAATGTCGCAATCACCGGCGCCGCCGGCCAGATCGGCTATGCCCTCGCCTTCCGCGTCGCCTCCGGCGCGATGCTGGGTGCCGACCAACCCGTCAACCTGCACCTGCTGGAGATCACGCCGGCCCTGCCCACGCTGCAAGGCGTGCTGATGGAGCTCAACGATTGCGCGTTCCCCACGCTCAACAAGGTGGTGGCGACAGACGATGCGCGCGTGGCCTTCAAGGACTGCCATGCAGCCCTGCTCGTAGGCGCTCGCCCTCGCGGACCTGGCATGGAGCGCAAGGACCTGCTGCTCGCCAACGCGCAGATTTTCTCGGCGCAAGGCAAGGCACTGAACGACGTCGCAGCGCGCGATGTGCGCGTGCTCGTGGTGGGCAATCCGGCCAACACCAACGCCCTGATCGCCATGAAGAACGCGCCCAGCCTCAAGCCGCAGAGCTTCACGGCGATGACTCGTCTCGATCACAACCGCGCGCTCTCGCAGCTCGCCGAAAAGACCGGCTCGCACGTCAACGACATCCAGAAGATGATCATCTGGGGCAACCACTCGGCCACCCAGTACCCCGACATCAACCACTGCCTCGTCAAGGGACAGCCGGCACGCAGCCTCGTCGATGGCGAATGGATCGAGAAGACCTTCATCCCCACCGTGCAACAGCGCGGCGCCGCCATCATCAAGGCGCGCGGTGCATCCTCGGCCGCCTCGGCGGGCTCGGCGGCGATCGATCACGTCCGTGACTGGTTCCGCGGCTCCTCGCACGGCGATTGGGTGTCGATGGGCATCCCCTCGGATGGCAGCTACGGCATCCCCGAAGGCGTGATCTATTCGTACCCGGTGATCTGCCGCGGTGGGCACTACGAAATCGTACAGGGTCTCGCCATCGACGAATTCAGCCGCAAGCGCATGGATGCGACTCACGCGGAGTTGCTCGAGGAACGCGACGGCGTGAAGGACCTGCTCGGCTGACACCGGCGTACACTGCACTCGGTCACAAGGGGGGCGGTAACGCCCCCCTTTCGTTTCTGCGCCGATCCAGTAGGCTTCCGGCATGGCCAACACAATCATCGCCCTCGCCCTGCTCGCGGTTGCGATCTGGGCCCTGACGCTCAAGGGCGGCGTCATCGCACTGCTGTTCGTCGGCGCACTGCTGTTCCTCGCCTACCGCCGACTCAGCCTCGCTGCCTACACCGGCACGTTCTTCGTCCTGCTACTCGCCTACACCGTCATCGGTGATCCCGCGGGATTATGGAAAGGATTTCTTTGGGCCGTGTTCGGGGTGCTCGCCCTGCTGAACATCGTGCCGCTGCGCAAGGCACTGGTGTCACGACCGTTCATGAAGATCTACCGTCGCATGCTGCCGGCGATGTCGAGCACCGAGCGCGAGGCGCTCGAGGCCGGCACGGTCTGGTGGGACGGCGAGCTGTTCACCGGTAAACCCGACTGGCCGAAACTGCTCGGCGCCAAGGCGCCGCAACTGACGGCCGAAGAGCAGGCGTTCCTCGATGGCCCCTGCGAAGAGCTGTGCCGGATGATCGACGACTTCGACATCACGCATCGCCGCGGCGACATGCCGCCCGAGGTGTGGGACTTCCTCAAGCGCAATGGCTTCTTCGCGATGATCATCCAGAAGAAGTACGGCGGTCTCGAATTCTCCGCGTATGCACACTCCTGCGTGCTCGCCAAACTGTCCTCGCGCAGCGCCACGGTGTCCTCGACGGTGGCCGTGCCGAACTCGCTGGGTCCCGGCGAACTGCTGCAGCACTACGGCACCGAGGAACAGAAGAATCACTATCTGCCGCGACTCGCCCGCGGCGAGGACATTCCCTGCTTCGCACTGACCGGCCCGCGTGCGGGCTCCGATGCCGCCTCGCTCCCGGACACCGGGGTCGTCTGCCGTGGCCTGTGGGAAGGTCGCGAGATCGTTGGTCTGCGGCTTAATTTCTCCAAGCGCTACATCACGCTCGCTCCGGTGGCTACGGTCATCGGCCTCGCCTTCCGACTGTTCGATCCGGAAAAGCTGCTGGGTGATACCGTTGATGTGGGCATCACCTGCGCGCTGATCCCGCGCGGCACGCGCGGTGTGAGCATCGGCCGACGACACTTCCCGCTGAACGTGCCGTTCCACAACGGCCCGATCCAGGGTAAGGACGTGTTCGTTCCGCTCGACTTCATCATTGGCGGTCCAAAGATGGTGGGTCAGGGCTGGCGCATGCTGGTCGAGCAGCTCTCCGTGGGTCGCTGCATTTCTTTGCCCTCGAGCGGCACGGGCGGCGGTAAAGCTGCAGTGTTCTCCACTGGTGCCTACGCGCGCATCCGGCGCCAATTCAACATGCCAGTCGGAAAGTTCGAAGGCATCGAGAGCGTGATCGCACGGATGGTGGGATACACCTACACCATGGACGCCGCACGATCGGTCACGGCGGGCGCCATCGACGGTGGCGAGAAGCCGTCGGTCCCCTCGGCCATGCTCAAGTACCACGTCACCGAGATGAGTCGTCAGGTGGCGAACGATGCCATGGACGTGCACGGTGGCAAGGGCATCTGCCTCGGTCCACGCAATTATCTCGGTCGTGGTTATCAGGTCGTTCCGGTGGCCATCACCGTAGAAGGCGCGAATATCCTCACGCGCAGCCTCATCATCTTCGGTCAGGGGGCGGTGCGCTGCCATCCGTTCGTGCTCAAGGAAATGGAAGCTGCGCGCAACGCGGACCGCAAACAGGGGCTCGCGGACTTCGACAGCGCGCTGCTCGGTCACATCGGCTTTACGCTGAGTAACGCAGTGCGCTCGTTCATCATGGCCCTCACCAACGCACGCTTCACCAAGGTGCCTGCCGAAGGTCCCGCAGCGCGGTATTACCAGCACATCGTGCGCTTCTCGGCGAGCTTCGCCTTCGCGGTCGATGTAGCGATGCTGAGCCTGGGCGGCTACCTGAAGAAGAAGGAGAACCTCTCGGCACGACTCGGCGATGTCCTCTCGTACATGTATCTGGCTTCGATGGTGCTCAAGCATTACGAAAATCAGGGTCGCCGCGCCGAGGATTTGCCGATCGTCGAGTGGGCTTGTCGCGATCTGCTCTACAAGGCACAGGAGCAGTTGCACGCGTTCCTGCGCAACTTCCCGAACCGCCTGCTCGGCGGTGCGATGCGCTTTTTCATCTTCCCGCGCGGTCTGCAGTACTCCGCGCCCGGTGATCGGCTGAGCCATACGCTGGCCGAACTCGTCACCGCCCCGACCGAGGTACGCGATCGGCTCTGCTATCCGGTGTTCCGTCGGGTCGAAGCGAACAATCCGCTCGGGCTGCTGCAAGAAGCGCTCGAGATGGCGGGTCGAGCCGAGGAGCTTGATCGGCGCATCCGCGTTGAAGGCGTGAAGACCGGCCGCATCCAGGCGCTCGATCTGCCCGGGCAAATCGACGAAGCCGAACGAATCGGCCTGCTCGCCGCGGAAGATGCGGCGTGGCTGCGCGACTATGATCGCAAGGTCATGGAACTCATCCATGTCGACGATTTCGCTACGCACGAGCTCGGCACGAACGGCGCCGCGTCGCTGCGGGTGAACGTGCAAATCGCGGCCGACACTCCCGCCGAAGCCACACTGTAGTTTCAAGCGATGAATTGCCTGAACTGCGGAGCGGCCTTGCAGGGGCCGTATTGCGCCCTGTGCGGCCAAAAGCACGATCCGCATCGGCACTCGGTGGGGCACTTCGTCGCAGAGACGGCCGAATCCTTGAGTCACGCCGACTCGCGGCTATGGTCAACGCTCTGGACGCTGCTCACCAAGCCCGGTGCGCTCGCCATCGATTTCTTCGAGGGCCGCCGAGCCCGCTACATCCCGCCGATCCGCCTGTATCTCGTAATCAGCATCGCGTTCTTCATCGTGCTCAATCTCGACACGGGAACCGAAGTCAAAGTCGCCGACGACGTGACCGTCCAAGGCGTCAGCCTGACCGAGCCCAACAAAGATAGAGAAGCGGTCGCCAAGTTATGCAGCAAGATCACTTACAACGGACCGCTTGCCGCACGCATCAAGCCAAAAATCGAGGCCGGCTGCGCCAAAGCACTCGTCGATGGCGGCGCCTCACTCGGCGCCGTTTTCATGCGCAACTTGCCGAAAGCGATGTTCGTGCTGCTGCCCGTGTTCGCGCTGTTGATGCTGCCGTTCTACATCCGGCCTTATCGGCTGTATGCGGAGCATCTGGTATTTCTGCTCGGCAATCACACAGCCATCTTTCTCGTCAGCATTCTCTCTCAGCTAGGCGGGCTCGTGTTGCCCGCGGTCGTTGGCGGACCGCTGACATTCATCGGGTTTCTGTACATGGTCTGGTACTGCTGGCGAGGCATGCGGGTGTTCTACGGCAATGGCCGAGGTCTGACCGCCGTGAAGTTCCTCGTTCTCGGCCTCCTGTACATCTGGCTCGCGGCCATCGTTCTCACCACTACGGGTCTCGTGTCTCTGCTCGAGGTATGAGCGTATCGACGGCATGAGCGCCTCGCGCAGCATCCTGCACGTAGACATGGATGCGTTCTACGCGTCCGTCGAGCAGCGCGACAATCCGGAGCTGCGGGGAAAACCCTTGATCGTCGGTGGTACGGGCGGTCGCGGTGTTGTCGCAGCCGCCAGTTACGAGGTGCGAAAGTTCGGTGTGCGCTCGGCGATGCCCATTCGACGCGCCCTCGCGCTCTGTCCACACGCGATCTGCGTGCGTCCGCGAATGAGGCGCTACGCCGAAGTCTCCGCGCAGGTGTTT
>CAISHQ010000045.1 GCA_903885195.1 uncultured Pseudomonadota bacterium | reverse complement strand
TGGGCGGGACAGCCGGGCCGCAACGTGCCGCCGCGGGCCCAAGCCGCTCACCAGCAGGCGAATTATCTTGCCAAGGCCATCCGCCGCACTCTGGCGGGTAAGCCACTGAAGCCCTGGCGCTATCGCGACTTCGGTTCGCTCGTGTCGCTTGGCGAATACACCACCGTCGGCAACCTGATGGGTAATTTCGTCGGCGGCAATCTTTGGTTAGAGGGCCTGTTCGCCCGCTGGATGTACATGTCGCTGTACAAGCTGCACGAACTCGCGCTGCACGGCTTCTGGAAGACCTCGCTCACCACGCTCGGGCGCATGATCGCCGCGCAGACCGAGCCGCGCGTTAAGTTGCATTGAGTCAGCGGCGCTCAGCGCTGCAGGGCGCGGAGCAAGTCGTCGAGATCGTAAAAATGATAAGTGCGATCATCACTCATCGCCACCAATAACCCGCCGGGAAACCCGGGCAGTGGTGTGGCAGTCAAGTCAATGCCGTCGGTTTCACTCGCCGAATAGCGAATCCGTCCGTGGTAGCTCGGCGTCGCGCCATCGGGTACTGCGAATACGCGTAATTCGCCCGCTTGCTGATCCGACACGAATAACAACGGAACCTGCCCTGGGCGGCGCAACACAGCGCTGCCTTCGTGGTCACGCGCGAAACCCGTCTCGCCCAGTTGAGCCCGTTCGTCATCGGCATCTTCCGCGTTGGGGTCTGCGGCATACACCCTGACCGCAAAGGTTTCATCGCTCGCGTAGACGCGGGCTGCGACCGCATCAACGGAAAGCGCTTCTATTTCCTTGCGACCACTCCACTCGCCAAAGGCCCGGACGAATACTCCGCGTAACGTCCCTTTCCCGTCGTCTACGAGGCGATATTGATGAAGGTAGCCCTGCTTGGGTGCGAAGCGATCCGAGCGACTGACGATGGCGAACAAAACGCCGTCGGCACTGCGCGTGTACGAGGCCACACCCATGACGTCACGGGCCCGATCGCCTTCGAAGACCGGGATACCTCCCCCATCCACCGCGATCAGATCAGGCAGCGTATAAACACGCAGCCGGTGCGCGAACCGTTCGGCAACGATCGCGACGTCCACCTTCCTTCCGCCCAGCATCACGTCATAAGCGACATCGACATTGTTGGGCCGCAGGAGCCCTCGGACGATGCGATCGGTCCGCGGCTTGCCGTCGAGTCCAAAGACATAGAGCGCTCCGTCGGCGTCCTTGTCGGTGCCAAGCACCAGACTGTTGGCCGGGTTCTTCCGGTCGACCCAGATCGCCGGATCGTCCGAGTCGTGCTTCACCGGCCCACTGACGACTCGCGGCTTCACGAACTCCGTCCCGGTCTTGCTCTCGGCAACCAGGCATGATGCGCAGACTGCGCACAGCAGGATCCAGGCGCCACGGATCATCACGGTCTCACAACTTCACGCGTCCACCGACGAATACGCTGTATCCGAACTTCTCGTACTCGTACACGCGGCTACGCTCGCCGTAGTAACGAATGCCCGCCGTGTTGGTCAGGTTCTTCGCCTCGACGAACGCTTCGAACATCTTCGTGAATTCGTAGCTCGCGGTCAGATCGAGTTGGTCGCGACCCTCCCAATACAGATCGAGCGCTCCGTCCTCGGCGTTGATCTCGTTTAAGTAATCGCCGCGGTCGGTATAGCTCAAACGCACGCTCAGCGGTCCGCGCTCATAAAACAGCGCGAGGTTCGAGGTGGTCTTCGACTGCCCCGGCAGAGGGAATTTGCTGCGACCGGCGTAGCTGCGGCCGACTTCGATCTCCGCATCCACCCAGGTCACGTTGGCAAACACGCCAAACCCCGAGAGCCAGCCCGGTAATGCCGTGAACTGTTGCTGCCAAGCCAGCTCCACGCCGTTGAGTGACCCGTTCGGTGCATTCTCCGGCCGAACGAGGATGGCGGCCTGTCCGAGGTAGCTGCCGTTGCTGCGCAAGGTGTAGGCGTAGTCCTTCAAGTCCTTATAAAAGGCACTGGCCGACACCAAACCCATGGTGTCGTAGTAGTACTCGACCGAGACGTCGAGGTTGTTCGATAACGTAGCAGTCAATTCCGGATTTCCCTGCTGTACGACGAGCGTGCTGCCCTCCTGCGTCTCGAGTGCACGAGGAACGATGTCCGTGAAGTTCGGACGGGTCATACCGCGCGAGACGACGGCGCGTCCGATCAAGCCATCGTTGAACGCATATCGAAGGGTGACGCCGGGAAACACATCCGAGTACGAGCGCTTGTCGGTCCGCGTGCTGATGACGCCGGTCGCCGCATTGAAGACCGGGGCTGAACCGTCCGTCTCGGTGCGCTCGTAACGCACACCGGCGAGCACGCCCAGTCGATCGAAATCGAGATCCCAGAGCGCGTACCCCGCCAGAACCGTTTCGTCGACCTGATAGTCCGCAGTCGCCGACTGCTCGGCCCGGATCGGTGAGGTTGCCTTGCGCTGATCGTAATAGGCGTCCGCCAAACCCGGTTGAACCTTGAAGCCCAGATCGTAGCTGTAATTGCGGCTCGGCTCACCCGAAAGGAAGGACTGCAGCGTCCCCGACGGCGCCGCGGTCGCCGCACGATCACGGAAGCGGTTTTCGTCGGCCTCACGCTCACCCGCCTTGTACTTGGCGCCGAACTTGAAGTGCCCCTCGCCTCCGCCGAGCGTGACCGGCAGTTTGGCGTTGGCAGTCCAAGCGACTGTATCTTCCTGGGTCACACTGGTTCGGAAGGCGTTTTCGCGAAAGGAGAGGTTGGCAGGGTTCAAGTGCGGCTGTGTCGTGAAGATCGAAATAGCAGGCTCGAGGGTGCTGCTTCGATAGTCGTAACTCACCGGCGCAGTCGCCGTGCCGAGCGCAGCGGTCCGCCACAGCAGTTCATCGCGCCGCGGGTAGGTCTGCTCGGTGTTGGCCACCGACACCGAGCCGTCGATCAGCCAATCGCCAAGAGCACGCTGCCCGCCGAGTTCGGCGGTGGAGATGACATTCTGCTGGATGCGGTGACGAATCTGCTTCGCGACCCGAATGTTGCGAAAGCTCGCGGCCTGATCGGTCGCACCCGGCAGCAGGACACCTTCGGACCACAGCACCAGCAACTGATTGCGATACTCGTCGTCAGTGAACTTGGAGTAAGTCCCGCGCAAGTACGCACGATTATCCGCATTGTCACGCCACTCCAGAGCACCGGTGAATGCCAAGCGCTCACGCTCGGTGTCGTAATCCTTGAATAGATTCTCCACAACACCAAACACCGAGCCACCCTCAGGTTTGGTCAACCGTGCCCATGCCGTCTCGATATTGTCGACCTGCCGGTCCGTTTTCGAGTAACTGGCAGAGAAGAGCACGCCAACTTTGCTGTCATCGCCCCAAATCGTGCTGATCGAGCCGGACCCACGCGTATCGTTGGTACCGCCAAACTCGTTGTACGATCCGCCCGCCGACGCTCGGGCGCGAAAGCCCTTGTAGTCGAACGGCGACTGCGTTTTCAGTTCCACCGCACCGGTGATGGAATCGGCGTCTTGATCTGGGCGCAGCGTCTTGCTGATCACCAACTGACCGACGATGTCAGAGGGAATCGTGTCAAGGTCTATGGCTCGGGTGGTCGGGTCGGGCGCGGCGACGCTCACACCGTCGATGGTGATGGCGGAGAACTCGGACGGACCGCCACGCACGTTGATATAGCGACCTTCGCCCTGATCACGGGCAATGGCGACGCCCGCGACGCGCTGCAGCGCCTCGGCGATATTGGAGTCGGGGAAGCGACCGATCGCATCGGAGGAGACCACGTTCGACACGTTGCGGGCGGCTTTCTGCTCACGCGCCGCACGCGAAGCGGCGTCGACGATGGCGGTGATGGTGACGGTCTGCAGGTCGTCGGCTGACGGCGCCGGGCTGGCAGACTGCGCGGAGGTCAATGCGCTCGCCACAGCGACCGCGACGGCTCCGGTCCACACGGCAACGGGACGAATGACAACGGAATTGGACACGAGAACCTCCGCAGGATGAGCTGACGACGAGCGCGCAATCCTGTCGGGTTTCGGTTAACCCTCCGTTACATTGATGTTACAAATCGGTGACGACGGCCGTAGAACGCCTGCGGGAGTTCTATACGCGCTGCAAATCCACAAAGCTCATGTCGAATGCATTGCGCTCGTCTGCAGCGTATTGCTCACGGGACTGCTCCTGCCACGTTTGGCGATCGAAGCCCGGCAGGAACGCATCGCCCTCCGGCGTGGCGTGCACCTCGGTCAACAATACCCGCGTCGCCTCCGGCAGTACGAGCGCATAGATCTCGGCGCCACCGATCACCATGATGTCAGCCACCTCACCGGCCGCCGCCCGCGCGGCGGCCCAGTCGTTGACCACGCACACCTCGGGATCGGCAGGCCGAAACTGCGTGCTGCGGGTGAGCACGATATTGAGCCGACCCGGCAACGCACGACCGATGGACTCGAAGGTCTTGCGCCCCATCACCACGGGTTTACCGAGCGTTGCGGCTTTGAAACGGCGCAAGTCCTCGGGCAACCGCCAGGGCAGCCCGCCAGCGTGACCAATCACGCCATTATCGGCGCGTGCCACGACGAGCGTGACGCGGGCGGGCGTCATCTGCCGCGGCGGCGCGGTGCGGTCTTGGCCGTGCGAGCACTCTTGCCAGCAGTGGCAGTTTTGCCAGCGTTGGCGGTTTTTCCAGAAGCCGCAGTCTTCCCAGACGTCGCGGTCTTGCCACGCCGGGTCGCCTTTTTCTTGGTCGCCGACTTCTTCGGCGCAGGCCGCTTCGCCGGCCAGAGCATGGTGCCGCGGCACTTGGGCGAACCGCAGCGACAGGCAAAGATTTCATCGACGTTCGGCGGGTCGTCCTTCTCGCGACCAATCTCGTAGTCGTAGCCGAGCTCCTGACCCGCCTCGAGTACGCGCGTCGTCTCGATGAACACCCGACTCTGCTCGATCACCGACTCGCAGTTGCCATCACACGAGTGGTTGATGAAGCGCGCGGCGTTGCCCTTCACCCCCGCATCGATGACCGTCTTCTTGTCGACGATAAAGAGGAAGGTGTGATTGTCGTTCGGATCGTGATCCTCGTAGCGGGCATCGGCCTCGGCATGCGAGATGCGATCTCCCAAATACTCGATCACCCGCGTTCCTTTAGGGATGCGCTTGGCGGCAAAGACGCCCTTGCCATGGATCTTCGAGTTGCGGACTTTGATCCAGGGGCTGGTTCGCATTTCAGGTATCGCCACGGAACACTCCTTGAGTTTTGAGCAGACGAGTCAAACGGAATGACGGATCACACGGCCACCGGTGCACGAATGGCCGGATGGCATTGGTAATTGCGGAACTCGATATCTTCGTAGCGGTACTCGAACAGGCTCTCCGGCCTGCGGTGCAGCACGAGTTCGGGCAGCGGCAGCGGCTCACGGGAGAGCTGCAAATCAGCCTGCTCGAGATGATTCAGATACAGGTGGCAGTCGCCCCCCGTCCACACGAAATCGCCTACGGCGAGATCCGTCTGCGCGGCAACGAGGTGGGTCAACAGGGCGTAGGAGGCGATGTTGAACGGCACACCGAGGAAAATATCCGCACTGCGCTGATAGAGCTGGCAGGACAGTCGCCCGTCGGCCACATAAAACTGGAAGAACGCATGACACGGCATCAGCGCCATCTGCTTGAGCTCGCCCACATTCCAGGCACTGACGATGATGCGGCGCGAATCCGGCTGCGTGCGCAGCTGCTGCAGCACCTCGGTCATCTGATCGATGCTGCCGCCGTCGGGCGTGGGCCAGGAGCGCCACTGCTTGCCGTACACGGGACCGAGATTACCCTCGGCATCGGCCCACTCGTCCCAGATGGTCACGCCATGCTCGCGCAGATACGCCGTGTTGGTCTCGCCACGCAGGAACCACAACAACTCATGCACCACGGACTTGAGGTGGATCTTCTTGGTGGTGACGAGCGGAAAGCCCTCGCGCAGATCGAAGCGCATCTGGTGACCGAACACCGACAAGGTGCCGGTACCCGTGCGATCCGTCTTGCGCGTACCGTGCTCGCGTACGTGGCGCAACAGATCGTGGTATTGCCTCAAGCGGCGCTCCGCAGGACGTTGCCTGAGGGTTGCGGTTTACGGTAAGCCCAAACGAGCAGCGCTACGCCACCGATCAGCATGGGCAACGTGAGCAGGTGCCCCATGGTGAACCAGCCACCAAACAGATAGCCGATGTGCTCATCAGGCAGCCGCCAGAACTCGACCGTGAGCCGCCCGAAGGCGTACATGACGAGGAACAGACCGGAGGCTGCGAGGCGGGGCCGCGCACGCGCGGTGAACCACCACAGCACGGCGGCGAGCAGCAGCCCTTCGAGTGCCGCCTCGTACAATTGCGTCGGGTGTCGCACCACGCCATCGACGCGCATGCCCCAGGCGACCTCGGCCGGACGGCCCCAGAGCTCTCCGTTGATAAAGTTCCCGACGCGCACGGCAAAGATGCCAAGACCCGGCAGCGCTGCCGCGAAATCAAACACGTCCGCCACGGCCCGCCCGCGACGCGCCGCAAACACCGCGAGGGCAACCAGCACGCCGATAAGGCCGCCATGGAACGACATGCCTCCTTCCCAGATGCGCAGCAGATAGAGCGGATCCTGCATCCACTGATCGAAACCGTAGAAGAGCGTGTAGCCCAGACGACCGCCGAGGATCACCCCGAGCATGCAGAAAAACACGAAGTCATCGACATCGATGGGTTTCCAGGTCGATCCCGGTTGGGCCGCCCGCCGCCGACCGAGCCACCAGGCCGCAGCGAAGGCGATCAGATAGGTGATGCCGTACCACCGCACTTTGAGCGGTCCGAGTTCGAGCGCGACGGGATCGAAGCCGGGGTAATCGATCATCGGCCGATTGTATCGCGCGTGCGGGGCTTCAGGCGCGCGTCACGCGACAGAAAAACGCCTTGAGGTAGCGCGTCTCGGGGATCGCCGGATGCACCGGGTGATCGGGTGACTGCCCGCCCTGATGCAGAATCTGCACCTCGCACTGTGTTTGCCGCGCGGCGCCCTGGATCGCCCGCAGCAGATCCTCCGCGGCCAAGTGATGGCTGCAGGAGCAGGAGACGAGCAAACCTTCCGAGCGCAGCACCCGCATGGCGAGCTGGTTCAACTTGCGATACGCCGCCTGCCCCTGTGGCGCTTCCTTACGGCGCTTGATGAATGCGGGTGGATCAACGATCACGGCATCGAAGCGCTCACCCGCCGCGGCGAGCGCAGCGAGCACATCGAAGGCATCGCCGCGATGCAGGCGCAGGCTACGCGCGGCAGGGTTGGGCACTTGCGAGGCATTGGCGGCGAGGTTGGCTGCAGCACGCTCGAGCGCCGAGGCCGAAGAGTCGAGGCACTCGACCCCGCTCGCCCCAAGCGCTGCCGCCGTGCAGGCCCAACCGCCCGCGTAGCTGCAGACATCGAGCACCCGCGCATTCGGCGGCAGGAATCGGCCGAGCAGACTGCGATTGAAGGTCTGATCGTAGAACCAGCCGGTTTTCTGGCCGGACTCGAGACCGACACAGAACTGCAACGTAGGGCCCGCAGGCAGCGTCTCCACGACGGTCAGTTCACTCGGCATCGCGCCGAACGCAGGCACGCATTCGCGCGGCAGCCCCTCCAGATCGCGGGCGCCCGTGTCGTTCTTCCAGATCAGCGCTTCGGGGGCGAGGACCTCGGCGACCGCGGCCTCGATGATCGGACGCAGCACGTCCATGCCGCGGGTCGCGATCTGACCGATGACCACATCACCGAAGCGATCAAGCACGAGCCCCGGCAAGCCATCGGATTCGCCGAACACCCAGCGATAGTGTGGCGAGGCCGACAAGGCCTCACGCAGGCGTAGCGCCGAGCGCAGTCGCTCGACGATGAAGTCATGTCCGAGCCGGGACGAGGCCTCGCGGTGCAGGATACGGGCGGCAATGAGGGTCGCCGGATTGACGTAGGCCACGCCCAACGCCTCGCCGCGATCAGTCATCAGGCGCACCTGCTCGCCCGGCGAAAATCGTGTCAGCGGCGTCGCGGTCGTATCGATCTCGTTGCTGAACACCCACAGGTGACCCGCGCGCAGGCGACGGTCTTCGCCGCGTCGCAGACGCAGTTCAGGCAGGGTGGAATCAACTGATGCGGTCAAGGACCTCTCCGCGCGGCGGCACGCCGGCGCGGAGTCTAGCGGATCGGCAGGCTCGTGGCCTTGGGAGCCGTATGAGCCTTCAGTGCCGCATCGCGCCGCGCACTCATCTCATCGTGCAGCGACTTCATGGCATCGGAACCCGTGGTCACGCAGAGGAAGGGAAAGAGACCATGGAGGATGCAGGCGATGCCCGCGATCAGCATGCGCACGCCGAAGGCCGTGGCCTTGAAGAGATGACTGAAGTACGTCTCTCCGATGGTGGCGGGGTGTTCGGTGAACCACTTGATCATGAGCGTTCACTCTACCGGCGCAGCGATGAAACAGGATTGCGAATGCATGGACATGGGCGCCTGGTATTGGCAATATTGGTTCTTAATATCACTTATTTAAGCAATTTTGTTTCGTGGACAAGCTAGATCGCAAAATCCTGGACATCCTGCAAAAGGACGCGAGCCTGACCGCGGCCGAGGTGGCCGAGCGGGTCGGGCTCTCCAAGGCGCCCTGCTGGCGGCGCATCCAGCGGCTGCGTGAGACCGGTGTCATTCGGCGCACGGTGGCGCTGCTCGATGCCCGCGCGCTCAACGTGGGCACGACGGTGTTCGTCACCATCAAGGCGCCGAGCCACAGCGCCGGCTGGTTCGAGCGCTTCGCGAAAGTCGTTCGGGATCTGCCGGAAGTGACCGAACTGCACCGCATGAGCGGCGATGTCGACTACCTGCTGCGCGTGGTGGTGCCTGATATCGAGGGCTACGACGCCGTCTACAAGCGCCTGATTGCCGCGCTCGAGATGCTGGATGTCAGTGCGAGTTTCTCGCTCGAGACCATCAAGTCGACGACGGCCTTGCCGCTTAACTACGTCAAGCCGGATTGAGGCGGCTCACGTTGGGTCGAGCAGGCGCATCCGCAGCCGCGTACGCAGCGCCTCAAGATCGGCGTCCCTCCAAAGGGGCGCTGCGGCCCAGTCGTACGCCCAGGGGTGGGCCGTCGCGAGCTCGGGACCTTCGTCGCGATAGCGCGGCACGACATGGGCGTGCAGCGCCGGCTCCTGATTGCCGAACATCGCGTAGTTGATGCGCAGCGCTCCAGTCTCGGCGAGCAACGCATCGCCGAGCCGCGTCATGTCGATCAAAAACTGCTCGCGTGCGGCGCCCTCGAGCGCATTGAGATCGGGCACCACAGGGTCGGGCAACAGCAGCGCATAGCCGCGCAGGAACTGCCGCTCGCCAAATACCGCCCAGCCCGAGGGCAGGCGCGCGATCAGCGTCGGGTCACGGTCCGCACGGAGTTGCTCGACCCGGCGATGGATGGCGGTATGCATGTCGATATATTCGCATGCAACCCCTACTGCTGCTCTCGCTCTCGAACATTTTCATGATGATCGCCCTGACCGTGTTTCTCGTGCTCATGATTACGGTGCTCGGCGAAGCGCTGCACTGGCGACACATCGCAGCCCTCGGCTGCATCATGGCCGCGGTGGGCTTCATGTTTGTGGGCCGCTGAGGCGCAGCACCACCCGAGCCCGCTCAGTCGATCCTGACCCCGAGTTCACGCAGCGCCGCCACGGTGCTGTCGTGATGCTGATGCACGATGCCATGCCAGCCGCGTCGCTGCACCGCCTCGATATTCTCGACTCGATCGTCGATGAACACCGTCTGCGCGGGATCAAGTCCGAATCGCTGCTCGGCCTGAACATAGATACCCTCGTAGGGCTTCATCACACCGGCCTCGAACGAGGCAATCACGTCGTGACCGAGCTCATGCAGCGCAAAGCGCCGTTTCAGTTCGGCCCAGTGCAGATCGCCCACGTTGGACAGCAGGAAAACTCGATGCCGTGCGCACAGCTGCTCCGCCAAGGCA
>CAISHQ010000044.1 GCA_903885195.1 uncultured Pseudomonadota bacterium | reverse complement strand
GACCCGCGCCAGATCGGCATCCGGCTCGGCATGAAGTTCTAAGTTGATGTTCGGCATTGGGTCTGCCAGGGGGGAGACCACGAGTACCGGGTGGGTGACGCAAGTCACCCACCCGTTCCTTTTCTGCTTCCTGTTGGCGTTGTGCTCGGTCGCTGCGCCCGCGGCGGAGCGCGGGCTGATCGACTCCGCCACCCTCGAGGCGCGATACGCCTCGGAGCCTTCGCAATTTTTGATGGTCGACGGTGTTCGACTGCACGTGCGCGACGAAGGTCGCGGGCCTGCGTTAGTGCTTCTGAACGGTCATCTCGGCAGCCTGCACATGTGGGATCCGTGGATCCCGGAACTCACCCGTCACTTTCGGGTGATCCGTCTCGACTACCCGCCGTATGGATTGTCCGGTCCCGATCCGAAGGGTGTGTACAGCACCGAGCGGGCCGTGGAACTCGTTCGCTTGCTGGCCGATCAATTGGGGCTGCAGCGCTTTCACATTGGTGGAACATCCAACGGCGCCATGGTCGCTTTGTTTTTTGCCATCGAGCATCCGCAGCGCGTGGATCGTCTCGTGGTCTCGACGCTTCCGGCGAGTCGCCCACCAGCCCGGCAGCCGAGCGCGGCAATGCGCGCCGCGGCGCAGCAATTGCGGGAGCAGGCGCCGTATCAGCCGCGCGAGTTCTGGCAGGCGTTTCTCGAAGACATCACGGCGAACGACAGCGTGGTGACGCCCGAACTCGTCACGCGCTATCACGACATCAATAATCGCGACGGTGCTAAGGCCTGGGTCGACGCCTACATTCAGACGCAGTATCGGATCTGGGACACGCTGGATGTGCCGAAGTACTACGGCCGACTGACCCGGCCGATCCTGCTGCAGTGGGGTGCCGATGGGGTGGTGCTGCCTGAGGCGATTGGTGGACAGGTCGCCGCTCTTCTAAAGGGCGCCCCGGTGACACTGCGGCAATACCGCGGTGCCGGTCATCTGCCGATGATGGAACAGCCCGCCGCCACCGTGCGGGACGCCATCGAGTTTCTCCAGGCACGTTAAGCCCGGTTTTACCGGCTACACTGGTACGGTTTTGAGCCGTACCCACGCAAGTCTGCCGATCGACTTCAAACGCGACGACAAGGCGCGCAGCGCGTTCGTGTCTGCACTGCGTCGCCATGTTCTTGAGGATTTGGCGGGGTCCATGCGGGCGGATTTCAATTCCCGCGTGGCCGAACAGGGGCCCGCCGGCGGCTGGAGCGCCGAGCGTGTGCATCAGGCCATGCGCTCACGCGAGTCGTTCCGCTTTTACTCGGCGCTTCGGACCTGTTCGCAGGATCTGCTGTACCAAACAGTGAGGGAGCCGATCGAGCGATCGAGCGCAGCCCTCATCAATGAAGCGACACGCCTCGCGCGCCGAGGCACACGATCGGGGGCAGGGGGCTCGCTGACCCTCGACCCGCGACTGCCAGTGCCGCGCTCGGTATCAGCGATCGACATCCATCTGATGCCGGGCAGTTACCACACCGAGTACGGCGCGGACGATCTGACCATGGGTGCGGTGTATGAGCAGCGCCTGGCCATCTCGACGTTCGGTGTGTTCGGACCGAACCTCGACGACATCGGGCAGTCGATCGCACGGTTCATGCGTCTGCTGCACCCGGGCTGGCGGCCGCAGCGCATTCTCGACCTCGGCTGTACGGTTGGACACAACACCGGCGCGTGGAAGGATGTGTTCCCAGCCGCCGAGGTGCACGGCATCGACGTTTCCGCCCCGTGTCTGCGCTACGCGCATGCGCGGGCCCGTCTGCAGCGGCGCGCCGTCCATTATCGGCAAATGAATGCCGAGAACTTGGATTACGCTGACGGCAGCTTCGATCTGGTGTTCTCGTCGATGTTCCTTCACGAGCTGCCGCGCCGCAGTCTTGCGCGGGTCTTTCGCGAGGCGCACCGCGTGCTTCGCCCGGGTGGGCTGATGCTGCACATGGAGCTTCCTCCGGCAACGCAGTTGTCGCCTTACGACTCCTTCCAACTCGATTGGGATGGGCACTACAACAATGAGCCGTTCTATCGGACGTTCCGCGCCTGTGATCCACGGCAACTCATTATTGAGGCGGGGTTCGCAGCAAAGCGATACGTGCAGCACGTCGTTCCCTCGTGGAGTGCGCTCGGGGCTACCGCGTGGCGGCGCGTCGCCCGTGCCGAAGAGCCATCGGTGGATTCTCCGCAGACGGGTCGGCTGGCACGTGGCGTGCGCTGGTTTTGTTTCGGTGCTTGGCGAGATTGAGCCATGACAGGCGGTAAGTTTCTCGGTTGGCGCGTCGTTGCCGCATCCACCATCGGTCTTGGATGTGGACTCGGCACGCTGGTGGCGGCCACCTTCGGTTTGTTCCTTGGACCGCTACAACAGGAGTTCTCCTGGTCGCAGAGTTCGGTGCTGACCGCACTGCTCGTCGTGACCATCACGGCGTCCTTTCTGGCGCCTGTCGTGGGTGCCGTGGTCGATCGTTTCGGGGCGCGTCGCATCATCCTGGCGTCGTTTGTCGCCGAGATGCTGATCGTCGGTTCGCTGGCCTTCCAGAGCGATGATCTGTGGACGTTCTACCTCAGGTTCTTTCTGCTGGCCGCCTTCACGCTCGGAACGACCCACGTGGCGTTCGCTCGGGTGCTCACCGTGTGGTTCGACCGGCGGCGTGGTCTTGCACTTGGGATCGCCCTGTCGGGCATTGGCCTCGGCGGATTCATCTGGCCGCTTTACGCGCAGTTCATGATCGGCGAGTTTGGCTGGCGCACCGCCTACCTCTTGTTGGCGCTGGCGGTGGCGATCTTCGCGCTGCCTGTGATTTTCTTTTGGCTCAAGGACACGCCTCAGTCCGTCGGGCAGTGGCCTGATGGGGATGCGGCGCCGGGTGCCGCTGGCGTTGGCGGTGCGAGCGACGGCGACAGTCGTGCGGCGATGGCCTCGAACGCGCAGGGTATGACGCTCGGTGAAGCCAGTCGAACGGGGCAGTACTGGTTGATGATCGTCACGTTCTTTCTGATCGGCTTCGTCGTGCAGAGCATCATCCTGCACCTCGTGCCGCTGCTGACGGGACGAGGCGTCTCGCCCATGCGCGCGGCGTTCGCGCAGTCGGTGCTCTTTCTGGCGCTAACAACCGGGCGCCTCATCACCGGTTGGTTGATGGACCGTTTCTTTGCACCGCGCGTGGCGCTCGCGTTCCTGGTCGCACCGATTGTCGGCATCGTGATGCTGGCGCTTGGCGTCAATGAATGGATTGCCGTCCTCTCGGCGCTGCTCGTGGGCCTTGCGGTGGGTGCTGAGGTGGACGTGTTGGCGTATCTCACCGGCCGATATTTCGGCACTCGGAATTTCGCTGCGGTCTACGGTTCGTTCTACGGCATCTATTCGCTGAGTGGCGGCATAGGCCCGTTCGTCACCGCTCTGGCGGTGGAGCGATTTGGCGGCTACACACCGGTGTTGCTCGCGCACTCTGCGGTGCTGGTGTTGTGCTGCGTGTTGTTGCTGCGCTTCGCCGCGTTCCCTGATCGGCAACGCACCTCGACATGAACGTCCTGCTGCTGAAGGTGCTGCTCGTTCCATCGCTCATTGCGCTCGTGACGCTGGCGGGTCGTCGTTGGGGGCAACGGCTGGCAGGTTGGCTTGGTGGATTTCCGATCGTCGCGGGTCCGGTGCTGCTCGTACTCGCGATCGAGAATGGCAATGCGTTCGCGGCGGAGGCCGCATTCGCCGCGCTCGTGGGGCTTGCGCCCGCGATGCTGTTCTATCTTGCGTACACCCGTTTCGCGATCCGGGTGCGTTGGTTCGTGGCTGCGCCCGCGGCGCTCGTGTGTTGGGTCGCGGCCATCGGAGCACTGCATCTCGTGCAACCGACAGTGTGGCTCGGCTTGCTGCTCGGTGCCGGCGCCTTGTGGCTCGTACCGCGATGGATGCCGATCGCGAAGGCGGGCGAGTCATCGACACCGCATCCCGCCGAATTGGCCTCGCGGATGGTGGTGGGCGCAGCCGTCACGGTATTCAGCAGCGAGTTGGGTCGACGCGGTGGGGCACAGCTCAGCGGCTATGCGGCGCTCTTTCCGTCGATCGGACTTGTGGTAGCGACGTTCAATCATGCGCAGGGTGGGGCGCAGGCCGCGACCTTATTTTTGCGCGGCATGACCCGCGGCATGTGGTCGGTGGCGAGTTTTTGCCTCACGTTGATGCTCGTCCTGCCGCGTGCATCGATGGGTGTGGCGTTTCTGGCCGCTACGCTCGTGGCCATGCTCACCCATCTGCTTTCGAGGCCAGCGTCGTGAATCTGCGTATGCTGGGTCGGGTTCTGGCGTTCTACGGACGCTTCCTGTTCAGTTTCACTGAGCCTGGGTTTCGGCTACGGCGAATTTTTTGGCGCAAGGCGATGCCGGACTTCCGCGAGCAGCTGTGGCTCGTGACCGGGGCTTCGGGCGGTCTTGGGGCGCAGATCGCGCGCGAGGCAGTGAAGGCCGGAGCGACGGTGATCGCCGCGGCACGCGACCCCAGCAAGCTTGCCGCCCTACGCGAGAGTCTCGCCCCCGAACTGCGCGAGCGGCTGCAGCCGTGCGTTTGTGATTTCGCGCTGCAGCGCGAGGTGGGCTCGATGCTTCGGCAGCTGCAGTCGTCCGGGCGACGCGTCGATGTGCTGGTCAACAACGTGGGCGTCCTGCTCGATGCGCACGAACTGACGGCCGAAGGTCGTGAGCGCTCCTTCGCCATCAATCTGCTGTCGCACTTTCAACTCACCGAGGGGCTGCTCGCGAGCGAACTGCTGGGAACCGGGTCGGCGGTCATCAATATGAGTTCGGGCGGTGGCTACAACTTTCCCTTGATCGTCGATCTACTCAATGTCACCGACCCTGCGCGCTATAACGGCACGGCGGCCTATGCTTGCCACAAGCGCGCGCAGATGGTGCTCAACGCGGAGTGGCGAAGCCGTCATTCGTATCGCGGGATCGAGTTTTACGTCATGCATCCGGGATGGGTCGACACCGAAGGTGTGCAGCGTTCGTTGCCGCGGTTTCGCCGCGCCTTGAAATCGATGTTGCGTGACGCCGCATCGGGTGCTGACACGGCCTTGTGGCTAGCAACCCGGCGACCTGCTCAAGCCGAGACTGCAGGAGTGTGGTTTGATCGCGCGCTGCGGCCGGCG
>CAISHQ010000043.1 GCA_903885195.1 uncultured Pseudomonadota bacterium | reverse complement strand
GGAATGCCGATGGCCACCGCCCAGAACAATCGGTTCCAGCGCGCCGGGTCCTCGCCCGCACGGATGTCGCGGCTAGCCACCGACGCCAATGTGAAGGAAGCCGAATCGTAGGTCGTGGCCATCAAAATCGCTGCCACCACGAGAAAGCCCAGCATGGTGACGGTCGGGAACGGCAAAGTTCCGAGCACTTCGGCAAGCGCGTACGGCCCGGAGTGCTCACGAATCAGTGTGGTCACACTCAACGTCTGCGACAGCTCGAGATGCATCGCGTAGTTGCCGAGGACGATGTAGAAAATGCCGGCGCCGAGGGTGCCAAACACCATCAACCCCAAAATCAACTCTCGAAGCGTTCGGCCGCGCGAAATGCGCGTGGCGAAGATCGCGACAAAGGGACCGTAGGCCACCCACCACGCCCAGTAGAAGACGGTCCAACTCTCCACGAAACCGCCGCGCTCGATCGGATCCGTCCAGGTCACCATTCGTACAAACTCCTGCAGCATGAGTCCCAGCGAGTTCGTACCCATCTGCAGGATGAAGATCGTGGGGCCCACAGCCACGATGTAGAAGAGCAGCGTCAAGGCGATCCAGGTGTTGGCGTCCGACATACGCTTGAAGCCGCGTTCGAGCCCGAGCCAGCTGCTGGCCCCGAAGATCAGCACGCTGATGCCGATCACCGTGGCCTCAAGCGCGAAGTCGTGGGGAACGCCCGAGATCTTGGCAAAAATACCGGCGATCATCGGCGCCGTGAGGCCGAGAGAGGTTGCGCCACCGCCAATCAGATTAGCCATGTAGATGAAGTCGATGATCCGCGCCCGCGTGCTGCCCACGCCGCCCGGCAGGAACGGCAGGCAACCCGAGCTCAACCGCAGATGCGGCTCGCCGCGCATGTAGAACGCATAGGCGATCGCGATCGTAGGGAGACAAAAAATGGCCCAACCGACCGGGCCCCAATGAAAGATCCCGTAGGTGGCCGCCCACTCAATCGCTTCGGTAGATCGCGGCGCCGCACCAAGCGGCGGCGAGTCGATGTAGAACGCCCACTCCACCACCGCCCAATAAATGAGCGTGGCACCGACACCCGCACAGAAAATCATGCCGATCCAACTGAGCGTGCTGTAGTCGCTCTTGCAATCGCGCCCGCCGAGCCGGATGGACCCATGTCGGCTGCAGACGATGTAGCCGAGGAAAATCAGCAGCGCGATCACGTACCACTGGTACAGGAAGCCGAGATTGTGGGTTACGGCATCGTACAAACCATTGATGAACGCACCGGCACGCGCGGGAGCTGCGAAGATCAGCGCACACACCCCACCCAGCACGAGCGCCGTGATGCCGAACACCGGCCAATCGATCGGCGGCTCGCGCCTCGTCGTCTGCCCTTCGCTACCGCTTTCAGTCCCGCTGCCCACAGTGCAACCTCCCAGGCCGCGGCAGTGCCGCCTGCCTCGTCTCGATCTCCTGCAGCCGCTGCTGCAGGGACGCGGCCGGCGGCGTTGCACGCCGTGTTTCCAGCGACACGTGAATCAGCAGCTGTTCACCCGTCGCGAGCAGCTGCCCCCCCTCGTCGAATAGTTGGCTGTAGAGGTGCAGGCGTTTGCCGCCACCCGACAACAATTGGGTCGACACACGGATGTGTGCTCCGGCATGCACCTCGGCGATGTGCTGCAGATGCGACTCCACCGTGAAGTAGCTGTTGCCGGCCGCGACGTACGCAGCATCGCAACCCACGAGCTGCATGAAGCGGTCGGTAGCTGCACTGAAGATTTCGAGGTAGCGCGCCTCGTTCATGTGCCCGTTGTAATCGGTCCAGTCGATCGGCACGGTGCGCGAGGCGGTCTCGACGGGTTGCGACCAGTCGGGCGCGGGTACCGTTTGCTGAAGGCGCGCGTCGTGCTCGCGTAGGATCTGTCCGGAGGCCCAGTTGCGGCCCTTCAGCGCACGCATCATCGCCACGAGATTGTCGTCGCGGATGCGCTCGAGCTCACGAATGCTGCGCATGCCCGACTGTGCATCCGATTGCGAGGAGATCTTCTGTACGAGTGCCTCGTCGAGATCGGGTACGTCCATGAGCTTGGTCCATGGCCAGCTCAGGCAAGGACCAAACTGCGCAAGGAAGTGCGCCATCCCTGCCTCGCCACCGGCGATGCGGTAGGTTTCGAAGAGGCCCATCTGCGCCCAGCGAATACCAAAACCGAAGCGAATGACATCATCGATCTCGGTGGTGGTGGCGATATCGTCCTTGATCAACCACAGCGCCTCGCGCCAGACAGCCTCAAGAAACCGATCGGCCACGTGAGCATCGATCTCGCGCCGCAATCGCAACGGCTTCATGCCGATGGAAGTCAGCAGTTGCAGGGCGCGCTGCACGTCGCCCTCCGCGACCGTCGCATGCGGCACGACTTCAACCACAGGCAGCAGGTACACGGGATTGAACGGATGCGTGACCATGATGCGCGAGGCATCGACGACACCCGACCCCAACTCGGAGGGCTTGAAACCCGAGGTGGACGAGCCGATCAGCGCACCCGGCGCGAGTGCCGAGAGTATCTGGGCGAACACCTTGTGCTTGAGATCGAGCCGCTCGGGGACAGACTCCTGCACCCAGTCGGCGCCCGCCACGGCATCCTCGATCCGCGGGTGATAGGTCAGTCGGCCCTCGACCGGCATCGCCGCATCGTAGAGCCCCGGCAGCGAACGTCGCGCATTCGCCAGCACCTCGCCCAGCTTGCGCTCCGCCTCCGGGTCCGGATCGAACACAGCGACATCCCAGCCGTTGAGCAGAAAGCGCGCGGCCCAACCGCCACCGATGACGCCACCACCGATAATCGCTGCGCGACGACTCACGCGCGAGCCACCGGGGCGCGCTTGACGAGTCCGAGCTTGCTGCGAACAGCCGCCGGATCGAGAACCCGCGCGCCCATGCGCTCGATGATGCCAACCGCGCGCTCGACGAGATCCTCGTTGCGTGCGAGCACGCCCTTGTCGAGCCAAAGATTGTCCTCGAGACCGACCCGTACGTTTCCGCCCGCCAGCACAGCAGCCGCGACGTAGGGCATCTGATCGCGGCCGAGACTGAAGGCCGACCAGGTCCAACCCTGCGGCACGTTGTTCACCATCGCCATAAACGTGTTCATGTCGTTCGGCGCGCCCCAGGGCACGCCCATGCACAGTTGCACCAAAGCCGGCCCCTTGAGCACGCCTTCCTCGACCAGTCGCTGCGCGAACCACAGGTGTCCCGTGTCGAAGGCCTCAATCTCGGGGCGCACGCCGAGTTCGGTCATCATGCCGCCCATCGCTCGCAACATGCCCGGCGTATTGGTCATCACATAGTCGGCTTCGGCAAAGTTCATCGTGCCGCAATCGAGCGTGCAGATCTCCGGCAGACAGTCGGCGATCGGGCGCATACGATCGGTCGCACTACCCATATCCGTACCCACCGGGTTGATGGGCAGCGGCGCCTCGGGTGGACCGAGCACCAGATCGCCACCCATCCCGGCGGTCAGATTGATGACGACGTCGGTATCCGCATCGCGGATGCGTTCGACGACCTCACGGTAGAGCGCGGGATCGCGACTGGCCTTGCCCGTCTGCGGATCGCGAACGTGGCAGTGAACGACGGCGGCTCCAGCCTTGGCGGCGGCGATCGCGCTGGCCGCGATGTCACGCGGCGCGCGTGGAACATGGGGTGAACGATCCTGGGTCGCACCCGAGCCCGTGACGGCACAGGTGATGAAGACCTCTCGACTGAACTGCAGCGGCATGCGAACTCGCCTGTCGTCGGGTTTATCTTGTGTGCCACAATCATGCCACAGCTTGGCTGAAGCGCGAACGGGTACTGCCGATGAATTTCTCGCTCACCGAAGAACAGCGTCTGATCATCCAGACCGCGAACGCATTTGTCGTGCGCGAGTTGTATCCACACGAGGCGGAGATCGAAACGACGGGACGCTTGAGGCCGGAGCTGCGCGACGAACTGCGGCGCAAGGCCATCGAGGCCGGACTCTACGCCGCCAATATGCCCGCAGAGATCGGCGGCGGCGGACTCGACACGCTCAGTTGGATCCTCTTCGAAAAAGAAATCGGTCGTGCGAACTACGCGTTGCACTGGACTTGCGTCGCTCGACCCTCGAACATCCTGCTCGCCTGCACGGGCGATCAGCGCGAGCGTTATTTGCTGCCTGCGGTGCGCGGCGAGAAATCCGACTGCCTGGCGATGTCGGAACCCGACGTCGGATCCGATCTGCGCAGCATGAAGACGCGGGCACGACGTGACGGCGACGACTTTGTCATCACCGGTACCAAGCACTTCATCAGCCATGCGGACGAAGCAGATTTCGTCGTGCTCTTCGCCGCCTCCGGCGAGGAGCAGACGCCGCGCGGGTCGCGCGCGCTGATCACGGCCTTTCTCATCGATCGCGGTACACCAGGCTTTACGATCGATGAGGGCTATCAGAGCGTCTCGCATCGCGGCTACCAGAACTGCATTCTGCGCTTCGACGAGTGCCGTGTTTCGAAGTCGCAGGTGCTCGGCGAAGTGCATCACGGCTTTGACATCGCCAATCAGTGGCTGGGTGCGACGCGACTGCAGGTCGCCGCGACCTGCCTCGGACGTGCCGAGCGCGCACTGGAACTCGCCACTCGCTGGGCCGCCGAGCGTCGACAGTTCGGCCAGGTCATCGGCAAGTTTCAGGGCGTAGCCTTCAAGCTCGCCGACATGGCAATGGAACTCAAAGCTGCGGAGCTGTTGACTCTGGAAGCCGCCTGGAAGGTCGATCAAGGCACGGTGACCGACGCCGACATGGCGATGGCCAAACTCAAGGCCACCGAGATGCTTGCGTTCGTTGCCGACGAGGCGATCCAGATCCATGGTGGCATGGGTCTGATGGCGGATCTGCCCCTCGAGCGCATCTGGCGCGACGCCCGCGTCGAGCGCATTTGGGAAGGCACCTCGGAAATCCAGCGCCACATCATCTCCCGCGCCCTGCTGCGACCGCTCGGCGCCTGACATGCGTCTGCAGCGGCTGCTCAACCCGCGCTCGATCGCATTCATCGGCGGCGCGGAGTGTGCCGTCGCCATCGAACGCACGCGAGCGCTCGGCTTCACGGGGCAGATCCACGCCATCAACCCGCGGCGACCGCAACTGGGCGGCGTTGCCACGATCGCCTCGGTCACCGACTTGGTGGTGGCGCCCGATGCCGCGTTCATCGCCCTGCCTCGTGCAGCGACGATTCCCGTAGTGCGCGACTTGCGCGCCCTAGGTTGCGGCGGCGCCGTGATCTATGCGGCAGGCTTTGCGGAAACCGGTGAAGGACACTTGCAGACCGCCCTGCTCGATGCCGCGGACGGAATGCCGCTGCTTGGACCCAACTGCTACGGCTTCATCAACACAACCTCCCGCGTCGCACTATGGCCCGATGAGCACGGACTCGCGGTCTGTGAGCGCGGCGTGGCCGTGCTCACCCAGTCCGGCAACATCGGTTGTAACCTGACCATGCTGCAACGCGGTCTGCCGATCGCCATGCTGCTGACGCTCGGCAATCAGGCTGACGTCGACATCGCAGGCGCCGTGGCCGACCTCGCTCTCGATCCGCGCGTCACGGCGATCGGCCTGCATATCGAAGGCTTACGCGACGTCGACGCATTCGTTGCCGCGGCCGCGATCGCCCGCCAGCACGGCAAACCCATCGTGGCGCTAAAGACGGGCCGCTCGCCGCAAGGCGCTCGAATCACCTTGAGTCACACCGCATCACTCGCCGGCGCGGATCGTCTGTGTGATGCCTTGCTCGACCGCTGCGGCGTGGCGCGGGTGTCGACGCTGTCGAGTCTTGTTGAAACCCTCAAGTTGCTGCATTGCGGCGGAGCACTCACCGGCAAACGTTTGCTCTCGCTCAGCTGCTCGGGTGGCGAGGCTGCGCTCGTGGCGGACCTCGCTGTCGAACACGACCTGTTGTTCCCGCCCTTCTCAAGCACCGGTGCGCAGCGCGTCGCCGCGACGCTCAATGAACTGGTGACCATCGATAACCCGCTCGACTACCACACCTTCATCTGGGGGCAGCGCGAAAAACTCGAGGCCACTTTCGCGGCCGCATTGGCCGACGGCTTCGATGCGGCACTGCTCATTCTCGACACGCCGACGCATCCGTCCATGAAACCGGATTCGTGGTTGCTGACCGCGCGGGCCTTCATGGCCGCTCACAAGCACACCGGCGCTCGTGCCGCAGTAGTCGCCAGCCTGCCCGAGGGAATGCCGACCTCACTCGCTTCGGAGCTGGCCGCTGCGGGCGTCGCCCCATTGATCGGGATCGACGATGCGTTGCAGGCGCTGCGCGCCGCAGCATCGATCGGCGAGCATCAACGTCGTCTGGCCACGGCGGCTCCGTGGCCTGCACGGCGGGTGCGCGAGTCGGCTGGTACGCAGACTGCCGCGCTTCGCGAGGTCGCCGCAAAACAGTTGCTTGCGGCCCACGGCATCGACGTTCCCCGCTCGATCGAATGCGCACTCGTCGATGCGCCCGAAGCCGCACGACAACTCGGTTTTCCAGTGGCCGTGAAAATTTCCAACGAGGCGATTGCGCACAAAAGCGACGTCGGCGGCGTCGCGCTCTCGCTGAACTCCGCGGAGGAGGTGACCTCGGCGGTCGCAGGCATGCGACATCTCGGCGAGCGGGTGCTCGTCGAGCAGATGGTGACGGGCAGTGTCGCGGAGCTCCTCGTCGGTGTGGTGCGCGACCCGCAGTACGGCCTTGCTCTGTTGCTCGGTGCCGGCGGCATACTCGCCGAAGTGTGGGCCGACAACGTAACGTTGCTGTTGCCCGCGAGCCGTGTCGACATCGAGAGCGCTTTGGCACGATTGCGCATCTGGCAACTGGTTGTCGGCTATCGAGGTCGTAAAGCGGACGCCGAGGCCATCGTGCGCGCCGTCGAGGGTATCGCAGCGTTCGCTGACCAGTATCGCAACGAGATCGAGGAACTCGACATCAACCCGCTGCTCGCCCTACCCGACCGGGCCGTTGCCGTCGATGCGCTGATCAAGCTGCGAGCGACACCGGAATTTCTGACCACGCTTACCTCGAGGCCAACATGAGTGGACCAATACGCTGCGAGCGCCGAGGCGCCGTGCTCGAAGTCACCATCGATCGACCCAAGGCCAATGCGATCGACGCCGCGACGAGCCGTATCATGGGCGATGTGTTCGCCGGCTTCCGTGACGACGATGCACTGCGCGTCGCAATCCTGACAGCCACGGGTGATCGATTTTTTTGCCCGGGCTGGGATCTGAAGGCCGCCGCGGCCGGCGAGCCCCCGGATGCCGATTACGGGGTGGGCGGCTTTGGTGGGTTGCAGCAGTTGCCGGGACTGAACAAGCCCGTGATCGGCGCTATCAACGGCCTCGCCTTTGGTGGCGGTTTCGAGATCGCCCTGTCCTGCGATCTGCTCATCGTGGCTGAGCATGCGACGTTCGCGTTGCCGGAAATCAACTCCGGCACCGTGGCCGATGCGGCCTCGATCAAGTTGCCGCGCCGCATCCCCTTCCACGTGGCGATGGATCTGCTGCTGACCGGGCGACGAATCGATGCGCGCGAAGCAAAGCAGTGGGGTCTCGTCAACGAGATCGTCCCTGCCGAACAACTCATGACTCGGGCTCGCGAACTGGCGCAGCAGTTGGCCGACGGGCCGCCACTGGTCTTCGCGGCCATCAAGGAAATCATCCGCGAGACGACTCACTTATCGATTGAACAGGCCTTCGAGCAGGTCACGCGGCGCCATCTTCCCACCGTTGATCGGCTGTACTCGAGTGAGGACCAGAAAGAAGGCGCTCGCGCCTTTGCCGAGAAACGAAAGCCCGTATGGCAAGGCCGCTGAAACCATCGATCGCACAGTGACGACACAAGCGGGGGTAAGAATGAGAAAAAATCTTTCGGACCGACGTCCGAGGGCGATGTCGGGTTGGTTTGTTGCCGCATGCGGCGCGCTTACTTTCCTGTGTGCCGACAGCCTCTTTGCAGGGCCCGCTGCGCTCCATCTGCCTGTCGCAGCACTCACGGGGCCGATGACTGCGCCGGCTTCGCCCGTCGATCACGCCGCATTTACGCCCGGCCCCGACGCCTCGTCAGGTGCGGCCTTGCAGGGTGTGCTCGAGATCGCGGAAGCCCGGCTGCAATCGGCGCCCGCGCTTCAGAAGCCCATGATCGATGGGCGCGACGCCCTGCTCTTCCCGGCGATTTCCTTGATGCTGTTCAGCGACGGCGAACTGCTGGTGCCGGTACAACGCGGCAGCATGGTTCGCGAGGCTGCTGCAAAGTCCCCGCGCAGTTACTGGCGGGTCATCCCGCAGCCCGGACGAATTTGGCGCGAACCTGGCGACGGTGAGTGGTCGCGGGCAGCGCTGCCGCTGATGCTGGTGAACGACACCGAGAATCACGCGCACCAGGGCGTGGCAACCTTTCTTTATCGCGACGGCACCGTCAGCGCGCTTCGACTGCAGTTCGCCCAACACACCGGGCCCTATCTATTAAAGCAACACGTGGTGCTATGGGGCAGTGCAGCACTGCGCTGGAGCAACGAAGCATCGGAAGCATTCGCGACGGAGCGCGCCGCCGCCCGTCGCGAGCGGGCCGAGCGCCTCCCCGTCAAACCCTGGGCGGACCTCGTTGGCCAGTTCCCTGCCGGAACCCTCGAGGGATTTGGCGGGCCGGTGCTGCCTCGCTGGCAGGTGCTCAACGCACTCGTGCATCGCGGCACACTTTACGTCCAGGACTCGCCGACGCCGTACGGGCCGTATCCCTACCCTCTCGAGATGCGCTTTGGCGTGCGCTCGGTGATGAAGAGCATCGCTGCACCGCTCGCACTACTGAGGCTCGCGGAAACCGTTGGTCCTTATGTACTCGATCTACGCATCGGCGATTACGTGTCGGGACTCGATGCAAAGTTCGGTCGCATCCGCTTCATTGATGCCGCCAACATGGCGAGCGGTTACGGCGGTCTCGGCAGTCTCGTCACCCAACCCAACAACCCGTACGCGGGCTATCTGGAGGGCGACTACGATGGCTGGTATACGGCGCCATCCTCAGCCCAGAAGCTTGCCGCAATCCGGCGCAATCTGAAGCCTTATCCCTGGGAGCCCGGTACGGTCATGCGCTACCGTGACCAGGATTACTTCCTGCTCGGTGTCGCCATCGACGCCTTCCTCAAGTCGGTGCGCGGACCCGATGCCGATCTGTGGCGGATGCTGGAATCCGAGGTGTTCAAGCCGATCGGGATTCACCACGCACCTGCCGTTCGTACGCGCGAAATCAGCGAACGTGACGGAGTGATTTGGGCGAACGCCGGCTATTACCCAACTGTGGAGGAGCTCGCGAAGATCGCTCTGCTGGTGCAGGCGGGCGGAGCGCATCAGGGCCGCCAGATCCTGCACGGGCCGTTGACCCGCGAACTGCTCGCGGCGCGCGACGCGCTCGTGCCGACCGTTGATGGGTCGCGACAAGTCGAGGCGGCGACGCGCTCGGCTGCGCCCATGCTGTATCGCATGGGATATTGGTTTCCGCGCTACGTCAGCGCCCGCGACGGTGCGATCCGCCACCTGCCCTCCATGCAGGGCTCGGGGGAAAACCGCGTAACGATGTACCCGAACGGCATCATCGCATTGCACATGGGCAAGGCGTCTGAACTGCCGACAGGCGAGCGCGCCTCGAGCGACGATGCGGATACGACGCATCGGATCGTCGAGCGACTCGCGCCCTTTTGATCGGCCCGGAACCCGACCATGCTGACTGACATTGCACTGATTTCCGCACTGCTCGTGCTCGCGCAGCTGTTGCGCGCGGCCATCCCGCTGCTGTCTCGCTACCTGATTCCGTCGTCGATGATCGCAGGCTTACTCGCCTTGGCACTCGGACCTGGCGGCTACGACCTGCTGCCGTTCTCGCGCGATGCCTCCGGCGCGCCGCTGCTGCTGACTTATCCAGGCGTACTGATCACGCTGTTGTTCGCAACCTTGTTGCTCGGTCATCGCCCGCAAGCCACCCGCGGCTCGGTATTGCGCAACAGCAGCACGTCTTTTCTGTACAACCTCGCCTCCGAGGTCATGCAGTACGGCGTCGTCATTTGTCTCGGTGTGCTGCTGCTGGCCGTGGTGTTTAACGACCTTCGGCCAGAGTTCATCGTCATGTTGCCGGCGGGCTTCGCGGGCGGACACGGTACGGCGGCACTCTATGCCGAGGCACTGCCCGGGTGGGACGCTGCCCGCAGCGTCGGCTTCACGTTCGCGACGGTGGGTATCTGCTGCGCGGTGTTCGGTGGGCTTGCGCTCATCAATCTCGCGCGACGCCGCGGCTGGGTCGCCGCCAGCGACTCAGGCAGTGCGGCAGCACAGGCGTCTAACGGCCAGAGTTTCCTCCCCGCGACGCAGCAGGATTCCCTGGGTCGCGCAACGATCAACGGGATGGCTCTCGAGACGCTCGCTTGGCACGTGGCACTCGTGCTCGGCATCTACGGCGCGGCAATGGCTCTGCTGCCGAGCTTGCGGGAACTGCTGCCTGCGCGGTTCGTGCTTCCCGCCTTCGGCATCGCCATGCTGCTCGGCTGGCTGGTCCAGGTCGTGTTCGATCGGCTGCATCTTGGCGGACAACGCGTCGGCGAGCATATCGATGCTCAGGTGATCGGTCGCATCGGCGGCTTGTGCTCCGACTACCTCGTCGCCTGCGGCATCGCTTCGATCAACGTGCAGATCGTGCTCGAGTACGCGCTGCCGCTGGCCGTTTTTTCGCTACTTGGTCTTACGATTTGCGTTGGCTGGTTGCTGCTCGTCGCGCCACGCGTATTCGGCGCGCGCTGGTTCGAGTCCGCCATCTTCACCTACGGCTGGAACACAGGAACAATCGCCTTCGGGGTTGCACTGCTGCGCGTTGCCGACCCACGCGGCGAGACTCGCGTACTCGCCGATTACGGCATGGCCTTCATCGCCATCGGCCCGCTAGAGGCGTTGCTCTACACCTTCGTACTTGCCGCGCTCGCCGCCGGATACCTGCTGCAGGCAGGCGTCGTCCTGCTGGTGCTGGCTTTGGTGCTCACCGGTCTGGCTATCTACCGCGCTCGATCCTCCGCCACCGACGGTATGCCGCGCTAAACTGGCGCGATGGTCGCGCCCCCGCCAAAATTATTGATTGTCGATGATGATGGAGCGCTTGCCGCGATGCTCGTCGAGTATCTCGAAATGCAGGGTTTCCAAGTCAAGACGGTCGGCAGCGGCGAGCGAGCGCTCAAGGAGATGCCGCATCTAGCGCCCGATCTCCTCGTGCTCGACGTGGGCTTGCCGGGGATCGACGGCTTCGAGACCCTGCGTCGTCTACGCCTCGAGCATGCGGTGCCTGTCATCATGCTCACCGCGCGAGGCGAGGAACAGGATCGTATCGCGGGTCTCATGGCGGGGGCTGACGACTACCTGCCGAAGCCCTTCAATCCGATGGAGCTCGCCGCGCGTGTACGTGCGGTGCTCAAACGCAGTAGCGGATCATCCGCGCCGTCGATCGAGGAGAGTTCAGGTTTTGGCAATCTCGTGTTGCACGACAAGCGCCGGGAAGTCCGTGTCGATGGCAGTTCCGTACCGCTGACGGCGACCGAACTGCGTGTGCTCGAGGCGTTGCTGCAACGTCAGGGCGAGGTGCTTTCGCGCGCGGAACTGACCGAAGTCGCCGTCGGCAGACCGCTCGAACCCTACGATCGCAGTATCGACACTTTGGTGAGCAAGTTGCGTCGCAAGCTGGCCCTCGCCGGTGCACGCGGCGCGGAAATTCGCAGTCTGCGTGGTCACGGCTACGTGCTCGACGTCGCACGCCCCGACGGAAACGGTACGAGCGGAGGTCGCGGGTGATCCGGCGGGTATCGCCCCTTTATGTGCGTATGGCCGTCTACATCGGCGC
>CAISHQ010000042.1 GCA_903885195.1 uncultured Pseudomonadota bacterium | reverse complement strand
GTTCAGCGGGCGCTACCGCTTTCTGAAGACCGAGTATCTGCACAAGACCGAGGAATACTTTATCCGGCACGGTGGCAAGACCATCGTGCTGTCGCGGTTCCTGCCGATCCTGCGCACCTTCGCCCCGTTCGTCGCCGGTGTTGGTCGCATGCACTACGGCCGGTTTCAGGCCTTCAACGTCAGCGGCGCGATAGCCTGGGTGGTGATCTTCCTGGGCGGTGGGTACCTGTTCGGCAACATCCCGATCGTGAAGAACAACTTCGGCATCGTCACGCTGCTCATCATCGGCGTGTCGCTGATTCCGGTGATCCTGCTTACAGTGCGCCGAACGCCCCGATGATGCCGCCGATCAATAGCGCGAGCGTCGCGAGCGTCGAGAGGCCAAAGCCCGCGCTGCGCTTTTCGGCAGCCTTCACGTAACCGACGAAATACATCGCGCGACCGACGATGAATACGGCGCCGAGGATGGCTGCCAGATCGCTGTTGACGAAGGTTGCAAAGGACCACAGTGCCGGGATGAAGATCACCAGCTGCTCGAGCGTGTTCATTTGCGCGCGGTAGTAGCGCTCGAAGTCCGGCTGACCGCTGGTGGCAGGAGCCTTAACGCCGAAGGTGTAGCGGGCGCGACCGACGGCGATCGTGAAGACGAAGTACTCCACCAAAGCCAGCAGCATGATCATATGAACTTTTGCCATGTTTCCCCCTCTCACAGGTGAGTCATCACGACGGAGAGCATAACGCGATGGCACAATGCCGTGCAGTGAAATCCACCAAGGTGCGTCCATGACCGGATTCGTATTGCGCGCTGTCATCGCCGCATTCGGGCTCTGGCTCGCCACGCTATGGGTGGACGGCCTCGTCATCGACGATTCGATCAGTTTGCTGTTGTCGGCTGCCTTGCTGGGTATCGTCAACGCCTTCGTACGCCCCGTGACGATCTTCCTTACCCTGCCTGTAACCGTGGTGACGCTCGGCTTCTTTCTGCTCGTGGTCAACGCGGGAATGCTGGCCCTCGTGGCCGCCCTCGTACCCGGGTTCCACATCGATGGGTTCTGGACCGCATTTTGGGGCTCACTGCTCGTCAGCCTGACGGGCTGGGTCGGTTCGTGGTTCATCGGCCCGCGCGGATTCGACCGGTTGAAGCCCCGCTGACATGGGCCTGCGCCGCTGTGTGTCGCTCGGCTGTGCGCTGTGGCTGGCAGCGACCGTATTCGCAGGGCCACTGCACGCCGAGGATCTGAGCTTCACCGGTTATGCGCGTGATCGGCAAAGCGGTGCGCTGCTTTACGTCGAATCGCATCTGGTGCGCAGTTTCGGCAAGGTGGGCGAGACGCGCATCGTGTCGTACCGCTGCAGTGCCGAGGGGCCAGCCTTCGCGCGCAAGGAGCTCACTTATGGCGCCGTGCGTGAGGAGCCGGAGTTCACCTTCGTCGATGCGCGTAGCGGCTACACCGAAGGCTTGCGGCGTACGGCGGAGGGCCCGCGTGTATTCCAGCAGGACAACGCACGCAGTCCTCGCCGCGAAGCACGTATCCCGGCGAATGCCGTAATCGTCTCGGATGCCGGTTTTGACGAATTCGTGCGCAAGCACTGGTCGGAACTCGAGGCGGGCAAAACCGTACGGTTCCCGTTTCTCATACCGAGTCGTCTCGACTTCCTCAACTTCAAGGTCAAGAAGGATCGCGACACCCGCGTCAACGACGCGCCGGCGAGTGCGATACGTCTGAATTTGTCCGGTGTGCTCGGCTGGTTTCTGCCGTACATCGAAGTGACGTACCGCAAGTCCGATCAGACCTTGTTGCGGTATGAGGGGCTCACCAACATTCGCAAGGACGATGGCGGCAATCACGTGGCGGTCATCACCTTCCCGCCGCGCGAACGCAAGACGGTAGCGGCCGTCGATCTGGCGCGCGCCCGCAGCGAGACGCTGGTCGCACGCTGCCCCTAGATCGCACCCTGGCAGCCCCTAGGCTGCTCGCCCCCTAAGTCGTGCCGCCCGGTGCGCTCGTGGCGGGCGCGGATCGCATCCGCGATGAGTGGATCAGCAGCAGGCCGCCGAGCACGATCAGCGTACCCACGATGCGCAGTGCGCCGAGCTGCTCATCGAGTACCCACCAACCGAGCAGAATGGCGATCACCGGATTGACGAAGCCGTAGGTGGCCAGTTGCGCGGGCGTGACGTTTACCGACAGCCAGGCAAACGCGGTATAGGCGATGCAGGAGCTGAACACGATCATGTACGCGAGCGCGGCAAGGCCCTGGAAGTCCCACTGCCATCGGTGTGTGTCGCCGAATAGCAGCGCGAGCAGCAGCATCATCAACCCACCACACAACATGTGCAGAGCGGTAAAGCTCATCACGTCGAGCGATGTGTTGACGTTGCGCAGATAGATGGTGCCTGCTGACCAGCCGAGGCAACCGACGAGGATCGACAGCGTCGGCCACAGGGCCGAGGGCGCGGTGGTTTCGGCGCCCGCTGATGCGGGCAGTGCGATGAGCACCGTGCCACCGATGCCAATCAGCAGGCCGAGGGCGCTGCGCGGTGAGATGGGCTCCGCGCGGGCGCCGAGCAGACCGAGCACGGGGATCCAGAAAGAAGAAGACACGCTGAGCAGTGCCGCTTGATAGGAAGGCACGTGCTGCAGGCCCCAGACTGAAGCGCTGTTGGATATGAATACGACGCACAAGCCCACCACGGCGATGTGGCGCCATTCGCGTCCGGTCGGTCGTGCGATCGACTCCCCACGTTGCCTGCGCAGCAAAGAGGCGACGGTGAACAGCAACAGACCGCCAGTGATGAAGCGCACGGCGCCGAAGAGGAAAGGGGGCAAAGCCATCACGCCGAGTTTGGTGACGAGATAGCTTGAACCCCAGACAAGGTAGACGATGGCGAAGCTGAGCAGCAGCTTCGCCCGTCGGGACAGACTCGCTGGATTCAACGCGCCGGGGGCGGTGTGCTGCCGCCTCGATCAGCACTCATCGCGGTGCGGTACAGCCATGCGCCGAGAACCGCGAGTACGAGCAGGCCGAGGCTCTCGCCAAACTGCAGCGACGGCGGCAGTGCGAGCACATCCGCACGGCCCGAAGTGACGATGGGAATGGCGATGCCGATGCCCATCAATGCTTCGCCGGTGATGACGCCTGCGGCAAACAGCAGCCCCTTGCGATTGGCGCGCTCGAGACCCGCCTGATCCGTGCCACGACGTCGCAGGTGACGTTCGACGAGGTGTGCAATGACGCCGCCGATGAAGATCGGCGTCATCAGTTCGAGCGGCAGGTAGATGCCGACGGCGGCAGCGAGCACGGGCGTGCGAAAACTCGAGCCGCGAGCCTTCAGCGTTTCGTCGAGCACGATGATGGCGACACCGATCAGTGCGCCGATCGCAATCATGTCCCACGGCAGTTGACCGCCGAACAGACCCTTCGACACCGAGGCCATCAGCGTGGCCTGCGGTGCAGGCAGCGGTTTGGGGTGAGCTTCGGTCGCCACGCCGATGCCGTAGGCGTCGGCGAGCAGATTGAGTACGGGCGCCATGACGAGGGCGCTGCTCGCAGCGCCGATCGCCAGCATCACCTGCTGACGCCAGGGCGTCGCGCCGACGATGTAGCCGCATTTCAGATCCTGCAGGTTATCGCCGGCGATGCAGGCGGCGCAGCAAACCACCGCGCCGATCATCACTGCGGCGACCGGACCGATGCTGCTCTCCGGGCCCATCATGAGCAGCAGCATGACCGCCGAGAACAGGATGGTGGCGATGGTGATGCCCGACACCGGGTTGTTGGAGGATCCCACGAGACCCGCCATGTAGGCTGAGACCGAGCAGAACAAGAATCCAGTGACCACCATTACGACGGTCATCGGCAGACTGACGGCGAAGTTGCCGACGATCGCCTGATAGAGCGCGGCCAGTGGCAGCGTGAACAGTACGATGCCGATCAGCACGGACTTCATCGGCAAGTCCTGCTCGGTGTGCGCGACTGCAACGCCCGCAGCACTCGCGCGTGCGGCAGCGAGACCGCTGCGCACGCCGGAGGCCAGCGAGTGACGCAAGGACACGAGCGCCCACATGCCACCGACCAGCATGGCACCTACGCCGAGATAACGAATCTGCTTCGACCACAGCAGGCCCGCGAGCTCCTCGGCAGGCAAGCCTGCGGCGATCGTGGAGAGTTCTGCGTTGCTGGGCAACACGAACGCGGCGTAGACGGGAATAGCGATGTTCCAGGACAGCATCGCGCCCGCAAGCACGACGATGCCGACGTTGAGACCCACGATGTAGCCGACGCCAATCAGTGCGGGCGACAGGTTGGTACCGAAATAGGCGAGATACTTGCCAAAGAATCCAGAGCTTGCCGCGGCGTCAGGGATCAGGCGCAGTCCGCTCGCAGCGGCGAGCTTGGCGAACGCACCACCGAGCGCAGACAGGCCGAGGATGCGGATACCTTCGGAGGGGTTCTCGCCGGTCTTGAGGACTTCCGCGGCGGCCTGGCCTTCAGGGAAGGCGAGTTTCTGCTCCACGATCAGCGCGCGGCGCAGCGGTACCGAGAACAGTACGCCGAGGATGCCACCGAGACCTGCGATCGCGAGGACCCAGGAATACTTGAAGTCCTGCCAGTAGCCGAGGATGACGAGAGCCGGAATCGTGAAGATCACGCCGGAGGCGATCGATGAGCCCGCCGAGGCGCCCGTTTGCACGATATTGTTCTCGAGAATGCCGCCACCGCCCAGTGCTCGCAGCACCGCCATCGAGACCACGGCGGCAGGAATCGCCGAGGCGATGGTCATTCCGGCGAATAGACCGAGATACGTGTTGGCCGCGGCCAGAATCATCGCGAGCACGATCGCGAGCGTGATCGCGCGGAACGTCAGCTGCGGGGGCAGCGCCGCTGACGGCGTGCTCACTTCTCGTCACCCGCGAGTTTGCGCAGCATCGGCGAGGCAAGAATCAGCACGAGGCCCGCGCCGCCGGCGATGAAGCACATCTGCAGGAACTGGCTGGGCATCTCCGCCGCGGCTGCACCGCCCACGTGACCGCCGATCAGTCCGGCGAGCGCGTTGCCGACGGCGGCGCCGAGAAACCAGGTGCCCATCATCTGCCCGACGTAGCGCTTCGGTGCCAGCTTGGTGACGTTCGAGAGACCGACGGGCGAGAGACACAGTTCACCGAAGGTATGCAGCATGTAGGTCAGCAGCAACCAGGTGGGCGCGACCTTGCCGCCCGTGGACACCACAAGCTGCGCCGCCCACATCATCACCAGAAAGCCGATGCCGACCAGCACCAGCGCCAGACCGAACTTGGCGGGTGAGGACGGATCGAGATTGCGCTTGCCGAGTTCGACCCACAGCCAGGCAAAGAACGGCGCGAAGATCACGACGAAAATCGGATTGGCCGACTGGTACCACGCCGCCGGGTGTTCGTTGTCATCGAACAAGTGACCAAGCCAGGAGCGATCGGTGTAGTCCTGTGCGAACAGGTTGAAGGTGGTCGCCGCTTGCTCAAAGCCCGCCCAGAACAGTGCGGCGCAGAGGAAGAACACGCCGATCAAGGCGACGCGCTTCTTCTCGTCCGAGTTGAGACCACCAAACACGAACACATAGATGAAGAACAGGAAGCCGAGTGCAACCATGCCAGAGGCAAAGAGCTGGGCGAGCGCGGTGATGCCGACCGGGATCGTGCCGGTGTAGAGCAGCACGGCGAGCACGGCGACCACGACTGCACCGAGCGCTACGTTGCGCCAGCCCTTGCTGCGTTCCGCATCGGTCACGCCCTGCGGAGCAAGGCCGGCGTTGCCGAGGTAGTGTTCGGTCAAGCGGTACTGCAGTACGCCGATCAGCATGGCGGCGCCCGCGCAAAAGAATCCGGCTCTCCAGTTCCACGATTCGCCGATGGTGCCCGCGACGAACGGGGCAAGCAGCGCACCGAGGTTGATGCCCATGTAGAAGATCGAAAAGCCTGCATCGCGTCGCGCACCCGGCTGACCCTCGTAGAGCGCGCCGACGATGGCCGAGATGTTGGGCTTGAGCAGACCCACGCCGATCACGATGACCGCAAGACCGAGATAGAACACACTGGGACCCGCGGGCACGGCGAGCAGGAAATTCCCGAGCGCGATGATGAGGCCGCCCCAGTAGACTGCGCGGCGTTGGCCGATCAGACGGTCGGCGATCCAGCCGCCCGGCAGCGAAAACAGGAACACGGCGCCGGTGTAGAGACCGTAGATGGCACCGGCGGTTTCGCGGTCCACGCCGAATCCCGGATTGGCGTCAGTGGTGGCCGCCACCAGGAATAGCACGAGCAGCGCGCGCATCCCGTAGTAGGTGAAGCGCTCGAAGAACTCGGTCATGAACAGCGTCGCGAGCCCGCGCGGATGCCCGAGAAAAGTCTTGTTCGAGGAATCGTTCATTGGATGTCAGCCCCCCGCAAAGTGCTGCCGAGTGTGCGTGATCCCGGGGGTTGGCGGCAAGGCAGCCGCAGAGGCTCAAGCTTCGGCTTCGTCAGCCTCGGCCTCGCTCTTGCGACGCATGCGATCCATCAGCCGCGCCATCACCAGACCGCTCTCGTAGAGCAGATACATCGGCACGGCCATGATGGTCTGCGAGATGGCGTCGGGTGGTGTGAGCAGTGCGGCTACGACGAAGATGCCGATCAGCACGTAGCCGCGCACTTCGGCGAGCTTCTCCACGCCGACGAGGCGGGTCAGCACCAGCAGCACCACGACCACGGGCACTTCGAAAGCCAAGCCGAAGCACAGGAACATGGTCAGCACGAAGTCCATGTAGCTCGTGATGTCGGTCATCATGCGCACGCCGGCCGGCGTGGTGTTGGCGAAGAACTGGAACATCACCGGGAATACCACGAAGTAGGCGAACGCGACGCCGGCGTAGAACAGCATCACCGATGACGCCAGCAGCGGCATGGCGAAGCGTTTTTCGTGACGGTACAAGCCCGGCGCGACGAACGCCCAGATCTGGTAGAGCACGTAGGGCATCGCCAGAAACAGCGCTACGAATAAGGCCAGCTTGAAGGGCGTCATGAAGGGGGAGATGACGCTGGTGGCGATCAGCGAGGAGCCCGCTGGCAATTGGTTGATGAGTGGCTGTGCGACCAGCGTGAACACGTCGTTCGCGAAGAACGCGAGCGGCACGAACACCAGGATCACCGAGAGGAACGCGCGCAGCAGCCGATCGCGCAACTCGAGCAGATGCGAGATCAGGGTGCCTTCGGCCAGTTGTTCAGGCTCGCCGCTCATCCTGTGGGGGTGTCTCAGTGTGCTGGGGCGTATCGGTGTGCTGGGGCGAGTCAGTGTGCGCGCCGGTCGCGGTGGGATTCAGGTAGTCGTCCACCGTGCCGGTGGCATCCATGAACGGCGGTGGTTCGGGGGGTGTTGTGTAGGTTTCGGTGGCGGCGGGCGCGGCTGCGGCAGACGGGGGTGTGGTCGACGCTGGGGTGGAGGCCTCGCGCTCTTGCCGGCGTCGGGTGTTCTCGAGCGACTCTTCCTCGAGCTGCTCGCGGAACTGCCGTGCCATGGCGCGGGCACGACCCATCCAGCGGCCGATCTCGCCGACGACCTTCGGCAACTTCTCCGGGCCGAGCACGAGCAGCGCCAGCCCCATGATCAGCAGCAGTTCGCTGAATCCGACTTCGAACATGGTGATCTCGCCGGAGCCCGGCGACCCTCGTCAGGCGTTGCGGTCGGGGGTCTTCGCCTCGGCCGCGGCGGACTTGGCCGATTCAGGGAAATCGGCATCCGCCGCTTCCTGCTTGATCTGCTTGACGCTCTCGGCGGCGTCGCCGTCGTCCATGCCTTTCTTGAAGCCCTTCACCGCCGCACCGAGGTCCGCACCGATCGTGCGCAGTTTCTTCGCGCCGAATACCAGCAACACCACCAGCAAGATGATGATTAGTTCGCGCATTCCGATTCCCATAACGACCTCTGCTGTACCGCGTGTCTAAGGCCCCGATCATAGGACAAAAGAGCGGCAGAAATCCGTGAAAGTTCCGCGTCGTCCGGTTGGCCGATCGGGTGCTCAGGACGACCCGCCCGTCTGCAGCCAGAAGGTCACCGGCCCCTCGTTAACTAGCGCCACCTGCATGTCGGCGCCGAACCGGCCGGTCTCCACCCGTCCGTGTGCGGCCCTCGCAAGCTCGCAGAACCGCAGAAACAGCCGCTCGGCTTGCTCAGGGGGTGCGGCGGTGCTGAAACCGGGCCGGTTTCCCTTGCGGGTGTCGGCGGCCAAGGTGAACTGGGGCACGAGCAGCAGGCCGCCCGCCGTGTCGGCGAGCGAGAGGTTCATGCGGCCTTGCGCGTCGGGGAACACCCGATAGGCCAGCAGACGCTCCAGTAACCGCTGGGCGGCCTGCTCATCATCGGCCGGCTGGACGCCGATGAGGACCAGCAGCCCTGCCTCGATCGCGCCAATACACTCTCCACCGACACGGACGCTGGCGCTCGAGACTCGTTGCAGCAGGGCGATCATGCGCTGTCCGTGGTGGCATTTCGGGCTGCGAAACCTTAACATCGCGGCCGGTTTTACGCTCAATTCGACTGGTTCTTGGGGGTTGCGGTGTCGAAGTTCCTCGTGGCGCTGTCCTTGATCGTGGCGATGGCCACTCCGTCGGCCTTCGCGCAGGCTGCCGGCAACGCCGAGCGGGGCGCGCGCCTCGCCTACACCTGTCTCGGGTGTCACGGCATTCCGAACTACAAGAACTCGTATCCCAACTACCGCGTGCCGAAGCTGCGTGGCCAGCATCCCGAGTACCTCGTGATTGCCTTGCAGGCCTATCGCTCAGGCGAGCGTAGCCACGCCACCATGCACGCCAATGCGGCGGGCTGGACGGATGAACAGTACGCGGACATCGCGGCGTTCCTGGCGGGGCCGGCTCTGCAGCCGGGCGCCATTTCCAAGCCGGTCGGCAAAGCTCCGGCAGCGGCCCAGACCTGCGTTGCTTGCCATGGCAACGACGGCCTCGGCATCACGCCGCAGTACCCGAACCTCGCTGGCCAGCACGCCGATTATCTCGAGCGGGCGCTGACCGACTACAAGAAGGGCGGTCGCAAGAACGCCATCATGGCGGGATTCGCGGCGCAGTTGTCGGCTGCAGACATCAAGGCGCTCGCCGCGTACTACGCCGCGCAGAAGCCGGGTCTCGAGACCTCGCGCCGCAAGTAACGGCCGCGCGCCTCAGCGCGCGGCGAGCTCCTCCAGAAATGTGGCCGCCGTCTTCAGGTAGAAGTCGCGGTTTGTTTTCTTGCGAAAGCCGTGACCCTCGTCCTTGGCCGCGAGGTACCACACCTCGCCGCCGTTGGCGCGCACTTGCGCGACCATCTGTTCACTCTCCGAGGCTGGCACGCGCGGGTCGTTGATTCCCTGCACGACAAGCAGCGGCTTGCGGATCATGTTCGCGCGGGTGAGCGGCGAGATGCGTTGCAGAAACCGACGCATGTCCGGGTCGCGCTCATCGCCGTATTCGACGCGACGCAGGTCGCGACGATAGCCCGCCGTGTTGGTGAGAAACGTGACGAAGTTGCTGATGCCGACCACGTCGATGCCGCCGCGCAGCCGCTCGCCGTAGGCGATCAGCGAGGCGAGCACCATATAGCCGCCGTACGAGCCACCCATCACCGCAACGCGCGAGGCGTCGAACTCGTTACGTGTGCCGATCCACACCAGCAACGAGCCGATGTCGCGCACCGAGTCTTCGCGCAGCCGACCGTTGTCGAGCATCGTGTAGCGACGACCGTAACCGGTCGAGCCACGCACGTTCGGCTGGATCACCACGTAGCCGAGTTCATTGACGAGATACTGCAGGAAGGCGTTGTAACCCGGGCGTGACTGGCCCTCGGGCCCACCGTGGATGTCGATCACGACCGGGTGCGGGCCCGCGCTGCGCGGACGGTAGACGAAAGCGGGGATCTGCCGCGGCTTGTTGCCATCGCGGTCCCAAGTCGGATAGCGGACGAGTTCCGCATCGACGAGGCGCGAGGGATCGAGCGGACCCATTTCGCTGCGGGTCCAGCGCGTTGCCTTGCGCGTCGGCAACTCGTAGGTCCATACGTCGCCCGGCGAGCGCGCGCTTTCGATGCTCATGCCGAGGGTGTTGCCCTCGCGGTTGAACCGCAGGTTGAAGATCAGGCCGTCGGGCAGGCCGTTCGGGCGCAGCGTCTCGGCAGCGCCGAGATCGAGAATGGCGAGCCGGCTGTAGCCGTCGACGTTGGCGACGTAAGCGAGATAGCGTCCGTCGGGCCCGACCTCGAAGTCGTCGATGTCCCACTCGAGCTCTGCGGTCAGCGTGCGCACGCTGCTGTCCTGCAAATCGATGTAGCGCAGCTGCTGGAATTCGCCACCCAGATCGGCCGTGAAAAACACGCCGCGGCCATCGGCCGAGAATTTTGCGCCACCGATGCCGGTCTGCGGCAGCGCGATCCTGCGGAACGCGCCGCTCGACACCTCCGCGACATACAGTTCCGCGTCGGTCACCGAGATGTAATTGACGAGCAGCAATCTTTGATCGTCGGGCGACCAGTCGGCCGGCGACCAGGTCTGGCCCTGCGAGGCCACCACGAGGCGCGGATTGCCGGTGCGGCTCACGTCGGCCACGTAGATGTCCTGCTGCGTGCCGTTGCGCGCATTGCCGTGAAAGGCGAGTCGCTTGCCATCGCGTGACCAGAGCGCACCGCCATGACGCGAGGTCCCGTCTGTGAGGCGCCGTTGGCTGCGATCGGCGAGCGAATACAGATACAACTGGGCGTTTTCGTTGCCACCCCGATCACGCGCGAATACGAACGTGCCCGGCCGTGCACCGGGTTGGCCGCGCGCACCTGTGGCCGGTTCGCTCTCGAAGGTGAGTTGCTCACGGTCGGCACCGGGTGCAGCGACGCGATGGATCTGCGCCACGTCACCGAAGCGCGTGCTGATCAGTACGCTGCCGTCGGCGAGGAAATCCTGGAAGCCGGCACTGCGGCCGGCGAGCCACGTGTCCAGGGTGCGGGTGACGCGTGCCGAATGGGCGGGTACGCCATCGAGCACGAGCGCGCCGAGCTCGGTGCGTTGCGGCGCGACGGGTTGGGTAGCGGCTGGGGTTGCGCCGAGCAGCACGAGGCTGGTCGCGAGCAGGGAAAGCAGGGTGCGTGCGGTGTATCGGTAGGTCATGTCTGCTATGTTGCCCGACCTTGCAACCGTGTCCAATGCTGCTGCGGAGCGCCCGATGGCCGACCCTCGTCTGAAACAAAAACTCGATGCCGGCGAGTTCATCGTGGCTCCGGGCGTCTTCGACATGATCTCGGCGATGCTGGCCGAGCGGGTCGGCTTCGATGCGGTGTATGCCTCGGGGTTCTGGCTCACGGCGTCGCACCTCGGCATCCCCGATGCGGGTCTTGCCACGTACACCGACATGCTCTCGCGCATCGCCAAGGTCGTCGAGAAGTCCTCGGCGCCGGTGATCGCCGATGCCGATACCGGCTTCGGTGGTCTGCTCAACGTGCAGCACACCGTGCGCGGCTACGAACGCGCGGGCGTCAGCGCCATCCAGATCGAAGATCAGGAGTTTCCGAAGAAATGCGGCCACACGCCGTATCGGCGCGTGATTCCGCTCGAGGACATGGTGGCCAAGGTGCGCGTTGCCGTCGATTCGCGCACCGACCCGAATTTCCTCGTCATCGCGCGCACCGATGCTCGTACGGGTCTCGGTTTCGAAGAAGCGGTGCGCCGTGGCGCGGCTTACGCTGAGGCCGGCGCGGATCTCGTCTTCGTCGAATCGCTGCAGTCCGAGGAGGAGATGCGGCGCGCCTGTTCGCTCATTCGTGCGCCGATGATGGCGAACATGTCCGATGGCGGCAAAACGCCGATCCGTCCGGCGAAGGAGCTGGCCTCGTTCGGTTATCGGCTGGCCATCTGGCCGGCGATGGCCGCGCTGTCGGCGAGCGCCGCGATCGAGCGGGCAATGCACAACCTCAAAGCCACCGGCACCAGCGTTTCGCCGGAGGTCCCTCTGTTCGGTTTTGACGATTTTTGCCGCATGGTCGGTTTCGAGGAGGTCTGGGCGTTCGAAGAGAAGTGGAAGGACGTGCTCGGCAAATGATTCACTACGACCACGGCATTCACGCCATCGACACGGCTTACGTGCGGCCGGTGTTCGATGCCTCTCATCTGATTGTGCACGAAGGTCGTGCGGCCTTCGTCGACACAGGTGTATCGCACTCGGTGCCGCTGCTGCTCGCGGCACTCGATGATCTCTCCCTCGCGCCGACGGCCGTCGACTTCGTGTTCCTCACGCACGTGCACCTCGATCATGCGGGCGGTGCAGGTCAGCTGATGCAGGCTTTGCCGAATGCGCAGGCCGTGCTGCATCCGCGCGGTGCGCCGCACATGATCGATCCCCGCAAGCTCATCGAAGCCTCGATCGCTGTGTACGGTGCCGAGACCTACGCAAGGTTGTATGGCGAGATTCTGCCGATCGACGCGGCGAGGGTAGTGGCGAGCAGCCCCGGTCAGCATTTCTCGCTCGCCGGTCGAGGACTCGAGATCCTGCATACGCCTGGGCATGCGCTGCATCATCAAGCCATCTTCGATCATCACTCCCGCGGTATTTTTACCGGGGACACGTTCGGTTTGTCGTATCGCGAGTTCGACGTCGACGGTCGGGCGCTGGCGCTGCCGACTACCACGCCCACGCAGTTTGATCCCGATCAGCTGGTCGACTCGATTCGACGCATTCTCGCCTTGCAGCCGCAAGCGGCGTATTTCACCCACTACGGTGAGGTGCGTGACCTCGTGCGCATCGGCGCGGATCTCGAGCGACAGATCGGCGAGTACGTACGCATCGCCCGCAGCCATGCGGCGCTCGATGCCGAGTCCGCACGGCAAGCGATCCGCACGGATCTCGCTGCGTTCCTGCGCGACGAGGTGCGTCGTCACGGCTGCCGCCTGAGCGGCGCCGAGGTGGACGGGTTGCTGGAAAACGACGTCGCCCTCAACACCGACGGGCTGCTCGTCTGGTTGTCGCGGAGGAAATCATGAGCAGGAGTTTCAAGGCATTTCGCATCCACGAAATCGACAAGCAGATCGTCGCGCGGTTTGAACAACTCACGCTCGATGATTTGTCGTCGGGCGAGGTCGTCGTGCGCGTGATGTACTCGGACATCAACTACAAGGACGCGCTCGCCGCGACCGGTGCCGGCAAGATCCTGCGCAAGTACCCGCTGGTCGGGGGCATCGATCTCGCGGGCGTGGTCGAGACCTCGACCGACGCTCGCTACCAGCCCGGCGATCACGTGCTCGTCACCGGCTGTGGCCTCTCTGAAGTTCACGACGGCGGTTACGCCGAGTACGCGAGACTGAGAGGCGATTGGGTCATTCCAATGCCGCCGGGACTCGACGCGTTCAAGGCCATGACGCTCGGCACTGCGGGGTTCACCGCAGCGCTCGCCATCCATCGCATGGAACACAATGGGCAGACACCAGCGCGCGGCCCGATCGTCGTCACGGGCGCCACGGGCGGGGTTGGCAGCGTTGCCATCGATATGCTGGCGGGACGCGGCTACGAGGTCATCGCGGTGACCGGCAAGGTCGAATCGACCGACTACCTCAAGTCGCTCGGTGCCGCACAAGTGCTGCTGCGTGCGGACATCGACTACGGCAAGCGTCCGCTCGAGGCGGCGCGCTTCGGCGGCGCGATCGACAACGTCGGCGGCGAGACGCTCACGTGGCTGACGCGCACCGTGGACAACTGGGGCAACATTGCCAGCATCGGTTTGGCCGGTGGTGCAGAACTCAAGACCACCGTCATGCCGTTCATCCTGCGCGGCGTGAATATTCTGGGCATCAATTCTTCCGCCACGCTGCGTGATCTGCGGCTCGTCGTGTGGAATCGCATTGCCACGGATCTGAAGCCGCGTCATCTCGCCGCGATCGCCACGCGCACTATCGGCTTCGATGAGTTGCCAGGCGCCTTTGCGGCGTACCTGCAGGGCACGGTGACCGGTCGCACGGTCGTGAAGATCGGCTGAGCCGTTGCGCGCGTGAGCGAAGCCGAGCAACTGATCCGCGATGCGCGCGCGCTCGGCGTCGAACTCGATGCCGCGCAGGCCGCGGCGCAGTGTCGCTTGCTCGATGAGCTGGCGCACTGGAATCGAAGCTTCAATCTGACGGCGATCACCGAGCGGCGCGAGATGCTGACCCATCACCTGCTCGACAGCCTGTCGATCCTGCCGTTCCTGGCGGGTGAGCGCGTGCTCGACATCGGCACGGGCGCGGGATTTCCGGGTCTGCCTCTCGCCATTGCCGCTCCGCAGCGTCGTTTCGTGCTGCTCGACTCGAACGGCAAGAAGATCCGTTTCGTCGCTCATGCGGTGCGCACGCTCGGCTTGCGCAACGTCGAGGCTGTGCACGCGCGTGCGGGTGGTCGGGAGATGGCCGTACAGGGCCCTTTCGATACGGTCGTGGCGCGGGCCTGTGCACCGTTGCCGGAACTGCTGCGCCTCGCCGAGGGTTACTGCGGCGTCGGTACGCGGCTGCTTGCCATGAAGGGGCGGCGTCAGGCCGAGGAGCGGCAGGGTCTTCCCGCGCATTGGCACATCGAAGCCGAGCATGACCTGCATGTCCCCGGTCTCGACGGTGAACGACATGTCGTGATGCTGCAGCGGGTCGGCTAGACTTGCCGCCATGAGCCGCGTCATCGCTGTCGCCAACCAGAAAGGTGGCGTCGGGAAAACCACCACCGCCGTCAATCTTGCCTCCTCGCTGGCGATGACACGCCGACGGGTGCTGCTCGTTGATCTCGATCCGCAGGGCAACGCCACCATGGGCTGCGGTGTCGAAAAGAACACGCTCGAACGCACGGTGGGCGATGTGCTGGTGGGTGATTGCACGGTCGGCGAGGCGATGCTGATGCTCGAAAGCCCCGCCATGAGCCTGCTGCCTGCGAACCAGGACCTCACTGCCGCCGAAGTGCAGCTGCTGTCCTTGACCGTGGGTCGTGAATTGCGCTTGCGCACTGCGCTGCAGCCCGTGCGCGAGGAGTTTGATGTCATCCTCATCGACTGCCCACCGTCCCTGAACATGCTCACCGTCAATGCACTGGTCGCGGCGGATAGCGTGCTCGTGACGATGCAGTGCGAGTACTACGCGCTCGAGGGACTCACGGCCTTGATGTCGACCATCGAGCAGATTCGTGCCGCCGTGAATCCTTCACTGCAGATCGAGGGCGTGCTGCGCACGATGTACGACCCGCGCAACAACCTCGCCACAGAAGTCAGCGGCCAGCTCACCGCCCACTTTGGCGACAAGGTGTTCCGCACCATCATTCCGCGCAACGTGCGCCTCGCCGAAGCCCCCTCGTTCGGCAAGCCCGCGATTCTCTACGATGCCAACTCTCGCGGCGCCCTCGCCTATCTCGCGCTCGCCGGCGAGATGATTGGTCGGGCTCAGGGTTCGCCCGCCGAGCTCGCGGCGGCCGCGCGCGCGACCGCCTGAGCACGGCTTCGGCGGGCGCATTGCGTGCTGCTCGAACCGCGAACGGCCGCACCCGGGGCTTTGTGGCGATGGCAGCGGCAAGCGGCCGAGTTGTTGTGGCGCGGCGCCGGGTTCTGGCTCGGTCTGTCGCTGCTCATGTGTCTGACCATGTTCGCCGCGCATCGCTGGCCCTTGCTCGAGGGCGTGTTGGCGGTCACATCCCTGCTGGCCTGCGTGTTGATCGCGGCCGAGATCGATCGCAGCGGCCGCGGCACTCCCGGTGAAGTGCTGGCGATGCTGCGGGCGCACGCACGAGTACTGCTCGGGTTCGCCGCCCTCATCACGGTGGCCGGTGCGCTCGTGTGGGTCTTGCTGCTTGCACGGCCGGGTGTGGCTTGGTGGAACGTGCTCTACACGGCACGCAACTCGGTCGAGGTGCTCTCCCCTGATGGGTTCATCGCCCTGCGTCAGGTGTTCGTCTACTCGGCGTTCGCCCTCGGCCTGACCTACTTCGGGCTCAACATTCCCGGGCTCACGTCGTTCTTCCAGTTTCCGTGCATGACCCTGCTGGGTCTGCCGTTTCGCGATGCCTGGCGACTGAGCGCGGCTGGGCAGATGCGCAACCTGCTGCCGATGCTCGGCATCGCATTGATGTTCGTGGTCCTGCCGGTGCTGTTCGGTTTGCTGCTGCCGCCGTTCGTGCCGGTGCTGTATTGCTTCTTCGGCGCGCTCAGTTACGTCGCCTTTCGCGAGATCTTTCTCGGCATCGCGGAGAATCAGCCGCGCGCGGTTGCTGCCGCGGCGGTTGGCCCGACTCCGTTATCATCGCGCGCATGAACCAGAAGAAGCCCAGCCTCGGTCGTGGCCTCGATGCCCTGCTCGGCCAGATGGCGCCTGCTCGGCCCGCCGCAGCGGGCGCTGTCGGCAGCCCGACCGAGTCGGCACCGCGGACCGTTCCCGGCGACGAATTGCGCCGCCTGCCACTCGATGTGCTGCAACGCGGGCGATACCAGCCGCGCGTCGACATGCGACAAGAGACCCTCGAGGATCTGGCCAACTCGATCCGCGCGCAGGGCGTGGTACAGCCGATTGTGGTGCGTCCGCTCGACATGCCGGGTGCGCCGGTAGGCCCGGCGACGCGATACGAAATCATCGCCGGCGAGCGCCGCTGGCGCGCGGCGCAACTTGCAGGCCTCGCCGAGATCCCGGCGATTGTCCGCCGTGTGCCGGACGAGAACGCCATTGCGATGGCGCTCATCGAGAACATCCAGCGCGAAAACCTCAACCCGCTCGAAGAGGCTCGCGCCCTCGACCGGCTGATTCGCGAGTTCGAGATCACCCATCAGCAGGCCGCCGATGCCGTTGGCCGCTCGCGCGCCACGGTCAGCAACCTCCTTCGCCTGCTCGAGCTTGCGCCCGAGGTGGCCGAACTCGTCGATCGGCGGGAACTCGAAATGGGCCACGCACGTGCGCTGCTCGGCTTGAGCCCGCCTCGGCGGCAGACCGAAGTGGCCCAATTGGTCGTTAAAAAAGGCCTATCAGTTCGTGAAACAGAGGCATTGGTTCGCCGGCTGATCAATCCGCCCGATAAGGGCGGTTCGTCCAGTGCAGGGAGCGACTCCTCCAGTTCGGCCGATGCCAACATCCGTGAGCTCGAGGGCCGGCTGTCCGACACGCTGGGCGCCAAGGTGGCGATCGAGCATTCGGGCAAGAGTGGCAAGGGGCGTTTGGTGGTGACGTACAACTCGCTGGACGAGCTGGACGGGATTCTGTCCCATATCCATTGAAGCGGCGGGGTCGCACCACTACAATGCGCGCCCGAAACACGGAACCCCGCAACGATCCGACTGTTCGAGGCAAGCGCCTCGTGGCGAGATTCGCTGCAGTTCAACTGGCCGCAGCATTGCTGATGGCTCTGGTCATCGCGGGGTTTTCAGGCGGCAATGCCGCCGTGGCAGCTCTGGCAGGCGGCGCAGTGGTCGCCGTCGGCAATCTCGTGTTTGGGTGGCGATTGTTTTCGCCAGGGGTGGCACCGGCCGCTCGCATTGCTCGCGCGATGTGGGTGGGCGAAGGCCTCAAATGGATTTGGGTGGTGCTCGCCGTTTGGTTGGCACTGGCCGTTGCAGGCCTCGCGCCGCTGCCCTTCTTGCTGGGCATGCTCGCAGGGCAAGTGGGCTTCTGGATCGGCGTTGCGTACTTGAGATGAGGGCGGGTCACGATGGCGGCTGAAGGCGAAGCGGGAGGCATGACGGGCTACATCAAGCACCACCTCCAACACCTTACCGTCTCGGTTGGCGAGGGTCCGTTCATGGCCCTCAACCTCGACAGCATCTTCTTCAAGGTTCTGCTCGCCGTCATTTTCCTCTTCGTCTTCCTGCGCGCCTCGCGCCGTGCCACGGCTGGTGTACCAGGCAAGCTGCAGTGCGCCATAGAGATGCTGATCGAAGGCATCGATGGCATCGTGCGCGAAACCTTCCCGGCCAAGACGCGCTTTATCGCGCCGCTCGCGCTCACCATCTTCGCGCTCGTGTTCCTGATGAACTTCATGGACATGATCCCCGTCGACTTGCTGCCGGCGTCGGCGCATGCCGCGGGCATCCCGTACCTGCGGGTCGTGCCCACCGCCGATCTGTCGACCACCTTCGGCATGGCGATCTGCGTCTTCATCCTCATTCAGTACTACGCCATCAAGCACAAGGGCGTGGGCAAGTTTGTCGGCGAGATGTTCACTGCGCCGTTCCATGCGCATGGGGCCGTCGGCACCATCCTGCTTGCCCCGGCCAACTTGCTGCTGCGCATCATCGAAGAGCTGGTGCGCCCGCTGTCGCTCAGCCTGCGACTGTTCGGCAACATGTACGCTGGCGAGCTGATTTTCATCCTCATCGCCTGCATGACGCTCGGCGGTTCGTTTGCCAGCGGCCTCACCTGGGCCATGGCGCCGATGCAGTTCCTCGCCGGCTTCATCTGGACCGCGTTCCACATTCTGGTCATTACCCTGCAAGCCTTCATCTTCATGATGCTGACGGTCGTCTACCTCAGCATGGCTGTGCAGGAACACTGATTTCGTTCGTTTCGTTACTCACGGAGATTTGCAATGGAAAACATTACCCAGATCGCTGACGTCATGAGCATGACCGTGATCGCTGCGGGTCTGCTCATCGGTCTCGGCGCGCTCGGTACCGCCATCGGCTTCGCGCTGCTCGGCGGCAAGTTCCTCGAAGGCGCGGCCCGTCAGCCTGAGCTGACCAACATGCTGCAGACCAAGATGTTCATCGTCGCCGGCCTGCTCGACGCGGTGCCCATCATCGGTGTCGCCATCGCGCTGCTGCTCATCTTCGCGAACCCGTTCCTGTCGGCCCTCGGCGTCGGCTGATGCCGCCCGCGTCGGTCCGTCGGACCGATGCCGATTCAGGACACAGGGGTAGAAGAGCATGAGTATCACCGTCACGCTGATCATCCAGGGTCTCGCGTTCCTCGCGGTAGCCTGGCTCGTCATGCGCTTCGGTTGGCCGTCGATCATCGGCGCCATCGAGGAGCGACAAAAGAAGATTGCCGACGGGCTGGCAGCTGCGGACAAGGGCCAAAAGGACCTTGCCGAGGCCACCTCGCGCGCCGATGCGATCGTCCGCGAAGCGCGTGAGCGCGCCAAGGCCATCGAGGATCAGGCCTCGCGGCGTTCCATCGAGGCACTCGAGGCCGCCAAGCAGGCGGCGCAGGGCGAAGGCGCACGCATCGTTGCGGCGGCACGCGATGAAGCGTCCACCGAGACGAACCGCGCCCGCGACCAACTGCGCAAGGAGTTCGGCACCATGGTGGTGGCGGGCGCCTCGCGGCTGCTCGAGCGCGAAGTCGACGCCAAGACGCACGCGCAGTTGCTCGACAAGCTTGCAGACGAGATCGCCCGTGGCTGATGACGCAACCTTGTCCCGGCCGTACGCCCGAGCGGCGTTCGAACACGCGCACGCCGCAGGGCAGCTCGCACCGTGGGGCGAGATGCTCGACAAGGCGGCCGCCGTGCTGTCGGACGATCGGGTTGCGGCACTGGTCGGCAATCCGCACGTGCAGCGTGCGGAGCTCGTGGGCTTCGTGCTCGAGCTCTGTGGCGCTGCGGGCGACGAGAAAGCACGCAACTTCGTGCAGCTGCTCGCCGACAACGGCCGTCTGCTGCTGTTGCCGCAGATCGCCGCTCAGTACGCTGCGTTGCGTGCCGACGTCGAGAACACCGTGGACGTCACGGTGACTTCGGCGTTGCCGCTGACGGCCGAGCAGGGCGCCAAGCTCAGCGACGCCCTGACACGCCGCCTGCGGCGCACGGTACGGCTGAACACGACGGTCGATCCGTCGCTGATCGGCGGTGCGGTCGTGCGCGCAGGAGATTTCGTCGTCGATGGCTCGCTGCGCGGGCGCATCGAACGACTCGGTAACACCATGGCTGGCGCCTGAGCCGGCCGTCGCAGGATTTTCAGAGGACCACACATGTCCATCAAGGCATCCGAGATCTCCGATCTCATCAAGCAGCGCATCGACAAGTTTTCTTCGGCCGCCGAAGCCCGCAACGTGGGTACGGTCGTGTCGGTCACGGACGGCATCTGCCGCATCCATGGCCTCGCCGACGTGCGCTACGGTGAGATGATCGAATTCCCCGGCAACCTGTTCGGCCTTGCGCTGAACCTCGAGCAGGACTCGGTCGGCTCGGTCGTGCTCGGCGACTACAAGTCGTTGAAGGAAGGCGACACCGTGAAAACCACGGGCCGCATCCTCGAAGTACCGGTGGGTCCGGAACTGCTGGGTCGCGTTGTCGATGCGCTCGGCAACCCGATCGACGGCAAGGGTCCGCTCAAGACCACCCGCACGGCGCCGATCGAGCGCGTGGCGCCGGGCGTGATCTACCGCAAGTCGGTGAGCCAGCCGGTGCAGACCGGCTACAAGGCCGTCGACGCGATGGTGCCTGTGGGTCGCGGTCAGCGCGAGCTCATCATCGGTGACCGTCAGACCGGTAAGACCGCTCTCGCCATCGATACGATTATCAACCAGAAGTCCTCGGGCATTAAGTGCGTCTACGTGGCGATCGGCCAGAAGCAATCGACCATCGCGAACGTGGTGCGCAAGCTCGAAGAAAACGACGCGATGGCGCACACCATCATCGTCGCCGCCTCCGCCTCCACGCCCGCTGCCATGCAGTACCTGTCGGCCTATGCCGGCGTGACCATGGGCGAGTACTTCATGGACAATGGCGAAGACGCCCTGATCATCTATGACGATCTGTCGAAGCAGGCCGTTGCCTATCGCCAGATCTCGCTGCTGCTGCGCCGCCCGCCGGGTCGCGAAGCATTCCCCGGCGACGTGTTCTATCTCCACTCCCGTTTGCTCGAGCGCAGCGCGCGCGTCAACGAGGAGTACGTCGAGATGGTCACCAAGGGTGCCGTGAAGGGCAAGACCGGCTCGCTCACGGGTCTGCCGATCATCGAAACCCAAGCCGGTGACGTGACGGCGTTCGTGCCGACCAACGTGATCTCGATCACCGATGGTCAGATCTTCCTCGAGACTGACCTCTTCAACGCGGGCATCCGCCCAGCGATGAACGCCGGCATCTCGGTGTCGCGCGTCGGTGGCGCCGCGCAGACCGACATCATCAAGAAGCTGGGCGGTGGCATTCGCCTCGCGCTTGCACAGTACCGCGAGCTCGCGGCGTTTGCGCAGTTCGCGTCGGATCTCGACGATGCCACTCGCCGGCAGCTCGAGCGCGGCGTGCGTGTGACTGAAGTCATGAAGCAGAAGCAGTACGCGCCGATGTCGGTCGCGGAGATGGCGCTGTCGATCTACGCGGTCAACAACGGCTACATGGACAAGGTCGATCGCAAGAAGGTCGTGGATTTTGAAGCGGCCTTGCAAGCCTTTGCCAAGGCTTCGCACAAGGCGTCGCTGGATGCCATCAACGCCGAGCCTGTGCTGAAGAAGCACGAGGCAACGCTGAAGCAGATCTGCGAAGACTTCATCGCGACCGGCACCTACTGATCCTAAACCCGAGCGAGTACCCGCAGACATGCCCGGCACCAAGGAAATACGCACCAAGATCGCGAGTGTGAAGAGCACTCAGAAGATCACCAAGGCCATGGAAATGGTTGCGGCGAGCAAGATGCGTCGTGCCCAGGATCGCATGCGTCTATCGCGTCCGTATGCCGAGAAGATCCGCGTCGTGATCGGTCACCTGAACAAGGCGAACCCCGACTACAAGCATCCGTTCCTCGTCGAGCGCGAGCCGAAGTCGGTGGGCATCATCGTCGTATCGAGCGATCGCGGCCTCTGCGGCGCTCTCAACACCAACGTGTTCAAGAGTACGCTGTTGTTGATGCGTGAGTGGCAAGGCAAGGGTGCCAAGGTCAACCTGTGCCTGCTCGGCAGCAAGGGCGTGGCCTTCTTCCGCCGTCTCGGCACGCCGATCCTCGCAAGCGCCACGGGGCTCGGCGACAAGCCGCACGTCAGGCAGTTGCTCGGTTCAGTCAAGGTCATGCTCGACGCCTACCGTGACGGCAGCATCGATCGGCTGTTCATCGTCAATGCCGAGTTCGTCAACACCATGACGCAGAAGCCCACCGTGACGCAGCTCTTGCCCGCGCAGACCATCGACGATGGCGAACTGCAGGACATGTGGGATTACATCTACGAGCCCAATGCGGCGGACATCCTCGATGGTGTGCTGATGCGCTACATCGAGTCGCAGGTCTACCGCGCAGCCGTTGAGAGCGTGGCCTGTGAAATGGCGGCACGCATGGTGGCCATGAAGGCCGCATCGGACAACGCGGGCAACCTGATCGGTGACCTGCAGCTCATCTACAACAAGGCGCGGCAGGCCGCGATCACCAAAGAACTGGCGGAGATCGTCGGCGGCGCAGCAGCCGTCTGATTTCCCTCGCTACATCACGCATTCAACGATTCAAGGCACAGGGTACCGACATGGCAACGGGCAAGATTACGCAGATCATCGGCGCGGTCATCGACGTGGAGTTTCCCCGCGACTCGATCCCGAAGGTCTACGAGGCGCTGAAGCTCACCGACGTCGATCTGACGCTGGAAGTGCAGCAGCAGCTCGGTGATGGCGTTGTGCGAACCATCGCGATGGGCGCATCGGAAGGCTTGAAGCGCGGCCTCGCGGTCGAATCGACTGGTGCGCCGATCTCGGTGCCAGTGGGTTCGGCGACGCTCGGTCGCATCATGGACGTGCTCGGTGCGCCGCAGGATAACCGTGGTCCCGTGGCCTCCAAGGAAAAGTGGTCGATCCACCGTCCGGCGCCCTCGTACGATGAACAGGCTGGCGGCCAGGATCTGCTCGTCACCGGCATCAAGGTCATCGACCTGCTCGCACCCTTCGCCAAGGGCGGCAAAGTTGGCTTGTTCGGTGGCGCGGGTGTCGGCAAGACCGTGAACATGCTGGAGCTCATCAACAACATCGCCAAGCAGTACAGCGGCTTGTCGGTGTTCGCGGGTGTCGGTGAGCGTACCCGCGAAGGCAACGACTTCTACCACGAGATGGCGGAGTCGGGCGTCATCGATCTCGAGAAGCTCGAGAACTCCAAGGTGGCGATGGTGTACGGCCAGATGAACGAACCGCCGGGCAACCGCCTGCGCGTCGCGCTCACAGGCCTGACCATGGCCGAGTACTTCCGCGACGAAGTGCGCGAAGACGGCGGCAAGGGTCGCGACGTGCTGTTCTTCGTCGACAACATCTACCGCTACACCCTGGCCGGCACTGAAGTGTCGGCACTGCTTGGTCGTATGCCCTCGGCGGTGGGTTACCAGCCCACTCTCGCCGAAGAAATGGGCGTGCTGCAGGAGCGCATCACCTCGACCAAGACCGGCTCGATCACCTCGATCCAGGCCGTCTACGTTCCGGCCGACGACTTGACCGACCCGTCGCCCGCCACGACCTTCGCGCACCTCGACGCCACCGTCGTGTTGTCGCGGCAGATTGCTGCGCTTGGCATTTATCCGGCAGTCGATCCGCTCGACTCCACGAGCCGTCAGCTCGACCCGCTGGTGGTGGGCGAAGAGCACTACAACGTCGCGCGCGGTGTCCAGAACGTTCTGCAGCGCTACAAGGAACTGCAAGACATCATTGCGATCCTCGGCATGGATGAGCTTTCCGAAGAGGACAAGCTCACCGTGTTCCGCGCGCGCAAGATCCAGCGCTTCCTTTCTCAGCCCTTCAACGTTGCGAAGGTGTTCACGGGCCAGGACGGCAAGATCGTCCCGCTCAAGGAAACCATCCGCGGCTTCAAGGGTATCCTTGCCGGCGAATACGACAACCTGCCCGAGCAGGCTTTCTACATGGTCGGTTCGATCGACGAGGCCGTGGAGAAGGCCAAGACGCTGCAGTAATTGCCGCGCCCACACGAGCACACAGCCATGGCGGACACCACCATCCACTGCGACATCGTCAGCGCCGAGGGCGAGATTTTCTCCGGCCCCGCGAAGATGGTGTTTGTGCCTGCCGCGCAAGGCGAGATCGGCATCGCGCCGCGTCACGCGCCGCTGCTCACCATGATCAAGTCGGGCGAAGTGCGCGTGCAGACGCCGGATGGTCAGGAGCAGTTTTTCTTTGTCGGTGGTGGCGCCCTCGAGATCCAGCCGAAGAAGATCACCGTACTCGCCGATACGGCGGTACGGGCCAAGGACATGGACGAGGCTGCGGCCATCGAAGCCAAGCAGCGGGCTGAGGAAGTGCTGAAGGGCAACATCGACAAGATCGAGCAGGCCGAAGCGCTTGCCGAGCTCGCGCGGGCGGCTGCGCAGCTGAAGATGATCCAGAAGCTGCGCAAGATCAAAGGCTGACCATGCCCGCGCAGCCGGGCCAACCGCTGTCGATCGTCATCCTCGCTGCCGGACAGGGCAAGCGGATGAAATCCGACCTGCCCAAGGTGCTGCAACCGCTCGCCGGAAAGCCGCTGCTGCGGCACGTGATCGACACCGCGTGCACGCTGCAACCGGTTTCGCTGCATGTCGTGTACGGGCACGGCGGCGATGTCGTGCGTGGCGCCTTGGCCGACGCACCCGTCTCCTCCTGGTGTCTGCAGGCCGAGCAGCTCGGAACAGGACACGCCGTGCAACAGGCCCTGCCCGCACTGCACGATGGCGAGCTCGCGCTGATTCTCTACGGTGATGTGCCGCTCGTCAGTGCCGACACGCTGCGCTCACTCGTCGCCTTGGCCGGACCCAAGACCATGAGCTTGCTCACGGTCATGCTCGAGGATCCGACGGGCTACGGTCGCATCGTGCGCGATGCGCGCGGCAAAGTCCGCCGCATTGTCGAGCAGAAGGATGCCACCGCGCGCGAACGCAAGATCCGAGAGGGCAACACCGGTGTCATGGCGGTGCCGGTGAAGTGGCTGCGCCGCTGGCTCGGCAAACTCAAGAACAGCAATGCGCAGGGCGAGTACTACCTCACCGATATCATTGCGATGGCGGTGCGCGACAAGGTGGCGATCGCCCCGCTGGTTTCGCCGACGATGGCCGAAGTCCTCGGCATCAACGACAAGCTGCAGCTCGCCGAAGTCGAGGCCCATTACCGTGCCGGGCGCGCTCGCGACCTGATGCTCGCCGGAGTGACCATGGTCGATCCCGCACGTCTTGATGTGCGCGGCAACCTGCGCACCGGCCGCGACGTATTCATTGACGCCAACGTGGTGTTCGAGGGCGAGGTGCAACTCGGCGATCGGGTGCACATCGGTCCCCACTGCGTGCTGCGCGACTGTCGCATCGACCACGACGTACGTGTGCAGTCACACTGCGTGATCGAGGAGGCAAGCGTGGGTGCGGGCTCAATCATCGGTCCCTTCGCTCGCTTGCGCCCTGGCGCCGCCCTGGCCGCCGAGGTGCACATTGGCAACTTCGTCGAAGTCAAAAATTCGTCCCTGGCAGTAGGCGCTAAAGCCAATCATTTGGCGTATGTAGGAGATGCGACGGTCGGCGCCCGAGTGAACATTGGCGCCGGGACTATCATTGCCAACTACGACGGTGCCAACAAGCATCACACCACGATCGGTGATGACGCCCACACCGGCTCGAACTCCGTACTGGTGGCGCCGATTACGGTCGGCGAGGGCGCGACCATCGGTGCGGG